>LNEW01000145.1 GCA_001464375.1 Rhodospirillales bacterium Ga0074136 | reverse complement strand
CGGATGATGTCCACCGGCACTTCCGGCATGCACATGATCTGCGCGGAGCGGTTGAAACGCTCGGCGTGGCGCTCGGGGCGAAACAGCCGGATCTGCCCGTCATCGCCGCGGAACGCCTTCAGCCCGTCGAAGATCGCCTGGCCGTAGTGCAGCACCGAGGTGGCGGGATCCAGGCTGAGCGGCCCGTAAGGCTCGATGCGGGGGTTGAACCAGCCACGGCCTTCCTCGTAGTTCATCAGGAACATGTGGTCGGTCAGCACCTTGCCGAAGGACAGCGTGTCGTCGGCGGGCTTGGGCTTCGGCGCGGTGGTGCGCGTGGTCGGGAAAGGGCCCATGCTGCGTATCCTTCCAGGTTTCTTCTGCGTGCGGCTGGCGTGGTGAACGAAAGAATGTTGCGTCAACTGACGATAAGTTAGAATGACACGTCGGATCGGTCAATGATACTGACCCAAACGGAGGTCCACGCTCGAACATGCCAGCCCCCCGCCAGGCGCAAATCGCGGAAGCCCCGGAACGCAGCACGCTGCCGGCCGGGCGCAACCTGCTTTTCCTGCGGGAGGAGGAACTGCGCCTGGCGCAGGACCTGCTGTTCTTCGGCTACCGCGACTTCACCGCCGGCGCGGACGAGATCCTGGCAGGCATGAGCATGGGCCGCGCGCATCACCGCGTGCTGCACTTCGTCGGCCGACGGCCCGGCATCACGGTTGGCGATCTGCTCGGCATCCTCGCCATCACCAAGCAATCCCTCGGGCGCGTGCTGCAGCCGCTGATGGAGGATGGCTACGTGGTGCAGACACCGGGCCGCGCAGACCGCCGCCAGCGCCTGCTGGCCCTCACGGACAAGGGCGCGGCCCTGGAACGCCGCCTGTTCGAGCGCCAGCGCGAGACGGTCATGCAGGCCTATCGCGAGGCCGGCCCCGCCGCGGTGGAAGGCTTCCGGCGCGTGATGCGCGGATTGATGGGCGAACAGGCGCGCGCCGCCTTCGACATGCTGGAAGGCCCGCCGGCGCCATGAACACCACCGCGGATACCGCGCACCTGCTGGTAGTCGACGACGACGCGCGGCTGCGCGACCTGTTGCAGCGCTTCCTGGCCGAACAGGGCTTCCGCGTCACCTCGGTGGCCGATGCCGCCGCCGCACGCCGCGCCATCGCCTCCATGATGTTCGACCTCATGGTGCTGGACGTCATGATGCCCGGCGAATCCGGCCTGGCCCTGGCCGAGGGCCTGCGGCGCGCGGGCAACGAGGTGCCGATCCTGATGCTCACCGCGCGCGGCGCGCCGGAGGACCGGATCAGCGGCTTCGAGCACGGCGTCGACGACTACCTGGCCAAGCCCTTCGACCCGCGCGAACTCGCGCTGCGCATCCGCACCATCCTGCGCCGCGTCGCGCCGGCGCCCGCGCCCGCGCAGCACAGCGCGCCGGTCCAGCTCGGCCCGCGCTGGTTCGACGTGGACCGCGCCGAGCTGCGCGGCCCCGACGGCATCGTGCGGCTGACCGGTGGCGAGGCATCGCTGCTCCAGGCGCTGGCGCGCCGCATGGGCGAGGTACTGAGCCGCGAGGAGATCGGCGCAGCCCTCGGCACGCCCGAGGCCGGCGAGCGCGCGATCGACGTGCAGGTCACGCGCCTGCGCCGCAAGATCGAGACCGACCCGCGCGAACCGCGCTTCATCCAGACCGTGCGCCACCGCGGCTACGTGCTGAGGCCGGGGCCGTGACACAAGCCGCGCGCGCCGTGCTGCTGCGCTGGCTGGTGCCGAGCGGGCTGCTCGGCCGTGCGCTGCTGATCATCCTGGTGCCGCTGGTCGCGGTGCAGATCATCGCGCTGTACCTGTTCTACGGCAGCCATCTCGATGTCATCTCGCGCCGCCTGGCCGGCGCGGTCGCGGGCGATGTCTCGATGGTCGTCGAACTCCTCGGCCGCCATCCGCGGGAGGAGGAGCGCGGCTGGATCTTCCGCGAGGCCGCCTGGCGGCTCGACCTGTCGCTCGCCTTCGAACAGGGCGCGGTGCTGGGTCCGACCGCGAGCCGTCCGGCCTCCCTGCCGCTGCTGCCGCTCGAGGAGGACCTCGATGCCGCGCTGCGCGAGCGCGTGCGCCTGCCCTTCGACACCGACTGGCAGTCCGACCCGCGCAGCGTGATCATCCGCGTGCAGCTGCCCGACGGCGTGCTGCATGCCGAAGCGGCGCGCAAGCGGCTGTTCAGCAGCACGCTGTACCTGTTCGTCTACTGGGTGGTCGGCTCCTCCCTGCTGCTGTTCCTGGTGGCGGCGCTGTTCATGAAGAACCAGGTGCGCGCCATCCGGCGCCTCGCCGAAGCGGCGGATGCCTTCGGCCGCGGCCGCGATATCGGCCCTATGAAGCCCGAAGGCGCGGCCGAGGCGCGGCAGGCGGCGGTCGCGTTCAATTCCATGCAGGGGCGCATCCGCCGCTTCGTGGAAAGCCGGACGGAAATGCTGGCCGGCATCAGCCATGATCTGCGCACGCCGCTGACCCGCCTGCGCCTGGGCCTGGCGATGCTGCCGGCCGCCGCGCAGGACGATGCCGCTGCGATGACGCAGGATGTCGAGGAGATGGACCGGCTGATCGCCGCCTACCTCGCCTTCGCGCGCGGGGAAGGCACCGAGCAGGCCGCCCCGGCCGACCTCGGCGAACTGATCGGCGAGGCGGCGGCCAAGGCGCGGCGCGATGGTGCGCAGGTGGAAATCGAGGTGCCGACCGACCCGCTTGTGCTGGCGGTGCGCGCCGATGCGCTACGGCGCTGCCTGGGCAATCTGCTCGACAACGCGCGCAAGCATGCGCGGCGAATCGCGGTCGGGCTCACGCGCGTGCCGCGCGGCGATACCGGCGCCTGGGCGATGGTGACCGTGGATGACGACGGCCCGGGCATCCCGGAGGATGCGCGCGAGGAGGCCTTCAGGCCCTTCGCAACCTTCTCCGCCGGCGGGACAGGTCTCGGGCTTGCCATTGCGCGCGACATCGCGCGGGCGCATGGCGGCGACATCGTGCTGGAGGATAGTCCGCTCGGCGGGCTGCGCGCCCGGGTGCGGCTGCCGGCGTGATGCCGGGCGGGGTGTGGCCCGCCCGGCATTGCAGGGAAGCGAAGGCCGAAACCGGGAATACGAGCGGCCGAGGAATACGACCGCTCGTATAGCGTCAGCGCAGGACGATTTCGACGCGCCGGTTCTGCGGCTCGCGCGTGTTGTCGGGCGTCGAGACCAGCAGCTGGCTCTCGCCGACACCCGTCGCGGTGATCTCGTTGCGCGGTACGCCCAGGCGCACCAGCTCCGCCGCCACCGCATTCGCGCGGCGCACCGAAAGCCCCTGGTTGTACTGCGGCGAACCCGAGGTGTCGGTATGTCCGGTCACCTCGATGCGCGTCACCGACTGGCTGCTGCGCGCCTGCGCCGCCTCGGCGATGATCTGGCGCGCACGGCCGGTCAGGTCCGCGCGATTCCAGTCGAAGAAGACCAGGAAGGTGCGCGCGGGGGCCGGCGCGACCGCCGCAGGCGCCGGTGCGACGCGCGGCGCCTGGCCGAAATTGTAGCGCACGCCGACCAGGACGGAATGGTTGAAGTTGTCCACTTCGACGCTGCTGCGCCGCACGACACCGTTGGCATTGGTGGCGGTGGCGCCGAGTTCCGGCGAGAGCGTGCCGAAGAAGCGATACTCCGCGGTCAGCGCCAGGCCCGGCACCGATCGGATCGGCACCGCGAGGCCGGCGATTGCCTGGTAGGCGAACTCGCCGTCGCTGTCGTCGATGCGGAACTGCGGCACCGTGGTGCCCGCCGTGCCGCGCGCACGCAGGTTCACATTGTTGTATTCGTGAATGGCGTAGCCTCCGCCCAGGCCGACATACGGCAACACCGGCCAGTTGGATTGCGTGCCGAAGTCGTACAGCACGTTGACCATCGCACCGTAGGTGCGGGCGAAACCGCCGGAATTGCCGGTGAAGCCGCGGGCGGCCACCGCGTTCACATCGTTCTGGCGGAAGCTGCCCTCGAGCTCCATGCGCAACCCGTTGCCGAAACCCCAGCCGACCGCGACGACACCGGCGAAGCCGAGGTCAAACGACGCGTTGAAGTTTCCGGACGGCGTCAGGCCCAGGTTGGTCGCGTTGACGCTGCTGCTGTCGATGAAGCTCTGGAGGTTGCCGCCATCGGAATCGGTCAGCCAGTTGAGGCCGGCACCACCGCCGACATAGAGCCCCGTCACGGGCTGCGCCTGCGCCATCGCTGGCACCGCCAGCACCGTCGCGGCCAGAAGGACCTTACGCACCGTCATTTCCACACCCCTATCCCGAACGGCCGCGAAGGCGACCATGTTGCCGCACCGACCCCACCGAAGGGGGGGCCATGTGCTGCGCAACGGGACGGGGTTGGCGAAGTTGCGCGGCGTGCCGATCAATCAATCGAGAGGCGGAGCCGCGCGACCGTCGCGCGTTCATAGGCGGTGCGTTCCTGCGCGAAGGCCAGGTACTCGGCCGGGCCGAGGTATTCATCCGGCATTTCCCACCGGCGGATCACCGCCTGGCTCGCCTCGTCCTGCAGCGCCTTGCGCAACGACCGGTGCAGCGTGTCGACCATCTCGGGCGGCAGCCCCTTCGGCCCGACAAAGCCATAGGGCGACGTGACCGACATGTTGTAGCCGAGGTCGGTCAGCGTTGGCGCTTCGGGAAACGATGGCAGGCGCGTGCGCGTCCAGACGCTCAGCAGCCGGAATTCGCCGGTCTCGACCTGCGGGCGCCAGGCCTGCGCATCCGCCACCATGTCGATCTGCCGGCCGAGCAGCGCGGTGACACCTTCCTGCGCGCCGCGGAAAGGGACGTGCAGCATCTCGCAGCGTTCGCGCGCGGTGAGGTCCTCCATCGCCAGGTGGTTGGTGGTGGCGATGCCGGAGGTCGAGAAGGACACCTGCCCCGGCCGCGCGCGTGCCGCGGCGAATACGTCCGCCAGCGTGCGATACCGGCTGTCATTGCGCACCACGGTGCCGAACAGGAAGCCCGACAGCTGCATGATGTAGGTGAAATCCGTCACCGGATCCCAGGTCGGCTGCCGGGTCAGGAAGGGGTGGCGCAGGATCGACAAATGATGGTGTGCCAGGGTGTAGCCGTCCGGCTGCGCCTGCTGGGTCAGGAAGATCGCGGCGCGGGTGCCGCGCGCGCCGGGCATGTTCTCCGACAGGACCGACACGCCCAGGTCGCGCCCGACGATCTCGAACATCGTGCGTTGCAGCGCATCGAGCGACCCGCCGGGCGGCCAGGGCGTGATGATGCGGATCGGCCGGTTGGGGTAGCGCGCCTGGCCGAAGGCCGGCCGCGCCAGCACGGCCGCGGCCCCGCCTGCGAGCAGCGCGCGGCGGCGCGCGATCAACTGGGTCATGTCGTCCTCCCTGCTGCGCGCCGTTTTATGAGGCGCGTCAGTCGATGCTGAGATTGAGCCGTGCCACCATCCGCTGTTCGTACACCGCACGTTCGCGGGCGAAGGCCGTGTAGTCGGCCGGGCCCAGATATTCGTCCGGCTGGTCGTTGCGCGCCATGAAGGCCTGGACTGTCGGATGCAGCTGCGTCTTGCGGAAGGCCTGGTGGAAGAACTCCACGATCTCGGGGTCCATCCCCTTCGGCCCGACGATTCCATAGGGCGAGGTGACCACCATCCCGTAGCCGAGCTCGGTCAGGGTCGGTGCATTGGGGAAGGCGCGCAGGCGGTCGCGTGTCCAGACCGCGAGCAGGCGCAGCTGCCCCGCCTCGACATTCGGCACCCAGGTGTTGGAATTGGCGATGCAGTGGATCTGGCGCGCCAGCAGCGCGGTGATGTTCTCGGTGGTGCCGCGATAGGGCACATGGACCATCTGCACGCCCTCGCGTTCGCACAGCTCCTCCATGGCCAGGTGGTTGGACGTCGCGATGCCGGAGGTGCCGTAGGTCAGTTCGCCCGGCCGCCGGCGCGCCTCGGCGAACATGTCGGCCAGCGTGTTCCAGCCCGAGGCCGGGTGCACGACATGGCCGAACACGAAGCCGGTCTGCTGCATGATGTAGGTGAAGTCGCTGACCGGATCCCAGGTCGGACGCCGGGTCAGGAAGGGATGGCGGATCACCGAGAGGTGGTGATGCGCGATGGTGTAGCCATCCGGTCGCGCCTGGTTGGTCAGTTGCAGCGCAGCCAGCGTGCCGCGTGCGCCCGGGCGGTTCTCGATCAGCACGGGCTGGCCGAATTCCTGCTGGAACAACTCGGTCTGCAGCCGCATGAAGCCGTCGAGCGTGCCGCCCGGCGCCCACGGGATCAGGAAGCGGATCGGCCGGTTCGGGAAGCGCCCCTGGCCGAGGGATGGGCGGGCGAGCAGCGGAGCGGCCGCCCCCGCCAGCAGGACGCGCCGTGCGATCATCGTTTTGTCCTCCGTTCGAGAATGCGCGGCTCGGTGCATCCTGGAGACCGTCACCGGCCCGCTCCCCTCAGCCATCGAGGCTGAGGTTCAGCCGGCGCACCATGGCCTTCTCGTACTCCACGCGCTCGGCGATGAAGGCGCGGTAGGTCTGGGTGTCCTGGTAGACCAGCGGCATGTCGAAGCGCGAGCGGACATCGGCGTTCTCCGGCGTCATGAGCGCATCGCGCATGACATCGTGCAGCACGCGCACCACGCCCTCGTCCATGCCCTTGGGGCCGCTCACGCCATAGGGGGAGGTGACCACCAGGTCGTAGCCGAGTTCCTTGAGCGTCGGCACGGTGGAGAACCGCGGCACGCGCTCCGCGGTCCAGACCGACAGCGCGCGCATCTGGTTGTTCTCGACGAAGGGCGCCCAGGTCGAGCTGTCGCAGACCATGTCCACCTGGCCGCCGAGCACGGCGGTGACCGCCTCGTTCGATCCGCGATAGGGCACGTGGGTCAGCTGCACGCCGTCCTTTTCCTGGACGGATTCCATCGCCAGGTGGTTGGTCGTGCCGATGCCCGAGGTCGTGAAGGTCAGCCGGCCGGGATTGGCACGGGCGAAGGCGATCATCTCCTGCCAGGTGCGGAAGCGGCTGTCGGCCTTGACGGCGCAGCCGAACAGCCAGCCGGTCATGCCGATGATGTGGGTGAAGTCCCCCACCGGGTCCCAGCCCGGCGTGCGCATCATCCAGGGACGGCGCAGCACCGAGAGGTGCATCTGCGTGAGGGTATGGCCATCGGGGCGCGCCTGCTGTGCCACGCTCAGCGGGCCGAGCGTGCCGCCGGCGCCGGGGCGGTTCTGGATCACCACCGGCTGGCCGAGCGTGCGCGAGGCGATGTCGCCGATCGAGCGCAGCTGCACGTCCGCGGACCCGCCCGCCGGCCAGGGCACCACCAGCTGGATCGGCCGGTCGGGGAAGCGGGCCTGGGCGCGCGCGATGCTCGGCAAGGCGAGCGTCGCAGCGCCGGCGGCCAGCACCAGGCGGCGGGTCGGATGGGGGGCGGTGGTGTCCCGGACGGTCATGCGGCGTTCCTCCTCGGGGCGGCGCGTCTGCTGGCGCCTGCCGATGGCGGCAGGATAGAGGAGGATCGCAGTCGATCCCAAGTGTTCCCTGTGCCTTGATCCCGGCCCGCTGCGGGGGCAGTTTCCGCCCGCCCTTCCCTGCCTCCAGACCAGGACGCCCGATCCATGCCCGAAACCTTCGATGTCATCGTGATCGGCGCCGGCCCTGGCGGCTATGTCTGCGCCATCCGGGCCGCCCAGCTCGGGCTGAAGGTGGCCTGCGTCGAGAAGCGCGAGACCCTCGGCGGCACCTGCCTGAATATCGGCTGCATCCCGTCCAAGGCGCTGCTGCATTCCTCGGAGGTCTTCGAGGAGACCGCCAGGCACCTGGCCGACCACGGCATCGGCGTGGGCCAGGTGACGCTCGACCTGGCCAGGATGCAGGCGCGCAAGGCCGAGGTGGTCTCCGCCAACGTCAAGGGCGTGGAGTTCCTGTTCAAGAAGAACAAGGTGACCTGGCTGAAGGGCGAGGGGCGGATCACCAGCCCCGGTACGGTGCAGGTCGCGGGCGCCGACTACGCGGCGAAGCACATCGTCATCGCCACCGGCAGCGAATCCACTCCGCTGCGGGGCGTCGAGGTCGATGAGAAGCGCATCGTCACCTCGACCGGCGCGCTGGAGCTCGAGGCGGTGCCGAAGCATCTTGTGGTGATCGGCGGCGGCGTGATCGGGCTCGAGATGGGCAGCGTCTGGCGGCGCCTCGGGTCGCAGGTGACGGTGATCGAATACCTGGATGGCATCCTGCCGGGCATGGATGGCGAGATCCGCAAGCAGTTCGAACGCATCCTGGCCAAGCAGGGGATGAAGTTCCGGCTGTCCTCCAAGGTGACAGGCGCGGCGGCGGATGCGGATGGCGTGACGCTGCAGGTGGAACCGGCCGCCGGCGGCGCGGCGGAAGCCATCCGCGCCGATGTGGTGTTGCTGGCGATCGGCCGGCGGCCGCATGTCGCGGGGCTCGGCCTCGATGCGTTGGGCGTGGCGCTGGACGAACGCGGGCGGGTGAAGACCGACGCCCATTTCGCGACCAACGTCCCGGGCATCTACGCCATCGGCGACGCCATCGCGGGTGCGATGCTGGCACACAAGGCCGAGGATGAGGGCTATGCGCTGGCCGAGATGCTGGCCGGCCAGAAGCCGCACATCAATTACGATGCCATTCCCGGCGTGGTCTACACATGGCCGGAAGTGGCGTCGGTCGGCGCCACCGAGGAAACGCTGAAGGCCGCCGGCACCGCCTACAAGGTCGGGAAATTCCCCTTCATGGCGAATGGCCGCGCCCGGGCGATGGCGGCCACCGACGGCTTCGTGAAGGTGCTGGCCGACAAGACCACCGACAAGGTGCTGGGCGCGCACATCATCGGCCCCGACGCCGGCACGCTGATCGCCGAGCTCGCGATGGCGATCGAATTCGGTGCGAGCGCGGAGGACATCGCCCGCATCAGCCACGCGCATCCGTCGTTGAACGAGGCGGTGAAGGAAGCGGCGATGGCGGCCTGGGACAAGCCGATCCACATCTGACGGCCGCGCGGCGCGCGCGGGGCTTCGCCCGTCCCCCGCGCGCGCTGCGGTGCAACGCTTCGCAACACGGCGAGGGCGAGCAGACCATCGCGCGGCGCTTGCACCCGTCGACCCGGCTGACCATTTCCCGGCGATGGTCATCCTGCGCCCCTCCCTCTCCCGCAAGGCCGCGGGCTGGACGCTTCTTGCGCTCGGCGTGCTCGGCCTGGTGCTGCCCTTCCTGCAGGGCTTCCTGTTCCTCGCCTTGGGCGTCTTCATCCTGCGCGACCAGCACATCTGGGCGGCACAGCGCTGGGGTTGGGTGGCCGACCGCTGGCCGCACCACGTCGGCAAGGTCGAGGCCATGGAAGCCTCGCTCGGCCGTCGCCTGGCCGGTGCCGTCGAACGCATCCGGCGGCTGTTCAGCCGGGCGTGACGGCCGTGCCGGACGGGCGTAAGCCTGCGGCCATGCATCGCATCTGGCTTGTCCTTGGCGCCCTCACGGGGCTTGTCGCCGTCGCCCTCGCGGCCTGGGCCGCCCATGGCACGCCGGCCGGATTCGACGGCGTGCAGCGCCGCGCGGTGGACAGCGCGTTGATGATCCAGGGCTGGCACGCCGCCGCGCTGCTGGTGGCGGGGCTGATGGCGGAGCGCGGGCGGAGCATGGCGCATCTCGCCGGCACGGCCTTCGCGCTCGGCACCGCGGCGTTCTGCGGCGCGGTGTGGTGGGGCGCGCTGGGCGGGGCCTCGCTCGGCCCCGTGGCACCTGCCGGCGGGATGCTGCTGATGGCCGGCTGGGCCCTGCTGGCGCTGGCCGCGCTGAAGCGGTGATCCGCAGCGCCTACCTGGCGGCCGAGGGATTCGAGGCGGACCTGGCCGAGGATCTGCGCCGCGCCGGCACGGCCATCGCCGCCTGGCATGGCCGCCTGGCGCTGTCGCCCGATCCGCCGGTCATCGCGCCCTGGGCGCTCGACACCTGGACCGACCCGCGCGAGATCCCGGTCCCCTCGGTCAAGGCCGGCGCCGATGCGCTGCGGGCCATCCAGCGCAATTGGGCCCATCTGCCGCTGCTGCATCACCGCCGCTCGGCGCTGCTGGCCGATCGCCTGCCGCCGGTGAAGGCGCGCCCCCTGGCCTTCCCCGAACCGGCGCCCACCGCGCACCTGGGCGCCTGGACGCTGCTGGCGCCCGACCGGATGCTGGCCAGCCCCACCAAGGCCAGCCCCTTCGTGAATGGCGAAGTCTCCTTCATCGAGGACCGCGAAGGCCCGCCGTCGCGCGCCTACCTGAAACTGTGGGAGGCGCTGACGCGCATCGGCCGCCATCCTGGCCCGGGCGAGACCTGCCTCGACCTCGGGGCCGCGCCGGGCGGCTGGACCTGGGCGCTGGCACGGCTCGGCGCGCGGGTCGTGGCGGTGGACAAGGCGCCGCTCGATGCCGGCATCGCCGCCATGCCCGGCGTTTCCTGCCGGCAGGAGAGCGCCTTCGGCCTGGACCCCCGGCAGGACATGCCGGTCGACTGGCTGTTCTCCGACATCATCTGCTACCCGGCGCGCCTGCTGGGGCTGGTTCAGCGATGGCTGGAGGCGGGGGCCGCGCGCAACATCGTCTGCACGCTGAAATTCCAGGGCGAGACGGACCACGACACGGCCGCGGCCTTCGCCGCGATCCCGGGCGCACGGCTGTTCCACGGCTTCCACAACAAGCACGAGCTGACCTTCGCCCGGCTCGCCGCCGATTGACGCACGCGGTCTGGCACGGTCCCTGCAATACCCATCCTGCGCCAGCACGGCGCCGCCCGGAAACGCCGGGTGCCACCATGACGGAGGTCGCGGCCATGCAGACAGCCCCCACCGCCCCCCAGGCGATCCGGGCCTTCCGCATGCAGAGCCAGCAGGATGCGGCTCGGCTTCAGGCTGCCGGCGGCGGACAGGAATTCGCCGCGACGCTGCAAGGATTGCGGACGAGCCCCACCAGGATCGCGGGGCCGGGAACACCCACGGGCAATACGCTCGCCGCACTGCTCCAGCGGCTGGACACCGACCAGGATGGCCGGATCACGCCGCTGGAACTGCGCGCCGCGACCGACCGGCAACGCCCGCCGGAGGCCGCACCCACACGCACAATCGGCTGAGGCGGGCACAGCGGCGTTTCCGCCGCGGCGGTTTCCCCCTACCTGTTGCGGCATGGATGTCATGCCGCCCGTTCGCGACCGGCCCCGGCGCCGCGACAGCGCCTTCGCGGTCGCCCGGCGCATGTGGCGCGAGGCAGCATCCGACCGCATCGCCCTCACCGCCGCCGGCTGCGCCTTCTACGCCATGGTCGCGCTGTTTCCGGCGATCTTCCTGCTGGTGCTGGTCTACGGCTTGGCCTTCGACCGGGAGACGGTGGAACCGCAGCTTGAAGTGCTGCGCGAACTGGTGCCGGTGGAAACCTTCGAGCTCATCGCCGGGCGGGTGCACGACCTGATCGAATTGCCGCGGCCGCGGCTGGAATGGGGTGCGATCGTCTCGGGCGGGGTGGCGATCTGGTCGGCCTCCGCCGGCACGCGAGCGATGATCGGGGCGCTGAACATGGCGCACAACGTGGTCGAGGCGCGCGGCTTCCTGCACTACCACCTGCTCGCCATCGGCATCACGCTGGCGATCACCCTGGCGGTGGCGCTGGCGATCGCATCCCTGGTGGCGCTGCCGGGCCTCGCCGCGCTGTTCGGCCTGCCGGCACCGCAGGCCTGGGCGCTGCGCGGGACATCGTTGGGGACGCTGCTGCTGCTGGTCTTCGTCGGGCTCATCGTGGTGTATCGACTCGGGCCGTCCGGGCGGCATCCGGGCCTGCAGTGGACGCTGCCGGGTGCGGTGGTGGCGACGCTGCTGTGGGCGGCGGCTTCGGCGGGGTTCACGCTCTATGTGTCGCACGTCGCGACCTATGACCTGATGTATGGGCCGCTCGGCGCCGCCATCGCGCTGATGATGTGGTTCTGGGTGAGCGTGTTTGTCGTGCTGCTCGGGGCGGAGCTGAACGTCTCGCTGCTGGAGGCGCATGCCTCGACGCGCGACTGACGCGCGGGCAGGATCGCCCCCGGAGGATGCCGCCCATGACGATTCCGCTGATCGGCGAGGTGCGCGTGCGCACGGTCGATGCGCCGATCGACCCGCCGCTGCGCAACAGCCTGAACGTCATCCCGCGCGCCCCGCTGGTGATCGTGGATGTGCGCACCGACTGCGGCGCGGCGGGCAGCGCCTACGTTTTCCCCTATGTGCCGGCGGCCCTGGGGCCGACCGCGGCGCTGGCGCGCAGCCTGGGGGCGGGGCTGGTCGGGCGGCCACTGGCGCCGGCCACGCTGTGGCGGGAGATGCACGATGCCGGGCGCATCCTCGGAACCGAGGGGCTGGTGCAGATCGCGCTCTCGGCGCTCGACATGGCGCTGTGGGATGCGCTGGCGGTGCGCGCCGGCCTGCCTTTGTGCGTGCTGCTGGGCGGGGAGGCGCGGCCGGTGCCGATCTATGCCTCGCTGCGCGGCTGGGGTGCGGCGATGCTGGCGCAGGAGGCCGGGCTTGCGGTGGCGACGCTCGGCGCGCGCGCCGTCAAGTTCAAGCTCGGGCAGGCACGGCTGGAGGATGACCTCGACACGGTGCGCGCGGTGCGCGGCGCGGTGGGGGCGGATGTGCAGATCCTGGTCGACTACAACCAGGCGCTGAGCCTGCCCGAGGCCGAGCGCCGCGGCCGCGCGCTGGAGGCGCTCGATGTCCGCTGGATCGAGGAACCGCTGCCGGTACAGAACGACGCCGGCCTGGCGGAACTGGCACGCCGCCTGGCCATCCCGGTCCAGGGCGGCGAGAACTGGTGGGGCCCGGCCGGGATGCACCGCGCGCTGATGGCCGGCGCGGTCGATTTGTGCATGCCGGATGCGATGAAGATCGGCGGCGTGACCGGCTGGATGCGCGCGGCGGCGATGGCTGCGGCGCATCGCGTGCCGATGTCCTCGCACATCTTCGTCGAGGCCAGCGTGCACCTGCTGAACGTGACGCCGACGGCGCACCTGCTGGAGCACCTGGATATCGCAGCGCCGCTGCTGGCCGAACCGCTGGTGGTGCGGGACGGCATGGCACTGGTGCCGGACCGGCCGGGGATGGGCATCGCTTGGGATGAGGCGGCGCTGATCAAGCACGCCGCGGATGTGTGAAGGAACAATCGAAATGCGCGCTGCCTTCGTCGATGCCAATGCCTCCCTCGCCGACGTGATGCGCCGGCTTCATCGCGCCGACGACCTGCCGGTCGCGATCCACGAGGACCCCGACATCACGCCTGACGCCCTGCCCGGCCTGCTCGCCGGCGTGCAGATCGCCATCGACGACCACACGCATTTCCCGGTCGACGTCGTGAAGCGCTGCCCCGACCTGCGCCACATCGTCTTCCTGGGCACCGGCGCGCGGTCCTACATGGACCCCGAGGCGCTGGAGGCCGAATGCGGCGTCAAGATCCACATCATCAAGGGCTATGGCGACACCGCCGTGGCCGAGATGGCGTTCGCGCTGATGTGGGCGGCGGCGCGCGGCATCGGCGCCATGCACCACAGCATCGTGGGCGGCGGCTGGCCACGCACGGATGGCATGCAACTGACCGGCAAGACGGTCGGCATCATCGGCTTCGGCGGCATCGGTGCCGAGATGGCGCGGCTGTGCACCGGTGCGGGCATGAAGGTGCTGGCCTGGAACCGCACGCCGAAATCCCATCCCGGCGTGACCTTCACCGATATCGACACGCTGCTGGCGGGCAGCGACGTCGTCTCGCTGCATCTGCTGCTGAACGACGAGACGCGCGGCTTCCTGGACGCGGCACGCCTGGCGCGCATGCGGCCCGGCTCGCTGTTCATCAACACGGCGCGCGGCGCGATCGTGGACGAGCCTGCGCTGACCGCGGCCCTGCGTGAGGGCCGCATCGGCGCCGCGGGCCTCGACGTGTTCCTGGAGGAACCGCTGCCGGCCGGACACGCGCTGTCGGCGCTGCCGAATGTGGTGCTGACCTCGCATTCCGCCTTCCGCACGCCGGAGGCAACGGACAATCTGATCGACGCCGCGCTGGTGCATTGCCGGCGGATCGTTTCGAACGCCCCCTGAGCTCCCGCGCGGCGATAGCCGATGATGTGCCGGGTCACGATCAGGCGCCGCTCGTGCAAGCCCCGACGGCTTAGGGTTCCGTGGGGCGCGCGGGAACGCCGGCAGCGTCGCAGCGGCGCGCCGGCCCAGGCCCCGGCCTGAGGCAGGGCAGCGGGGGGGCGGCCTCGGCTACGCCGAGCGCGGGCGCGGGCGGCGTGCCGCCATCGACCTGTCGAAAGGGCCCGTGCAGCGACTCCGCCGCCTGCAACAGGCCCCAGCCGAAATGAAAGTACCAGCCATGCAGCGCGAGGCGCCCCGCCTCCACGCCTTCGGCGACGAAGGGATAGGTGGCGAGGTGCCGCAGGCTGGCCAGAACCGACGCCTGTTCGGCACGGCGGGCAATCACCGCGCGCTCCGCATCCGTCACGAGCCCGTCCATCTCGTCGCGGACTTCGCGCGCGATGTTCACCCAGTCCGATACGAATTCGAAGCGCGCGCCGCCATGGTCATGTTCCAGAAGGCAGCGCACGCCGGCACAGAAGGAATGTCCGAGCACGATGATGTGCCGCACGCCCAGCGCCTTCACGCCGAACTCGATCGCTGCGGAGGTGCCGCGTGGGCGATGGTCGGGTTCGTAGGTCGGCACCAGCGCGGCGACGTTGCGGATCACGAACAGCTCGCCCGGCTTCGCGCCGTAGATGATGGCGGGATCCGTGCGGCTGTCGGAGCAGGCGATGATCATCACCTCGGGCCGCTGGCCATCCAGCAGCGCGTCGTACAGGTCGTGGTCCTGCTCGAAATGCTGACCGCGGAAACGGTCGAAGCCATCCACCAGACGGCGCAGGGCGCCGCTTGGCGCGGGGGGTGGAATGCCTCGCGCCATGTCAGCACCCGCCAGGGAAGCGCAGGACGGGACGCACACGGGCAAGCGGGCACGACGCGGCGTCGCACCCGTCAGGCAGGGTTCCATCGGTCATGCCGGCGCGCCCAACGAGCGGCGTGCTGACATTTCGCGCGTTATCTGCTCGCGCGCCGTTCTGCTCAGGTTGCGTCGGGCGGTGGGCATCACTTCCCCTTCCTCGATGGCCAGGTGGCGGCGATACCCGGCGATGAACTCGGACGCGGCGGCGGCATACATCTCGGATGGACGATGGCCCGCGGCAATCAGGAGGAGGTCCGCGCGCAAGGTGCGTCGCAGCGCGGCTGTCGCGCGATTCGCGTCGCTGAGGAGGCGGACAGCCCAGCACGCCGCGGCGCCGATGCGCGGATAGAGTGATTCTTCCTCATCCCGCAGATGCAGCGGCAGCTCGCAGGCAAGCCAGGCAGCGAGCGCGCGGGCGATCGCCACCCGCGACCCGGTCCGGTTGCTCGCGAGCCTCTCGAGGTGTCCGAGCAACGCACGCTGGCGCGCATGCTCGGCGGTCAGGAACGCCAGGGGGTCGGCCAAAAGCCCCGGATCGAGCATCCCGAACTGCGCCTGCCCGCCCTCCATGACGTCGCACTCCCGCGCTCAATTGACCAGTGGACCGTCGGCCCGGGCCTCGCCATCCGCACCGAGGACGAAGCCCTCGATCGTGGCGCGGGCAGCGAGCACGGCGATGGTCTGGCGCACCGCCGCCTGCCAGGCGGAACGGCGCAGATCCTCCAGCACCTCGCGCCGCGCGTCCTCGAAAGCGGTGTCGCGTCGCGGCGTGTGGCGGTGCAGGTGAAGCACGTGCATGCCGTAGCGCGTCGCCACCACCACCGGGCAGACCTGGCCGGGTTCGAGGCCGGCGAGCATGGTCTCGAATTCCGGCACGGTGCTGCCGCGTTCGATGCGGCCGAGATGCCCGCCCTGCTCGCGCGAGGGGCAGGCCGAGTGGCGCCGCGCGAGGTCGGGCAACGCGCCTGGCGTGGCGAGGACCTCGGCCAGCAGGGCCTCCGCGGTGGTACGCGCGACCGTACGTTCGGCCTCGTCCTCGGGATCGGCAGCGACCAGGATGTGGGAGGCATCCCAGGTCTCGGGCGCGCCGAAGCGTTCGGGGTGCGCCGCATGCCAGCGGCGCGCGGCGGCATCGTCCGGTTCGGGGATCGTCACCTCGGCACGCAGCAGCGCGTCGATGGTGTCGTCCTCGTCGTCCTCCGACAGCGCGGCGTCGCGCGCGGCGTCGAGCAGCAGACGGCGCACGACCAGGGCACGCGCCGCCTCGATCCAGGCCGCTTCGGGCGACGGCGCGGGATGGTGTTGCATCTCGGCGGCAACGTCGCGTGCCGTGATGGTGGTGCCGTTGACGATGATGTCGTGCTCGGGCAGCGCCGGGCCGGCCTGGGCCGGTGCGGCGTCGGCCTTGGGCGGTGGCGCATGGAAATGGACGGCCATGGCGCCTACTCCGCCGCCTGCGTGCCGGGGCGCGCCACCGGACCCGGGCGGGTGGTGGCGCCCCCTCGCATGCGCACGATCTGCCACGAGCGGAACAGGTACCAGACGGGTGCGGAGAAGATATGCACCAGGCGCGTGAACGGCGTGATGAGAAACAGCGTCATGCCAAGCACGAGATGCGCGTGGTAGGGGAAGTCGAGCCCGCGAATGAGGTCTGCCGCACCGGGCCGGAAGGTCACGATCGCCTGGCTCCAGGCCGAGAGCTGCAGCATCACCGAACCGTCACGATGGCCGAAGGAGAAGGGCAGCGTGACGAGCCCGAGGCAGAGCTGCACCCACAGCAGCAGCAGGATGAAGGTGTCCGCGTAGGTCGAGGTCCGGCGGATGCGATCATCGTACAGGCGGCGGTGCAGCAGCATGGTGAGGCCGACGAAGCAGACGACGCCGGCGATGCCGCCCGCGGTGACCGCGACCATCTGCTTCTGCCCCGGCGTGATCAGCCATTCATAGGCCCAGTGCGGCGTCAGCAGCCCGACGAAGTGGCCGAAGAACAGGAAGATAATGCCGAAGTGGAAAAGGTTGCTGCCCAGGCGCAGCTGCTTCGCGCGCAGCATCTGCGACGACCCGGAACGCCAGGTGTACTGGTCGCGGTCGAAGCGGATCAGCGATCCGATGACGAACACGCCCATGCAGATGTAGGGGTAGATCCCGAACAGGAATCCGTGGAGGTATCGTCGCTCTCCTTCAGCGGGCGGTGGCGGAAGGCCCGCGGAAATGCCGCAGGCGCTGGATCATGGCGGCGACCTTGGCGCGGGCGCCTTCCTTGTCCGGGTCGGATTCCGGGCCGAAGACCACGGGTTCGGATTCATAGGCGGCGTCGAGGTCCGCGAATTCCTCGGCGTCGCTGCGCTCGGCCTCGGCATCAGCCTTCGCGGCGGGCCGGCAGCCCACTTCGGCCAGGGTGGCGGCGAGCAGCACGGCATAGAGCCGCGCTTCCCGGCTGCCACGCGCCAGCAGCCGCGCATGCAGCGCATCGACGATCGGCGCGCATTGCGTGAGCAGGTTGCGTGCGACCTCCTCGGGTGCGACCGCGCAGAATTCCAGGAACAACGGCAGGAAGTCCGGCAGCTCGCGCGCATCCAGCGCGTAGCCGGATTGCTCGTAGACCTGCGCCAGTTCGATCATGGCCGGGCCGCGGTTGCGGGTATCCCCGTGTACATGTTCGAACAGGTGCAACGAGGTGCCGCGGCCGCGGTCGAACAGGCGGACGTATTCCTCTTCCCGGTCGAGGCCGTCGCCCTGCATCAGGCGGCGCGGCAGGCGCAGCAGCCGCGGCACCAGGTCGCGGCGGAAGCCCGCCTCAGGGATGGCGGCGGCGATGTCGGGCAGGTCCGCGCGCAGCTCCGCCTCGGGGTAGCGGAGCAGGCGCGAGAGGATGGCGAGGCGCTTGTTCACTTCGCGGTCTCCTGCTGCTGGGCGGCCTCGTTCGCCTCGCGGATGCGTGGCGGCGCCATGCGCCCGGCCGACGGGCCGGACGCGCTGAACACGTTGCCCACGGTGCGCCCGTCGTAGCAGCCCTGGCCGAAGGAGAAGCCGCAGGAGGACTTCAGGTCGAAGGCGTTCTCGGCGTATTCGCGGTGCGTGGTCGGGATGACGTAGCGGTCCTCGTAGTTCGCGATCGCGAGCGTCTGGTACATGTCCTCGACCTGTGCGGCACTCAGGCCGACCTTGGCCAGGATCTCCAGGTCCTCGCGGTTCTCGACGGTGCGCGCGCGCATGTGCATGCGCATCGCCATCATGCGCTGCAGGGCCAGCACCACCGGTGCCTCGGCCCCCGCGGTGAGCAGGTTGGCCAGGTACTTCACCGGGATGCGCAGGCTGTCGATGTCCGGCAGGCCGTCCTTCCAGCCGACATGGCCGGCTTCGACCGCGGACTGCACGGGCGAGAGCGGGGGGACGTACCAGACCATCGGCAGCGTGCGGTATTCGGGGTGCAGCGGGAAGGCGATCTGCCAGTCGATGCACATCTTGTAGGTCGGGCTGTTGCGGGCGGCCTCGAGCCAGGCCTCCGGCACGCCATCGAGCCGCGCCTGCTCGATCACCTTCGGGTCGGAGGGATCGAGGAAGATCTCGAGCTGCTTGCGATAGAGCTGCTGCTCGTTCTCGGTGCTGGCGGCTTCCTCGATGCGGTCGGCGTCGTACAGCAGCACGCCGAGGTAGCGGATGCGGCCCACGCAGGTTTCCGAGCACACCGTGGGCTCACCGGCCTCGATGCGCGGGTAGCAGAAGATGCACTTCTCGGCCTTGCCCGACTGCCAGTTGTAGTAGATTTTCTTGTACGGGCAGGCGGAGACGCACATGCGCCAGCCGCGGCACTTCTCCTGGTCGATCAGGACGATGCCGTCTTCCTCGCGCTTGTAGATGGACCCCGACGGGCAGGCGGCGACGCAGGCCGGGTTCAGGCAGTGTTCGCACAGCCGCGGCAGGTAGAACATGAAGGTGTTCTCGAACTGCCCGTACATCTGCTTCTGGATGCCCTCGAAGTTGCGGTCCTTCGAGCGCTTGCGGAATTCCGTGCCCAGGATCTCCTCCCAGTTCGGGCCCCACTTGATCTCCATGCGCTCGCCGGTGATGAGCGAGACGGGGCGCGCCACCGGCATGGTCTGCGATTCCGGCGCGGTCTGCAGGTGCGTGTAGTCGAAGGTGAAGGGCTCGTAGTAGTCGTCGATCTCGGGCAGGTTCGGATTGGCGAAGATATTCGCCAGGATGCGCCACTTGGCGCCGATGCGTGGCTGGATGGTGCCGCGGCGGTTTCGCTTCCAGCCGCCCTTCCACTTGTCCTGGTTCTCCCAGTCCTTCGGGTAGCCGATGCCGGGCTTGGTCTCGACATTGTTGAACCAGGCGTATTCGACGCCCTCGCGGCTGGTCCACACCTGCTTGCAGGTGACCGAGCAGGTATGGCAGCCGATGCACTTGTCGAGGTTGAGCACCATGGCAATTTGTGCGCGGATCTTCATGGCCGTTACTCCGCCGCCTTGAGGTCTGCTGCCTGGGGTGTCACGCGCGGGCCGTCCATCCAGTCGACATTCGCCATCTTGCGGACAATGACGAACTCGTCGCGGTTGGTGCCGATCGTGCCGTAGTAGTTGAAGCCGTAGGCGAGCTGCGCGTAGCCCCCGATCATGTGCGTGGGCTTGATGGTCGTGCGCGTCACCGAGTTGTGGATGCCGCCGCGCGCATGCGTGATCTCGCTGCCCGGTACGTTCACGATCTTCTCCTGCGCGTGATACATCATGATCATGCCCTTGGGCACGCGCTGGGAGACCACCGCGCGCGCGCACAGCGCGCCGTTGACGTTGAAGGCCTCGATCCAGTCATTGTCCTCGATGCCCATGGTCGCGGCGTCGGTCTCGCTGAGCCACACGATCGGCCCGCCGCGCGACAGCGTGAGCATCAGCAGGTTGTCCGTGTAGACGCTGTGGATGCCCCATTTCTGGTGCGGCGTGATGAAGTTGAGCGCGATCTCGGTATTGCCGTTCGGCTTCACGCCATGCATCGGGCCATGCGCGCGCAGATCCACCGGCGGGCGGTAGAGGCACAGCGCCTCCCCGAAGGCCAGCATCCAGGGGTGGTCCTGGTACAGCTGCTGACGGCCGGTCAGCGTGCGCCACGGGATCAGTTCGTGCACGTTGGTGTAGCCGGCGTTGTAGCAGACCTCCTCGCTCTCGATGCCCGACCAGATGGGCGAGGAGATGATCTTGCGCGGCTGCGCCTGCACGTCGCGGAAGCGGATCGCCTCGTGTTCCTTGGGGCGCGCGAGATGCGTGTGGTCGCGCCCGGTGAACTTGCCCAGCGCCTCCCAGGCCTTCACCGCGACATGGCCGTTGGTCTCGGGTGCCAGGTGCATCAGCACCTCGCAGGCGTCGATGTCGGTCTCGATCTTCGCCAGCTTGCCCTCGACGCCGGGGACTTCCGTCGTGCCGTTGAGGTGGCGCAGGAATTCGACCTCGTGCTCGGTCTTCCAGGCCATGCCCTTGCCGTTGTTGCCGAGCTTGTCCATCAGCGGTCCGAGCGCGCTGAAGCGGGCGTGGGTGTTGGGGTAGTCGCGCTCGACCACCGTCACCGCCGGCATGGTCTTGCCGGGGATGGGCTCCACCTCGCCCTTCTTCCAGTCGCGCACCAGGTGCGTCTGGCCGAGTTCGCCCGGGCTGTCGTGCATCAGGGGCGTGAGCACCACGTCCTTCTCGCGACCCAGATGCCCCTGCGACATCGATGAGAAGCGCTTCGCGATGCCCTTGAAGATGGCCCAGTCGGTGCGGCTCTCCCACGCCGGATCCACCGCCGCGGCGAGCGGGTGGATGAAGGGATGCATGTCGGATGTGTTGAGGTCGTGCTTCTCGTACCAGGTGGCCGTCGGCAGCACGATGTCGGAATACATGCAGGTGGTGCTCATGCGGAAATCGAGCGTCACCAGCAGGTCGAGCTTCCCCTTCGGCGCCTCGTCGTGCCAGGCGGCTTCCTCGGGCTTCGTCATGCCCTGCTCGCCGAGGTCCTTGCCCTGCACGCCGTGCTGCGTCCCGAGCAGGTGCTTGAGGAAATACTCGTGCCCCTTGCCCGACGAACCCAGCAGGTTCGACCGCCACACGAACAGGTTGCGCGGCCAGTTCGCCGGATGGTCGGGGTCCTCGCAGGACATCTCGAGCGTGCCGGCCGCGAGCGACTGCGCGACATATTGCGGCACCGGCAACCCGGCTTTCTCCGCATCGGCAGCGATGGTCAGCGGGTTGCGCGTGAGCTGCGGCGCGGAGGGCAGCCAGCCCATGCGCTCGGCGCGGATGTTGAAGTCGATCAGCGCGCCCGTCATCGGCTTCGGCGCGGTGGGCGAGAGGATGTCGGCCACCTGCACCGTCTCGTAGCGCCACTGGTCGGTATGCGCGTACCAGAAGGACGTGCTGTTCTGCTGCCGCGGCGGCCGCCCCCAGTCGGTGGCGAAGGCCAGCGGGATCCAGCCCGATTGCGGGCGCAGCTTTTCCTGCCCCACGTAGTGCGCCCAGCCGCCACCCGATTGGCCGATGCAGCCGCACATCACCAGCAGGTTGATGATGCCGCGGTAGTTCATGTCCGAGTGGTACCAGTGGTTCAGCGCCGCCCCGAGGATGACCATCGACTTGCCGCGAGTCTTCTCGGCGTTGTCGGCGAATTCGCGCGCGACGGTGATGATCTGCTGCCGCGGGACGCCGCAGACGGCCTCGGCCCAGGCGGGCGTATAGGGGGCCATGGCGTCGTAGTCCGGCGTGCCCGTCACGCCGTAGTTCGCGAGGAACAGGTCATAGACCGTCGCGACCTTCGCCGTGCTGCCGTCGGCCAGCGTCACGGTGGTGAAGGGCACGTCATGCGTGACGGTGTCGCCGAGATTCGTCGGGTTGAAGAAGGCAACGGCGCCATCGCCGAAATAGGGGAAGGTCACCGGCGCGGTGTCGCCGCCCGCCAGCGACAGGCGCGGCGAGACCTCCTCGCCGGTGGCACCGTCGCGACCCTCGAGGTTCCACTTGCCCTGCTCGCCCCAGCGGAAGCCGACCGACCCGGTCGGCACATAGACAGCGCCGGTCGCATCGTTCAGCGCAACGGTCTTCCAGTCGGGGTTGTTGGCCTGGCCGGCATTCTCCGCGAGGTCGGAGGCGCGTAGCTGCCGGTCGGGCACCAGGCGGCCGTCCTTCTCGGTCAGCATCACCAGCATCGGCATGTCGGAATAGCGGCGGCAGTAGTCGATGAAGTAGTCGCCGCGGCCCTTCGCATGCCATTCGCTCAGGATCACATGGCCCATCGCCAGCGCCAGCGCCGCGTCGGTACCCTGCTTGGGGTGCAGCCAAAGATCGGCGAATTTCGACGCCTCGGAATAATCCGGCGTGACGGTCACCACCTTGGTGCCGCGGTAGCGCGCTTCCGCCATGAAGTGCGCGTCGGGCGTGCGCGTCTGCGGCACGTTCGACCCCCACATCATGATGAAGCCGGCATTGTACCAGTCGGCGGATTCCGGCACGTCGGTCTGCTCGCCCCAGGTCTGCGGCGAGGATGGCGGCAGGTCGCAGTACCAGTCGTAGAACGACATGCACACGCCGCCGATCAGCGACAGATACCGGCTGCCGGCGGCGTAGCTGACCATCGACATCGCCGGGATGGGCGAGAAGCCGATCACGCGATCGGGGCCATGCTGCTTTACGGTGTGCACATTGGAGGCGGCGATGATCTCCTCCGCCTCGTCCCAGGTGGCGCGCACGAAACCGCCCTGGCCGCGCACCTGCTGGTATTCGCGGCGCTTCGTCGTGTCGTCCTGGATCGACTTCCACGCGACCACCGGATCGGCGTGCAGCGCCTTCGCCTCGCGCCACAGGCGCAGCAGGCGCTTGCGGATCATCGGGTACTTCACGCGGTTCGCGCTGTAGAGGTACCAGGAGTAGGACGCGCCGCGGGAACAGCCGCGCGGTTCATGGTTGGGCAGACCGGGGCGCGTGCGCGGGTAGTCGGTCTGCTGCGTCTCCCAGGTGACGATCCCGCCCTTGACGTAGATCTTCCAGGAGCAGGAGCCGGTGCAGTTGGCGCCGTGGGTGGAGCGCACGATCTTGTCGTGCGCCCAGCGCGACCGGTAGGACTCCTCCCAGGCGCGGCTCTCGGTGGTGGTTTCTCCGTGGCCGTTGCTGAAGGTGCCCGCGTACTTCCTGAAGTAGGTCAGGCGATCGAGGAAGTGGCTCATTGTTCGGTGTCCTTCCCGGTCAGGCTGTCGCGGCCGGGGCGCCAGCGCGCCGGCGCTCGATGTCATGGAGGATGCCGCCACGGCGCGTGTAGACGCCCCAGGTGACGACGATGCAGATCAGGTAGAAGGCGAAGAACCCCCACAGCGCCGCGACCGGGCTGCCGGTCATGGCGATCGAGGTGCCGTAGCTCTTGGGGATGAAGAAGGCGCCATAGGCCGCGACGGCGGAGGTGAAGCCGATGATGGCCGCACTTTCCTTCTCCGCCTGCACGCGGCGCTGCGTGGCGTCCGCATCGGGCATCAGCCGCGCCATGTCCTTGCCCATGATCGCGGGGATCATCTGGAAGGTGGAGGCATTGCCGACGCCCGAGGCGAAGAACAGGAACATGAAGCTCGCGAAGAAGCCGAGGAACGCGCCCGGCTGGTCCTTGATGCCGATGAAGTGGATGACGCCATAGACGCCCACCGCCATCGCCATGAACACCAGAAGGCTGACGCGCCCGCCGCCCCACTTGTCCGACACCCAGCCCGTCATGGACCGCGACAGCGCACCGACCAGAGGACCCAGGAAGACCAGCTGCAGCGCATCCACCTCGGGGAACTGGGTGCGTGCCAGCAGCGGGAAGCCCGCCGAGTAGCCGATGAACGACCCGAAGGTGCCGGTGTACAGGAAGCACATGATCCAGTTGTGCTTGCGCTGGAAGATCACCGCCTGGTCGGCGAAGGATGCCTTCATGCTGGCCAGGTCATCCATGCGGAACCAGGCCGCGAAGGCCGCTACCGCGATGAAGGGCACCCAGACGAAGCCGGCATTCTGCAGCCACAGCGCCGATCCGCCCTGCACCGACTGCGCATCGCCACCCAGCGCGCCGAAGACGCCCGCGGTGATCACCAGCGGCACCACGAACTGCACGACACTGACACCGAGGTTGCCCAGGCCCGCATTGAGCGCGAGCGCGTTGCCCTTCTCCCGCTTGGGGAAGAAGAAGGAGATGTTCGCCATCGAGGAGGCGAAGTTGCCGCCGCCGAAGCCGCACAGCAGCGCCAGTGCCAGGAACACCCAGTAGGGCGTCGCCGGGTTCTGCACCGCGAAGCCGATCCCAAGGGCCGGGATCATCAGCGACCAGGTGGACAGCGTGGTCCACAGCCGCCCGCCGAAGATGGGCGGCACGAAGGAATAGAAGATCCGCAGCGTCGCCCCCGACAGTCCCGGCAGCGCGGCCAGCCAGAACAACTGGCCGGTGTCGAAGCGGAAGCCCACCGCCGGCAGCTTCGCGACCACCACCGACCACACCATCCACACCGCGAAGGCGAGCAGCAGGCACGGGATCGAGACCCACAGGTTGCGCCGCGCGATCGCACGGCCCTTCGCCTCCCAGAAGTCAACGTCCTCCGGCCGCCAGTCGGCGATGGCATGGCCGCGCAGCGCGCCTTCCTGCGCGATGCCGTGGATCGGCTGCATCTCGGGCAGTTCGGGCAGCCGCGCCAGCGCCAGGGCGGTGGCTTCGCGTTCCATGCGCAGGATCGCCATGTGCATCCACACCAGCGCCACCGCGCTGATCAGGAACAGCAGCATGAAGCAGGACTGCCGGATGCCGGTCAGGTCGTTCAGCATGCCGAAGACGATCGGCAGGATGAAGCCGCCCAGGCCACCGATCAGCCCGACGATCCCGCCGACGGGGCCGACGCGGTTGGGGTAGTAGACCGGGATGTGCTTGTACACCGCCGCCTTGCCCAGGCTCATGAAGAAGCCGAGCACGAAGACCAGGATGATGAACGGGATCACCCCGGTCTCGAGCCGGAATTCCATCGGCCCGCGGATGCCCTGCACGACGTAGGTGGTCGGCGGGTAGGACAGGATGAAGCTGACCAGCACCGACACGCCGAGCGTCCAGTACATGATCCGCCTGGCGCCGTACTTGTCCGACAGGATGCCGCCATAGGCCCGGAAGATCGAGGCCGGCACCGAATACGCCGCGCCGATCATGCCCGCCGAGGTGATGGAGAATCCGTAGGTGTCGATGATGTAGCGCGGCAGCCACAGCGCCAGCGCGACGAAGGCGCCGAATACGAAGAAGTAGTACAGGCTGAAGCGCCAGACCTGGATGTCCTTGAGCGGCTCCATCAGCGCCGACATCGGCTCAGGCTTCTGCCCGGTGGCGCGACGATGCGCGAGATCGGGGTCGTCGTCGGTCATGAACCAGAACGCTGCCGCGGTGATCAGCAGCGCGATCGCCCACACGATCGCGACCGTCTTCCAGCCGAAGGCCACCATGATCACGGGGGCGAGGAACTTGGTCACCGCCGCGCCGACATTGCCGGCGCCGAAGATGCCGAGCGCGGTGCCCTGCTTGCCCGGCGGATACCACTTCGACACATAGGCGATGCCCACGGCGAAGGACCCGCCGGCGATGCCAACCCCCAGCGCCGCCAGCAGGAAGGTCGGGTAGTCATAGGCGAAGACCAGCAGGAACGTGGCCACCGCCGCCGCAACCATGGTGCCGGTAAAGACCACGCGGCCGCCATACTGGTCCGCCCAGATGCCCAGGATCAGGCGGACCAGGCTGCCCGTGAGGATCGGCGTGCCGACCAGCAGGCCGAATTGCGTCTCGTTGAGGCCCAGGTCGCGCTTCAGCTGGATGCCGATGATCGAGAAGATCGTCCAGACCGCGAAGCACACCGTGAAGGCGATGGTGGACAGCCACAGCGCCCGTGATTGCGCACCCGGGTCCGGTGCCATGGATGTCTGGGACATGCCCTTCTCCGTGATCCTGTCGAGGTCGATGGAGGTTTGGGCGCACGGGCACGGGGATCGGCTTGATGCAGATCAAGTCATCCGCGCCCGCAACCGCGGAATTCGCCCATCAGCCAACTGCGATAACACCTGGGGTGACGACGATCCGACCGAGGCTTGATCCAGATCAAGACAACGCATGATCCGCCCGTGCAATCTCGCGCATCGTCGGAGACGCACACATGCAGCAGGCTTCACGCGCCAGACTCCTCGTCGAGAATTCGCCGTTCTTCCAGGCTGCCGGCGCGACAGCGATGACGGAGGTGCTGCGGCCCAGCTTCACCCAGCTGCTGCCGCGCGGTGCGGTCCTGTTCGAGCAGGGCGACGAGCCCGACTTCCTGCATATGCTGCTGGAAGGCAGCGTCGGGCTGCAGGCCAGCGTCGAGGGATGCGGCCGCACCGTGGTCGAACTGTTCGGATCAGGGGAGCTGTTCCTGGCGCCGGCGGTGATGCTTCGCCTGCCCTACCTTGCCTCCGCGGTTGCCCTGACGGAGGTCCGCGTCCTGATGATCCCCGCCGAGGCTTTCCGCGACGGCGTGGGCCGGTCACACGACCTGTGCCGCGCCACCACCCAGCTCCTGGCGCGGCATTGGCGGCTGATGGTCGACCAGGTGGTCGACCTGAAACTGCGCAGTGCCGAAGACCGTGTTGCACGCTTCGTCGCAAGGCGGATCTCGGAGGAAGCCGGCGCGGGCGACGCACTCCTGCCCGAGCCGCGCACGGCGATCGCCGCCCGCCTCGGCATGACGCCGGAGACCCTGTCGCGTGCGCTCGCCGGGCTGGAGCGGAAGGGCAAGCTGCAGCGCGGCGCGGGATCCGCGACAGTCGCTGACCGGACGGCGCTGGTCAGGTGATCGGCTGGCGGACCATGGACCGCGAGGTCCTGGCATGCGGACCCGCTCGGGGTTGGTGCGGTTGAGCGGAGCGAAATCGCACCGGCGCGATGGGTTGGTCGGCGGCATCGCGCAGGAAGAAGTGGTGCGGGCGGCCGGGATCGAACCGGCACTCTGTTGCCAGAAGCGGATTTTAAGTCCGCTGCGTCTACCACTTCCGCCACGCCCGCCAACCGGCTCGCACCCTGCCGCGGCGCTTGGCGAAGCCCGCGATCAACCCTGGCGCACCGCACGCTAAGGCCGGGCATGCCGAGTTTCAATTCACCCGGACCCGGCCCGGCGAGGCACCTCTGCCGTCGCGGATCCGCCCGGGCCTTCGCGGAAGCAACCGAAACAGCCACGGAGGCCGGGGCCGGCCCCTCATGAACGGTTTCGTAGCGGCCGCCAGGCCAGGATGCGCAAGGTCCCCGGACGCGATCACGCCGTTGCACACCCGCGGCAGTCGCGATCGGACCGAGGAGGCATCCCCGTGCTCAACACCGTGTCGTCCGCGCCGGCCCCCGCCGCACTCCCGCCCGCACTGGCCGTGAGCGGCCTCGTGGGCCTGCTGTCGGTGGGCGACGCGCTGGTGCACCCCGCGCATGGCGTGGGCCAGTTCGATGGTGTCGACGCCGATGAATTCGACGGCACACGGCTGGAATTCCTCCGGCTGTTCTTCGCCGAGCGCAGGCTGACGCTCCGCGTGCCTCTAGGGAAAGCGCAGCGCAACGGCCTGCGCCGGCCAATGGCGCCAGAGACCCTGGACCGCGTGATGGAGGTGCTCGCCGCGGCGCCGCGCGGCAGCCGGGTCATCTGGGCGCGGCGCGCGGTCGAACTGGCCGCCAAGGTCAATTCCGGCGACCCGGTCACGGTTGCCGAAGTGCTGCGCGACCTCGGTCGCAATGCCGGCCGGCCCGACCAGCCGACCGGCGAACGCGTGCTGTTCGAAAAGGCCATGGACCGCCTGGCCGGCGAGATCGCTGCGCTGGATCGCATCCCGCGCGCCGACGCGGCCGCGCGCATCCTCGACCGATTGCAGCAGCGCCGCGCGGCATCGTAGATGCCCGGTAAGGGACACGCACCGGCGCGGCGTCCCACCGGACGCAGGATCTTCGATGCCACTCGACCCCGGCGCACAGCGTGTCCTTGACCTGATCCGCTCCTTCGGCCGCCCGCCGCTGCACCAACTCACCCCCGCCGAGGCCCGCGCCGGCAATGTCGCCGCCCGCCCGCTCCTGCAGCCCGACCCGCCGGTGGTGGCGATGGCGATGGACCTCGACTGTCCCGGACCCGCCGGCCCGGTGCGGCTGCGTCACTATCGCGGCCATGGCACGGTGGAGGGTGCCGTGCTGCCATGCCTGCTGTTCCTGCATGGCGGGGGCTGGGTGATCGGCGACCTCGACAGCCACGACCAGATCTGCCGAAGCCTGGCGAACCACCTGGGCGCCGCAGTCATCGCGGTGGATTACCGACTGGCACCCGAGGCGCGGTTCCCCGCCGCGGTCGAGGATGCCGTGGCGGCGTTGCGCTTCGTGACGGTCGAAGCGGCGCGGCTCGCGATCGACCCGGCACGGATCGCGGTCGGCGGCGACAGCGCCGGTGGCAACCTCGCCGCCGTGCTGGCGCTGATGGGGCGCGACGGGACGGTACCGGCGCCGGGCTTCCAGATGCTGTTTTATCCGGCCACCGACATGGCCGGGAACACGCCCTCGACGCAGCGTTTCACCGAAGGCTATCCGCTCACCGCGGCCGGCATGCGCTGGTTCATCGACCACTACGCCCCGGTGGACGATCAGCGCATCGATTGGCGCGCATCGCCCCAGCGCGCGCACAGCGTGGCCGGCACACCGCCGGCCTTCGTGATGACCTGCGGCCACGACCCGCTGATGGATGAGGGCGTGGCCTATGCACGACGGCTGGACGAGGAGGGCGTGCCCGTGACGCACCTGCATGTCGCCGACCAGATGCACGCCTATCTGGGGATGGGACGGATGATCCCAGCGGCGGACCTCACTCTGCGCCAGGCAGCGGCGGCGCTGCGGCTGCACTGGGGCCTGGACTGACGCTCAGCCGGGCGGCGCGACCGAGAGCCCTTGCACGCGGTGCTGCGCGATCAGGCCGGCGACCAGGCCGGAGGCCTTCGCCTCCTCGACAAAGCCGCGCAGGAATTCGGCGCCGGCGGCATTGGCGCGCGGCGTGCCGATCGCCTGTTGCACCGACATGAAGCGCCCATCGAGGATGCGGGCGCCCGGCAGCGCCGCGGCGTCGGCCAGCAGGCGCGGCCGCAGCCCGGCCAGCGCCTCGAGCCCCTGCGTCGTGAACAGTTCAAAGGCGCCGTCGATGCTCTCGGCGCGCAGCAGGCTCGCCTGGTGGATGTTGCGATCGAGCCAAAGGTCATAGGCGGCGCGCGCCGTGCTCGCGATGCGGATGCCGGCGCGGTCGACATCAGCCAATGTCGCGATCGATGATCCGGCGGGCACCAGGTAGGTCGCCTCGATCTCGGCATAGGCGGCGGTGAAGGCGATGGTCTCGGCGCGCTGGGGCTCGGCGCCGATCAGGCCGATGTCCCAGGCGTCGGTGCCGGCGGCATCCGCCAGCGTGCCCGGCCGCGGGTAGGGCACGAAGCGCACCGGCACGCCCAGGCGCGCCGCGACGGCGCGGGCCATGTCGGGGGCGACGCCCTCGGGGCTGCCGTGTTCGTCCCGCCCGGTGACCAGGAGGAAGTTGCCAAGGTTGATGCCGGCACGAAGCACGCCGTGCGGCGCAAGCTGGGCGAGGATCTCGGGTGTCATGGACGGGTTCCGCTGCGTGGTCGGCCAGTAGACGTCGCGCACGGCGGGGCGGCAAGCGCGCGCCGTGGGCGTTGACAGGCTGCCTGCGCTTCGCAAGCCTTCGGACAATCGGAGACGCCCGGACATGCATCGCACGAGTGCTACACGCCGCCACGTCCTTGCTGCCGCGGCGGGGATGGCCAGCCTGCCCGGCGCGGCACGCGCGCAATCCTGGCCGACGCGCCCGGTACGGTTCATCATTCCCTTCGCAGCCGGCGGCCCGGTCGAGGTGCCCGCGCGGTTCCTGGCCGAACGCCTGACGCAGACGCTGGGCCAACCCGTGCTGGTCGAGGCGCGGCCAGGTGCGGGCGGGGCGCTCGGCATCCAGGCGGTGCTTTCCGCCAATGACGGGCATACCCTGCTGTTCACGACGTCCTCGGTCGTCATCCTGCCGGCGCTGATGCGCAATCCGGGCTTCGATCCGCAGCAGGACCTGGTGCCGGTCTCGATGGTGTCGGATGCACCGATGGCGCTGCTGGCGCGCACCGACTGGCCAGTGCGCGACCTGGCGGACCTGCTGGCTCAAGCGCGCGCGCGGCCGGGGCATTTCTCCTTCGGGTCGTCGGGGGCGGGATCGACCACGCATCTGGGCGGTGAATTGCTCAAGGTGCGCGCGGCGATCGACCTGCTGCACGTGCCCTATCGTGGCGCCGGGCAGGCGGTGAATGCGCTCTATGCGGGCGATACCGACCTGCTGGTGACCGGTCTGATCGAGACGCTGCGCCATGTGCGCGACGGGCGGCTGCGCGCGATCGCCGTGACATCGGCCACGCGCAGCCCGGTGCTGCCCGACGTGCCGGCGATCGCGGAGCTGGTTCCCGACTATGCCATGTCCATCTGGTACGGGATCTTCGCGCCGCGTGGCACGCCGCAGGGCATCGTCGACCGCCTTGCGCGCGAGCTCGCGCCGCAGCGCAGCGGCAATCGCCTGGCCGAACAGATGACGGCGTCCGGCGCCGAATTGCTGCTCGATGGCCCGGCGCCGTTGGCGGCCCGCGTGGCACGCGAGGTCCCGCAATGGAAGGCGCTGGTTGCCGCCGCGCGGATTCCGGTGGAATAGCCTCAGCCGAGACCCAGCAGCTTCGCCGCATGGGCGGCGAGCGGCTTGCGCTGGACCTTCGCACTCGCCGTCATGCCGATGTCCTCGAAGCCATCGACCAGGCGGAGGTAGCGCGGCAGCTTGAAGCCGGCCATGCGGTCGCGCGCCCAGGCGAGCAGGTCGGCCTCGCTGGCCTGCGCGCCGTCGTTCAGCACGACGAAGGCGCAGGGCACTTCCATCAATCGCGGATCGGGCACGCCGACCACCACGGCCTGGCGGATGGCGGGGTGGCGGTGGAGGATGTCCTCGACCTCGGCCGGGGCGACATTCTCGCCGCCGACGCGGATGATCTCCTTGGCGCGGCCGGCGAATTCCAGCCGTCCATCGATGCCGAGCCGGCCGATGTCGCCGGTCGACAGCCAGCCCTGTGCGTCCAGCGCAGCGGCGGTTTCCGACGGTTTGTCGAAATAGCCCTGCATGACGCTCCAGCCGCGCACCAGGATCTCGCCGGCTTCGCCCGGAGCGCAGTCGCGACCACTCTCGCTGTCGCGGATGCGGACCTCGACTCCCGGCTGTGGACGCATGCGGGCGGAGACGCGCACGTCTTCCGATTCCCACCAGCAGGATTGCGCCACGTTCGGCGAAGCCTCCGACAGCCCGTAGCCGACCACGCAGTCCCGCGCGCCCAGCTCGTCGATGATGCGCCGCACGATGGCGGGTGATGCCGCCGCCCAGGCGCCGCGCAGCACCAGGCGCCGCTGCGCGCGGTCCGGGTGGTTCAGCAGCATCAACGCCATGGTGTCGTTGCCGGAGAAATGCGTGCAGCGTTCGGCTTCCATCAGGCGCAGCGCCTCGCCGGCCTCGAAGCGGTCCATGGTGACCAGCGTGGCCGCGTGCTGCAGGCAGGACAGGATGGACAGCGTGGTGCCGGCCACGTGGAAGAATGGCCGCGCGCTGTGGAAGCGGTCGGCGATGCGCAGCCCCATGCGCCCGCCGGAGACAAAGCCGTTCGCGCACATGCTGCGATGCGTGAGCATCACGCCCTTGGGGAAGGAGGTGGTGCCGGAGGTGTATTGGATGAGCAGCGTGTCGCCGGGCGTGCAGGTGGCGGCGGCGGGCGTGGTGCCGGCGGCGAGGAAGGCATCCCAGCCAGTCGTGCCCCGCGGCGGCGCGTCCTCGTCCAGCACCACCACTCGCGCGAGGTCCGGCAATGCGGGGTCGGGCAGCGCCGTCTCGATTGCGGCGCAGATGCCGCGCAGCATCGCCAGGAAATCCACCTTCAGCACGCGCGCACCGAGGAACAGCAGCCGCACGCGCGACTGCCGCAGCGCATAGGCGAGCTCATCCGCCTTGAAGCGCGTGTTGACCGGCACCGCCACCGCGCCGATCGACCCGATGGCGAGGAACAGCGCCACCCAGCGCGGCCCGTTGCCCAGGCAGATGCCGATGCGTTCGCCACGCTGCACGCCGGCCGCGGCCAGTGCCGCACGGATGCGCGCAACCTGATCCGCGAGTTGCGCGAAGATCACGCGGTCTTCAGGGGCAACGATCGCCTCGACATCGGGGGCCAGCGCCACCGCACGCAGCAACGCGTCCTCGGTGGTGAGCGGACACAGGCGCGCGAGGTCCATCAGCGATCCCCGAAGCCGGCCATCGCACGGCGCCATTCGGCGGCGGCGAGGCTTTCCTCGATCGCCATGAGTTCGGTGGCGAGCGCCCCGCGCGGGTCGCGTTCCAGCCCCTCGTCGATGCAGCGCTTGGCCAGCGCCAGCGCGGCGGGCGGGGCCTTGGCGATGGTGGCGGCGACGGCGGCGACACTTTCCTCCAGCGCATCCGGCGCGACGATGCGCGAGACCAGGCCGGCAGCCAGCGCCTCCTCGGCCGACAGCGCGCGGCCGGTGAACATCAGGTCCTTCGCCAGGCGCTTGCCGAGCACGCGTGGCAGCCGCTGCGTGGCGCCCACCGTGCCCCACAACGCCTCCGGCGTGCGGAAACTCGCCGCCGGCGTGGCGATGATGAAATCCGCGGCAGCGGCGATCTCCACGCCCGATCCCACGGCGGGGCCTTCCAGCACGGCGACCACCGGCATCGGCAATCGCTCGATCGCATCGTAGGCGGCGAAGGCCTTGAGGCGCCGCGCGCGGATCGCGTCGTCGCCCATGCCCTGGCGTTCCTTGAGATCGGCGCCGGCGCAGAAGACCGGTCCGCGGGCGCGCAGCAGCAGCAGCTTCGCACCGTCCGCGCCGGCGCGGCGCGTGGCCTCCAGCAGCGCTTCGCACAGGGCGGTGTTGAGCGCGTTGCGCGCGTCGGGCCGGTTGAGCGTCAGGCTCGCCACGCCCTGATCCGTGATCGCATACAGCGCCACCGGTTCGCTCATATCGCCCCCGCCTCCCGCAATGCGGCGATGCGCGCGGGGTCGTAGCCGAGCCTCTCGCGCAGCACGTCGTCCGTATGTTCGCCAAGCAGCGGCGGGCGGCCTGGCACCGGCTGGTCCCAGCCCTCGAAGCGCAGCGGCACCGGCAGGGCGGGGAAGTCGCCCAGCGCAGGATGCGCGAAGCTGGCGACCATGCCGCGCGCGGCGACGTGCTCGTCGGCCAGCACCTCGTCCAGCGCCAGCACGGGGCCGTTCGGCACGTCCTCGGCATCCAGCACCGCCACCGCCTCGGCACGCGTCAGCGCGGCCATGGCGGCGGTCAGTGCCTTCATCACCTCGGCGCGGCGTGCGACGCGGCCGGCATTGGTCGCGAGCCCGAAATCGGCCGCCAGCGCGTCGAGCCGCAGCGCGCGGCACAGTGGCGCCCAATGCTGGTCGGAACAGGTGATGTGCAGGAAGCGGCCGTCGCGGCAGCGGAAGCTCGCGGTCGGTACGCGGCCGGGATGCTCGGTGCCCAGGCGCGGCGGAACCTCGTTCAACGCGAACCAGCGCGCCGCGGCAATCGTCAGCAGGCTGACCTGGCCGTCCAGCATCGAGAAATCGACGAAGCCGCCCTGCCCTGTCGCATCGCGCCCGCGCAGCGCCGTGAGCACCGCGATCGCCACCCACAGGCCCGAGGTCAAATCCGCCACCGGCAGTCCCGGCTTCACCGGCCCGCCGCCGCGTTCGCCGGTCAGGCTCATCAGCCCGCCCATGGCCTGGAACACGGTGTCGTAGCCCTTGCGCTTTGCGTAAGGCCCGGTCTGCCCGAAGCCGGTGCAGGACAGGTAGACCAGCCGCGGGTTGACCGCCTGCAGCGATGGCCAGTCCAGGCCGCGCCGCTTCAGCGTGCCGACCGGGAAGTTCTCCAGCAGCACGTCGGCTTGCGCGGCCAGGCCGCGGATGATCGCCTGGCCCTCGGCGTGGCGCAGGTTGACCGTGACCGACCGCTTGGACCGGTTGCAGGACATGAAGTAACCGCTGACCGCCCCACCGGGCCCTTCGGCGAAGGGTTCGAAGCCGCGCGTCTCGTCGCCGCTGCCGGGCTGTTCGACCTTGGTCACCTCGGCGCCAAGTTCCGCCAGGATCATCGAGGCGAAGGGGCAGGCGAGCACACGCGACAGGTCCAGGATGCGCACGCCTTCAAGCGGCTTCATGCGTGCACCATGCGCTTGAGCTCGGCCATCGCCTCGGGCGGCAGCAGCGCGGCGGAGGCGGCCATGGCGCAGGCCACGTCTTCCACCTGCGCCGCCGGGACGACGCGGGTCGCGAGCCCGAGTGCGAGCGCTTCGGCCGCACCCACGGCACGCCCGGTCGCCAGCAGGTCGAAGGCCGGCTTCGGGCCGAGGTGGCGCAGCAGCACGGGGGCGACCAGCCGGGGCAGCATGGCGTGCTTCGCCTCGGGCCAGGCGAGGCGCGCATCCTCGGCCATCGCCACCGCATCGCAGGCGAGCGCCAGCGATGCACCGGCCCCCATGGCGGCACCCTGCACCGCTGCGACGACCGGCTTCGGAACCTGCGTCGGCGCATCCATCAACGCGACGGTGAGCGCCGAACGCGCCGCCCGTGCCGCCGGATCGGACGCGAGTTGCTTCATCTCGGCCAGGTCGGCACCGGCCGAGAAGCCGCCCGCCGCGCCCGCCAGTACGATGGCCGCCACGGCGGGATCGTTGCCCGCGTCCCGCAGCGCTGCGAGCAGCGCCTCGACCATCGCGCGGTCCATCGCGTTGCGCTTCTGCGGGCGGTCGAGCCGCAGCAGCCGGACGCCGCCCTTATGCGCCTCGACCTGGATCATCGGCGCGGCGCCGTCACATGGAGGAGGTGCATGACTGCCCCGCGGCAAGAGAACCCGGCATGGTGGTGGCCGGGTGTTCGCTCGAAACCCTGCCATCGGCGTGCGCCGCACCCGGCGGCTGGGCAGGAGTGGTGGCGCGACCGGCGGGGGGTGTCAACGGACGCCGCGCCTGCGTCATGCTGCAACTGCTTTGGGGCGCCCCGTGCGTCTGCTAGGCTCACGGCCCAACAGCGTCCCACCCGGAGACCGTCCCCTGAACACGGCCGCAAGCCTTCCCGCCGCCAACCCGTCCCTGGCGCTGCGGGACCTCATCCTGCGCAAGCTCACCTACACCCTCGGCAAGCCGCCGTCAGAGGCGCGCGACCGCGACTGGTTCATGGCGACTGCGCTCGCGGTGCGCGACCACGTGGTGGAGCGCTTCCTCGCGCAGATGCAGGACAACCGCGGCAAGGAAGGCAAGCACGTCTACTACCTCTCGCTTGAATTCCTCATCGGGCGGCTGCTGCGGGAGAATGTCGGCAATCTGGGTCTCGCGGGCGAATTGCGCAGCGCGCTGGCCGAGCTGGGCGTGACGCTCGACCAGGCGCGGCTTGCCGAGCCCGATGCGGCGCTGGGCAATGGCGGGCTCGGCCGGCTCGCCGCCTGCTTCCTCGAGAGCATGTCCACCCTCGCCATCCCCGCCTTCGGCTACGGCATCCGCTACGACCACGGGCTGTTCCGGCAGATCCTGCGCGACGGCTGGCAGCAGGAATTCCCCGAGGACTGGCTGTCCTTCGGCAACCCCTGGGAATTCGCCCGCCCCGAGATCCGCCACCGCATCGGATTCGGCGGCGAGGTCACGGCCGAGGCGCTGCCCGACGGCAGTGAACGCCTGCGCTGGAGCCCCGGCGAATGGGTGGATGCCGTCGCCTACGACACGCCGGTGGTGGGCTGGCGCGGCAAACACGTGAACGTGCTGCGGCTGTGGCGGGCGCGCGCGCCGGATCCGTTGCGCCTCGATGCCTTCAACCGCGGTGACCATCTCGGCGCGCTCGCCGAGCAGGTGCGTGCGGAATCGATCTCGAAGGTGCTCTATCCATCGGATGACAGCCCGGCCGGTCAGGAACTGCGGCTGCGGCAGGAATACTTCTTCACCTCGGCCGCATTGCAGGACCTGATGCGGCGGCAGTTGCGCCAGGCCGGAACCGTCGACACCCTGGCCGAACGGGTGTCCATCCAGTTGAACGACACGCATCCGGCGATCGCGGTCGTGGAACTGATGCGCCTGCTGGTCGACGAGCATGACGTGCCATGGGCCCGGGCCTGGGTCATCACCCGTGGCGCCATTTCCTACACCAACCACACCCTGCTACCCGAAGCGCTGGAATCCTGGCCGGTGCCGCTGATGGAACGGCTGCTGCCGCGCCACATGCAGATCATCTACCGGATCAATGCCGAACATCTGGATACCGTGCGCGCGGCGCATCCGAGCGACGACCGGCTGCTGGCGTCGGTCTCGCTGATCGGGGAGGATCACGGCCGGCGCGTGCGCATGGGCAACCTGGCCTTCGTGGGGTCGCACAAGGTGAACGGCGTCTCGGCGCTGCATACCGGGTTGATGCGCCAGACGGTGTTCCGCGACTTCAACGCGCTGTACCCGGACCGTATCGTCAACAAGACCAACGGCATTTCCTTCCGCCGCTGGCTGATGCAGTGCAATCCCGGCCTCACCGACCTGCTGGTCGACGCGCTGGGCCCGCGCGTGCTGGATGCGCCCGACGTGTTGCCGCAGCTGCGCGACCTGTCGGGCGACGCCGCCTTCCAGGGCCGCTTCGCCGCAGTGAAGCGCGCCAACAAGGAAGCGCTGGCGACGATGCTGCGCGAACAGGCCGGCGTGCGCGTCGACCCAGCCGCGCTGTTCGACGTGCAGATCAAGCGCATCCACGAATACAAGCGCCAGCTGCTGAACATCCTGCAGACCGTGGCCCTGTACGAGGCGATGCGCGCGCAGCCGATGCGCGACTGGACGCCGGTGGTGAAGGTGTTCGCCGGCAAGGCCGCGCCCGGCTACCACCGCGCGAAGCTCATCATCAAGCTGGCCTGTGACGTGGCGCGCGTGGTCAACCGCGACCCATCGGTCCGCGGCCTGCTGAAGGTGGCCTTCCTGCCGAACTACAACGTCTCGGCGGCCGAGGTGATCGTGCCCGCCGCCGATTTGTCCGAGCAGATCTCGACCGCCGGCATGGAGGCGTCCGGCACCGGCAACATGAAGCTGGCGCTGAACGGCGCGCTGACCATCGGCACGCTGGATGGCGCCACCGTCGAAATGGCCGAGCATATCGGCGCCCAGAACATGTTCCTGTTCGGCCTGTCGGCCGAGGAAGTGACGCAGCGTCGCGATGCCGGCTGGCGCGGGTCACAGGCTGAGGCCGCATCCGACACGCTCGCCGAGGTGCTGGCGGCGATCGGCGGCGGCGTCTTCTCGCCCGACGATCACGGCCGCTACGCCGATCTCGTGGCGTCGTTGCGCGCCGAGGACTGGTTCATGGTCGCCGCCGATTTCGACGCCTATTGCGCCGCGCAGCAGAGCGCAGGCGCGATGTACCGCGACCAGGATGCCTGGCGACGCACCGCGGTGCTGAACACGGCGGGCATGGGGTGGTTCTCCTCCGACCGGTCGATCGCCGAATACGCCAGCGAGATCTGGGGCGTGCCGGTGGCGACATGACCGGGTGGCGGGCGGAAGCCGACACGATCGCCGACCTCCTCGCCGCGCGCCATGCCGATCCCTTCGCGTTGCTTGGCCCGCATGCGGTGCCCGGCGGCGTGGTGGTGCGGGCCTTCGTGCCGGGGGCTGAGCGCGTCAGCGCCGTCATGCCCGATCCGGTGGCGCTGGACTGTCGGGACTCCGCGGGGTTCTTCGAAGGCTTCGTCGCCGGCGCCACGCTGCCCCTCGCCTATCGCCTGCACGCCGCACGGGGCAGCGCGACCTGGGCCTTCGACGACCCCTACGCGTTCGGGCCGACGCTCGGCCCGCTCGATGATCATCTGTTGATCGAAGGCACGCATGCGCGCCTGTTCGACCGCCTCGGCGCGCACCCCTGCATGCATGAGGGCGTCGATGGCGTGCGCTTCGCGGTCTGGGCGCCGGAGGCGCGCCGCGTGTCGGTGGTGGGCGACTTCAACGCCTGGGACGGGCGACGCCATCCCATGCGCAAGCGCGTCGATTCCGGGCTGTGGGAGATCTTCCTGCCGGGCGTAACGGAGGGTGCGCGGTACAAGTACGAGATCCTCGGGCGCGATGGCGTGCTGTGTCCGCTGAAGGCCGACCCGGTGGGCTTCGCCGCGGAATTGCGCCCGGCCAGCGCGTCGATCGTCGCGCGCACCGACCGCTTCGCCTGGACCGACCAGGCCTGGACGGCCTCGCGCGCCGGCAGGGACGCGCGGCGCGAACCGATGGCGATCTACGAGGTCCATGCCGGGTCGTGGCGCCGGCATCCGGACGGGCGCTTCCACACATGGGACGAACTCGCGGATGCGCTGATTCCCTACGTGGTGGATCTCGGCTTCACGCATGTCGAATTCATGCCGGTCAGCGAGCATCCGCTCGATGCCTCCTGGGGCTACCAGCCGCTCGGGCTCTATGCCGTCACGGCGCGCCACGGGCCGCCGGAGGGCCTGGCGCGCTTCATCGACCGCGCGCACGCCGCGGGCATTGGCGTGTTGCTGGACTGGGTGCCGGCGCATTTCCCGGTCGATGCGCAGGGGCTAGCGCGTTTCGATGGCGGGCCGCTCTATGAACACTCCGACCCGCGGCGCGGCTTCCTGCCGGGCTGGGGCACCGCGGTCTTCGATTTCGGCCGGCGTGAGGTCGCGGCCTTCCTGGCCGCCAATGCGCTGTTCTGGCTGGGGCGCTACCACGCGGACGGGCTGCGCGTGGATGCGGTCTCCTCCATGCTCTACCTCGACTACGACCGCGCGCCGGATGGCTGGGCGCCGAACGAGGATGGCAGCAACGTCAACCGCGATGCGGTGGCTTTCCTGCAAGGCGCGAGCGACCTGATCGCGCGCGAAAACCCGGGGGCGCTCACCGCCGCCGAGGAAGCCTCGGCCTGGGGCGGCGTGACGGCGCCGACATCCACGCCGGGCGGCCTCGGCTTCCGCTTCAAGTGGAACATGGGCTGGATGAACGATACGCTGCGCTACCTCGCGCAGGACCCGATACACCGGCGCCACCATCACGACCTTGTCACCTTCGGCCTGATGTATGCGTGGAACGAGGCCTTCATCCTGCCGCTCAGCCATGACGAGGTGGTGCACGGCAAGGGCACGCTGCTTGGCCGCCTGCCGGGCGACGACTGGCAACGCTTCGCGACGCTGCGCTGCTACTACGCGTTCATGTGGGGCCACCCCGGCAAGAAACTGCTGTTCATGGGGCAGGAATTCGCACCCTGGCGCGAATGGTCGGAAACGCAGGAATGCGACTGGTGGCTGCTGCAGCACGCACCGCATCGCGGCGTGCAGGACCTCGTACGCGCGCTGAACACGCTGCATCGCGGACACCCGGCGCTGCATGCGCGTGACTGCGAACCGGAGGGCTTCCGCTGGATCGATGCCGACGACGCGGCGCATTCGGTGTTCTCCTGGTTGCGCTTCGATGGCGCAGGCGGAAAGCCGGTGGCGGTGATCTGCAACTTTACGCCGGTGCCGCGGCCAGGCTGGCGCATCGGCCTGCCGGCGGCGGGCGCCTGGCGCGTGCTGCTGAACACCGATGCAGCGGGTTTCGGCGGCAGCGGCGCAGGCGCGGCGGGCCAGGTGGTCGCCACCGACGCATCCTGCCACGGTCTGCCGGCTTCCGCCTGCATCGACCTGCCGCCGCTCGGCGCACTCTATCTGGAACCGGTATCCTGGCGCACCCCGGACAGGGCATGATGGCGCGACGGAGGACAGGAACACCCCATGCCGGATGAACGCCCCGCCATCGGTCCACCCTATGCCCGCCAGGCGCTTGCCTATGTCCTGGCCGGCGGCCGTGGGTCACGGCTGCAGGAGCTGACGGACCGCCGCGCCAAGCCGGCGGTGTTCTTCGGCGGCAAGTCGCGCATCATCGACTTCTCGCTGTCGAACGCGCTCAATTCCGGCATCCGGCGCATCGCGGTGGCCACGCAGTACAAGGCGCACAGCCTGATCCGCCACCTCCAGCGCGGCTGGAACTTCCTGCGCCCCGAACGCAACGAGACCTTCGACATCCTGCCTGCCAGCCAGCGCGTGGATGAACGCTCCTGGTATCTCGGCACGGCGGATGCGGTGTTCCAGAACCTCGACATCATCGAGGACTATGCGCCGCGCTTCATGGTCATCCTGGCCGGCGACCACATCTACAAGATGGACTACGAGGTGATGCTGGCGCAGCACGTCGCCACCGGCGCCGACGTGACGGTCGGCTGCTTCGTGCTGCCGCGCGCGGAAGCAAGCAGCTTCGGCGTGATGCATGTGGACGGGACCGACCGCATCACCGATTTCGTCGAGAAGCCCGCCGACCCGCCGGGAATTCCCGGCGAGCCCGACAAGGCGCTGGCCTCCATGGGCATCTATGTGTTCGACACGCGCTTCCTGTCCGAACAGCTGCACCGTGACCACCACGAGCCCGGATCGAGCCATGATTTCGGCAAGGACCTGATCCCGCACATCGTCAGGCACGGCCGCGCCTACGCGCATCGCTTCGAGAATTCCTGCGTGCGGTCCGGTGCCGAGGCGTCGTTGTACTGGCGCGATGTCGGCACGGTGGATGCCTATTGGCAGGCCAATGTCGACCTGACCGAGATCGTGCCCGACCTCGACCTGTACGACCGAGCCTGGCCGATCTGGACCCATGCCGAGGTGACGCCGCCGGCCAAATTCGTGCACGACGTCGATGGGCGGCGCGGCGAGGCGATCTCCTCGCTCGTCTCAGGCGGCTGCATCGTCTCGGGTGGGCTGGTGCGGCATTCGCTGCTGTCGACCGGCACGCATGTGCATTCCTACGCCGCGCTGGATGGCGCGGTGGTGCTGCCGAATGTGGACATCGGGCGCGGGGCGCGGCTGACGAAGGTGGTGGTGGATCGCGGCGTGCGCATCCCGCCCGGCCTGGTGGTGGGCGAGGACCCCGAGGCCGACGAGGCACGCTTCCGCCGTACCGAGACCGGCGTCTGCCTGATCACGCAACCGATGATCGACCGGCTGGGCTGAGCGGTGGTCAGAGTCCTCGCCGTCGCATCGGAAGCCTATCCGCTGGTCAAGACCGGCGGGCTGGCAGATGCGGTCGGGGCGTTGCCGGGCGCGCTGGCGGCGCAGGGCGTGGAGGTCATGACGCTGCTGCCAGGCTATCGCGCGGTGCTGGCCGCATTCGGGCGCGGTAGCACGGTGCTGGACCTGCCCGACCTGTTCGGCGGACCGGCACGCATCCTCACGTCGCGCCGCGTGCCGGGCATTCTCGCGCTGGATGCGCCGCATCTGTTCGATCGGCCCGGCGGACCGTATGTCGCGCCGGGTGGCGGCGAATGGGGCGACAACGCGGTCCGCTTCGCCGCCCTGGGGCGTGCCGCTGCCGCGTTCGCGCAGGCACAACGCATCGACGTGCTGCACGCGCATGACTGGCAGGCCGGTCTGGTACCGGCCTATCTGCGTTTCGCGCCGCGGCGCATCCCGTGCCTCTTCACGATCCACAACATGGCCTACCAGGGAAAATTTCCCGCGGCAGTGTTTCCCTTGCTGGGTCTGCCGCCGGCCGCCTTCGCGCGCGACGGCCTCGAATACTACGGCGCGGTCGGCTTCCTGAAGGCGGGGCTGTGGTTTGCGGATGCCATCAACACCGTCTCGCCGAGCTACGCCGAGGAGATCCTGACGGCCGAGGGCGGCATGGGTCTCGATGGCCTCCTGCGCGGGCGCGCGGAGGATCTGCACGGCATCCTCAACGGCCTCGATGTCGCGGACTGGGACCCCGCCGGCGATGCGGCGCTGGCGGCCCGGTTCTCCGCCACCGACCCGGCGCCGCGCGCGGCGAACAAGGCGGCCTTGCAGGCACGCTTCGGGTTGGCGGTCGATGCGAAGGTGCCGTTGGTGGCCTTCGTCGGCCGCCTGGCCTGGCAGAAGGGCGCGGACCTCCTGATCGAGGCCGCGCCGGCGCTGATGCAGGGCGGCGCGCAGCTGGCGCTGCTGGGATCGGGCGAGGCGGCGCTCGAACACGCCTGCCGGCGCTTTGCCGCCGCGCATGAAGGCCGTGCCGGCGCCTTCATCGGCTTCGACGAGGGCCTGGCGCGGCTGGTCTATGGCGGCGCCGACATGCTGGTCGTGCCCTCGCGCTTCGAGCCCTGCGGGCTCGCGCAACTGGCCGCCCTGCGCTACGGCGCGGTGCCGGTGGTCGCGCGCACCGGCGGGCTGAACGACACCGTGATCGATGCCAGCCCGATGGCGTTGGCGGCAGGCTGCGCCACCGGCATCCAGGTCGCGCCGGGGCGTGCCGATGCCCTCGCGGCCGGCCTGCGCCGCGCGCTGGCGTTGTTTTCCGACGCGCCCACCTGGCGCGCGATGCAGGCGAACGGCATGGCGACCGACGTCTCCTGGGGGCCGTCGGCCGCGCGCTATGCGGCGCTGCTGAAGGGCCTGGCGGCGCGGCATGGATGACGGTGCGGCGGAACCGCTCGGCGTCCATCTGACCGAACGCGGCGCCAGCATCGCCATCCCGGCGCCAGGGGCCACGGCGATCGACCTTTGCGTCTTCGACGCCGACGGTGCGCGGGAAGTGGCGCGCTGGCGCCTGCCAGGGCGCACCGGCGATGTGTTCCACGGCGAGGTGCCGGACCTGGCGGCGGGCACACGCTACGGCCTGCGCGCACATGGTCCCGCCGCGCTGCGCTTCGACCCCGCGAAGCTGCTGCTCGACCCCTGGGCACGCGCCATCGACAGGCCCTTCGCGACGCATCCGTCGCTGTTCGAATTCGGCGCCGACAGCGCGGCCGCGATGCCCAAGGCGGTGCTGGCGGCGCCGCTGCCGAGCGCACCGCCGCCGCCCGCCTGCAGCGGCGCGCGGGTGATCTACGAAATGCATGTGCGCGGCTTCACGCGCACGCATCCCGACATTCCCGAAGCGATCCGCGGCACATTCGCCGGCCTCGCGCATCCCGCGGCCATCGCGCATCTGGAGCGCCTCGGCGTGACGCATGTCGAACTGATGCCCGCATGGGCCTGGGCGGATGAGCGGCAGCTCGCGCCGCTCGGCCTGACCAACTACTGGGGCTACAATCCGGTCGGCTGGCTTGCGCCGGAACCGCGCCTTGCGCCCGGCGGCATGGCGGAGGTGCGGGCCGCCGTCGCCGCGCTGGCGGAGGCCGGCATCGGCACCATCCTCGACGTGGTGTTGAACCACTCGGGGGAAGGCGACGCGCACGGCCCCACGCTCTCGCTTCGCGGGCTTGGCGACGCGGCCTGGTATCGCACCGATGCGGCCGGGCGCTACGTGAACGAAACCGGCTGCGGTCATGCGGTGGCGCTCGACCGGCCCTGGCCGTTGCGGCTTGCGATGGACGCGATGCGCCACTGGGTCGGGCAGGCCGGGCTGGCGGGGCTGCGGCTTGACCTCGCGACCACGCTCGGGCGGCGCGACGGCGGCTTCGACCCGGATGCGCCGCTGCTGCAGGCGATGCGCCAGGACCCGCTGCTGCGTGACCGCTGGGTCATCGCCGAACCCTGGGATGTCGGGCATCACGGCCATCGCCTCGGGGCCTTCGCGCCAGGCTGGGGCGAGTGGAACGACCGCTTCCGCGACGGCATCCGCCGCTTCTGGCGCGGCGATGCCGGCAGCCTCGGCGAGGCCGCGACGCGGATGGCGGGGTCGCGCGATGTCTTCGGCACGCGCCCGGCAACCGACAGCGTCAACCTCATCACCGCGCATGACGGCTTCACCCTGGCCGACCTGGTCAGCCACGCACACAAGCACAATGCCGCGAATGGCGAGCAGAACCGCGACGGCGCCGGCGACAACCTGTCCTGGAACCACGGCATCGAGGGCGCCACGCCCGACTCCGCCATCGTCGCGCGTCGCCGCGCGGATGTGCGTGCGCTGCTGGCGACGTTGCTGGCGGCGCGCGGCACGCCGATGCTCTCGATGGGCGATGAGGCCGGGCGCAGCCAGGGCGGCAACAACAACGCCTGGTGCCAGGACAATGCGGCATCCTGGTTCGACTGGGACGACGCGGACCAGGCGCTGATCGATTTCACGGCGCGGCTGGTGGCGGCACGACGCGCGCACCCGGCGCTGGCCGGCACGGCGCCGTTGACGGGCGCGCCCGACGCGTCCGGCGAGGCGGACCTGCGCTGGCTGCGGCTGGACGGCGGACCCGTGACGCAGGCCGACTGGACCGATCCGGCGGCACGCAGCGTGGCGATGCTGCTGCATCACGCCGGCGCGCGGGCGCTGGTGGCACTGCACGGCGGCGACAGCAGCGCGACGTTGCACCTGCCCCCGGGCGACTGGCGATGGCTCGCCGACAGCGGTGATCCATCGCGCGAGGGCGCAGCCGACGCGACGGTAGTGCTGGCGCCACGGTCGGTCGCGTGGTTCGCCGACGCGCCGCGCGGGCCACGCGCACCGGCGGCGGCTGATCCGTCGCTGATCGCGGAACTCTCGGCGGCGGCCGGCATCGCCACTAGCTGGCACGACATCGCGGGTACGCACCATGCGGTGCCGGAGGGCACGCTGCGCGCCGTGTTGGGCGCGCTCGGCCTGCCCGCGGAGACCGCCGCACAGGCGCGTGACAGCCTGGCCCGTCGCCGCGCCGCGCCCAGGCGCGCGGCACCCGTTCCCGGCCAGTGCCACGACGCGCCGCACGGCCGCTGCTTCGGCATCGCGGCGCAGGCCTTCGCGCTGCGGCATGAGTCCGACCAGGGCATCGGCGACTACACCGCGGTCGCGCTACTGGCGCGTGCAGCGGCGGCGCGCGGCGCGGCGCTGGTCGGGCTGAGCCCGCCGCATGCGCTGATGCCGGTGCAGCGCGACCGCGCCAGCCCGTACCAGCCCTCCGACCGGCGCTTCCTCGAACCCGTGCTGCTCGATGTGACCGCGCTGCCGGAGATCGGCGGTGCACCGGCGGTGCGCGCGGCGCTGGACCGCCAAGCGCCGGTCTTCGCCGCGCTGCGCGCCGGCGCACTGGTCGACTACCCTGCTGCCTGGGCGGCGAAGCGCGCGGTGCTCGACGCCGCCGTCGCGGCGTTGCCGCCCGACCATGCCGCGCTGGCCGCCTTTCGCGCGGAACGCGGCGCGGCGCTCGAGACCTTCGCCACCTTCGTCGCGTTGTCCGAACACTGCGGTGCGCAGCGCTGGCCGGCGGGCTGCGCGCATCCCGTGGACACGGCCATGGCGGGCTTCCGCGCGGCATCCACCGATGCCATCCGCTTCCACGCCGCGCTGCAATGGATGTGCGACCGGCAACTCGCCGCCGCCGCGGCGTCAGGGCCCGGGCTGTATCGCGACGTCGCGGTCGGCGCCGCGCCGGATGGTGCGGAAGTCTGGTCGCAGCCCGGCGCCTTCCTGCGCGGCTTCTCGATCGGCGCGCCGCCCGATCCGTTTTCCGCCGATGGCCAGGTCTGGGGCTTGCCGGTGCCGCATCCGCACGCCTCGGAGGCAGAGGACCACGCGGGCTTCGCCGCGCTGCTGAGGGCCAATATGCGCCATGCCCGCGCGCTGCGGCTCGACCACGCGATGGGGCTCGAGCGGCTGTTCATCGTGCCCGAGGGCGCGCGGGCGCATGAGGGCTGCTACCTCGGCTTCGATGGGGCTGGCCTGCTCGCGACGCTCACGCGGGAAAGCCGCGTGGCGGGCTGCGCGGTGGTGGGCGAGGCGCTCGGCACCGTGCCGGAAGGCTTCGCGGATCGCCTGGCCGCGGCACGCGTACTGGCCTATCGCGTGTTGTGGTTCGAAGGCGAGGGCGACGGCTTCCGCGCACCGAGCAGCTGGCCGGCGCTGGCTGCGGCCTGCGTGTCGACCCACGATCTCGCGACGCTGGCGGGCTGGTGGGAGGGTGCGGATATCGACGAACGCGCGGCGCTCGGGCTGGTCACGGCGGCGGAGGCGGCCGCCGCGATGGCGTCGCGTGCACGGGAACGCGCGGCCCTTGCCGCCGCCTGCGATACGCCATCGGACCGATTCAGTGCCGCGACGGCGGCTGCCGTGCACCGCTTCGTCGCGGCGGCACCAAGCCGGGTGATGCTGGTACAGGCTGAGGACCTCGCGGGTGAGCGCATCGGCGTGAACCTGCCCGGTACCGACCGCGAGCGCCCGAACTGGCGGCGCCGCCTGCCGGTGACGACCGAGCGCCTGCTTACCGGCGACTTCGCCGAGGGCATCCTGGATGCGCTGGCGCAGCGCCGTGGCGCGGGGTGAGAGAACGCGACGCGCGCAGCGGAACGACGGCGCGTCACGATCATCCGGCGGGCCGGGCCGCACGGATCGCCGTCCAGACCTTCATCGGCGTGACGGGCATGTCGATCGCCTCGATCCCCAGCGGCGCGAGGGCGTCGAGCACCGCATGGATCACCGTCTGCGGTGCGCCGATGCATCCGGCCTGGCCCGATCCCTTCACGCCGAGGCGGTTCGAGCCCGTCGGCACCTCGATGCAGGTGACGTCGAGCGGCGGCAGGTCCTCGGCCCGCGGTACGCAATAATCCATCAGCGAGGCGGTCAGGATCTGGCCTGACTCCCCATCATAGGCCACCTCCTCCAGCATGGCCTGACCGATGCCCTGCGCCAGGCCGCCCTGCACCTGGCCGATGGTCAGCATGGGGTTCACCAGGCGCCCGTAGTCGTCGATGGCGGTGTAGCGATCGAGCCGTACCTGGCCGGTCTCGGGATCGACCTCGACCTCCGCCACCTGGCAGCCATTCGGGAAGGTGACGAGGTCGAGGTCGCTGTCCACCTCGGCGTCCAGCGCCCCCGGTGCTTCGCGCGCGAGGTCGAGCAGCCCGACGCCACGCCCGGTCATGTCCTCCGCCACGCTGAATCGTCCGTCGGCGAAGCGCAGCGCGGCTTCCGGCGCCTGCAGCAGTTGCGCCGCCAGCGCACGGGCCTTCAGCAGCACGGCGTCGATCGCGCGCACCAGCGCCTCGCCACCCATGTGGAGAGATCGTGCACCGCCATGGCCATGGCCGCGCGCGACGTCGCGCGTATCGGCCTGCACCAGGTGGAAGATGTCGATCGGCAGGCCCAGCAGGTCGGCGGCGACCTGCGGGAAACTGGTCTCGTGCCCCTGGCCGTTGGATTGCGTGCCGAGCGCCAGCGCCACGCGGCCGGCGGGTTCGAAGCGCACCGCCGCCCATTCGCCCGGCGCGCCGCGCGATGTCTCCAGGAAGCAGGCGACGCCGAGCCCGCGCAGCATCCCGCGCGCCTCGCTCACCGCGCGGCGCTGCGCGAAGCCGGCGACATCCGCGGCGGCCGCGGCACGGTCGAGATTGGCGCCGAACGCGCCGCAGTCGATGGTCATCCCCATCGCGGTGCGATGCGGAAAGGACGCAATCAGGTTGCGCCGGCGCAGCTCGAGCGCATCGATGCCGATGCGCCGCGCCGCCAGGTCGACCAGGCGCTCGATGATGTAGTTGGCCTCGGGCTTGCCGGCGCCGCGATACGCATCGATCGGCACCGTGTTGGTGAAGGCGCCGCGCACATCCATGAACACCGCGGGGATGTCGTACAACCCGCCCATCGCGGTACCCGGCGAACTGGTCGAACTGCCAGGCCCGCTGCCCGACAGGTAGGCGCCCATATTCGCCACCGTATCGGCCCGGAGCGCAAGGAAGCGGCCATCGGCGTCCAGCGCGAGCCGCGCCTGCGTGCGGTTGTCGCGGCCGTGCACGGTCGACAGGAAATCCTCCGTGCGCTCCGACACCCAGCGCACCGGCCGGCCAAGCCGGCGCGCGGCGAGCATCGCCAGCACGTAGTCCGGGAAGATGAAGTTCTTGGCGCCGAAGCCGCCGCCGACATCGGGCGCCACGACGCGGATGCGATCGGGCGCGATGCCGAACACGGTGGCGAGCTGGTCGCGCATGGCGTGCACGCCCTGTCCGGTGACCTCCAGCAGGAAGGACTGCGCGGTGGCATCCCAGGTTGCGATTGCTGCCCGCGTCTCCATCGGCGCGGCGGTCACGCGGTTGTTCACGAGGTCGATCGAGACGATGGTGGCCGCGCGCGCGAAGGCCGCCTCGACCGCGGCTGCGTCACCCTTCTGGAAGCGAAAGGCCAGGTTGCCCGGCGCCTGGTCCCACAGCACCGGCGCATCGTCCCGCAGCGCGGCGGCGCCGTCGGTGACAGCGGGCAGCGTGTCGTAGTCGACCGCAATCGCCTCGGCGGCGTCGCGGGCCTGCGCCAGCGTGTCCGCGACGACGAAGGCGACCGGGTCGCCGACATGGCGGACGCGTCCTTCGGCCAAAGCGGGGCGCGGCGGAATGACCAGCGGCGCCAGTGTGGCAACCTTGGCGACGCAGGGCAGCGGCCGGAGGCCTTCCGCGCCCAGATCGGCCGCGGTGAGGATGTCGCGCACGCCCGGCATCGCGCGCGCGGCGGCGATATCGATCGCGACGATGCGCGCATGCGCGTGCGGCGATCGCAGCATGACGGCGTGCAGCGCGCCAGGCGCGGCGATGTCCTCGACGAATCGGCCGCGCCCGCGCAGGAACCGGTCATCCTCGACACGGCGGCGGGAGAGGCCGCGTTGCGCGGGCGGCGTCATGCCGCGCCCCCGGGCACGGTGAGGGAATGGGTGCTGGCCGCTGCCGGAAGTGTCACGCCAAGTGCTCCTGCTGGTCGCGCGCGGGTGCTACGGCAGAATGCCACGCCTGGGCGGTGATGGCACCATCGGCCGGCCGCGGAAAGGATGCCAGGGTGCCCGCCTTCCGCGGACGCGCGGTCAGACCGCGCCGCTCGCCAGCGCGTGGTCAATGCCGCCCAGGATATGCGCCGCCAGGATCTCGCGCGCCCGGGCGGCGTCGCGGCGGATCGCGCTGTCGCGCAGCGCCGCATGCTCCTCGACGGCAATCGGGCCGCGGAAGCCGAGGGCCAGGTTCTGGTATCGCAGGTAGCGGTCGAAGATCGTCGCGTGCGTGGCCATCAGCGTGCGCGACCCGCAGGCGGAGATCAGCGCGCAGTGGAATTCGGAATCGAAGCGGCGCCAGGCGTCGATCGCACCGGCCTCGCCCGCGCCCAGCCGCTTTTCCATCTGCGAGAGCTTGTGGTGCGCGGCCGCCACCCGCCCTTCCCATTCCATGTCGCCGGCACGGAGGGCGTGCTCCAGCGCGTGCCCTTCGAGCAGCAGGCGAAGCCGCGCAAGCTCCCGCAGTTCCTGCGCGGAGAACCGGGACACCTCGAAGCCGCGCTGGCCTTCCGCGACGACGAGCCTTTCGGCGATCAGCCGGCTGAGGCTCTCGCGCAGGGTGCCGATCGCGACGCCGTAGGTGTCGCGCAGGCCCTCGAGCCGCAGCTTCTGCCCCGGGGCCAGGGTGCCGCGCAGGATGTCGGCGCGGATCAGGCGGCGCGCGCGCTCGCTCGCCGCTTCCGTGTCCGCCGGCAAGGCCTGGCTGGTCATCGGGCGCGCCGGGCCGGTTGAGGCATCGCCACCGGAAGGCGGGACGGGCGCGCGCCGGCCAGGAAGGGCGTCAGCGCACCGCCGCGCACCACATGTTCCACGCAGCCTTCCACATGCGCGTGCAGGACGCGGCATGCGCGTGCCGCATCACGTGCCAGGGCACAGTCCAGCAGCGCCGCATGCTGCTGCGCCGCCACGGTGCCGCGGAATACCACCGCGACCATCTGGTAGCGCAGGAAACGGTCGTAGGCGGCAGCGTAGGTTTCAAGCAGCGCACCCGACCCGCAGGCCGCGATCAGCGCGTGGTGGAATTCCCGGTCGTAGTGCTTCCACAGGGACGGGTCGGCGGCCGCGCCCGCCAACAGCCTGCGCTCCAGCACCGCCAGCTTGTGGTGCGCCGCGACCACCTGGCCTTCCCATTCGAGGTCGCCGGCCGCGAAGGACGCCCCGATCGCCTCGCATTCCAGCAGCAGCCGCAGTTCCGCAACCTCGCGGAAATCCTCCGCCGAGACGGGCGCCACGGCGAAGCCGCGCTGCCCTTGGGCATGCACCAGCCCCTCGGCGGCGAGCCGGTTCAGGGCCTCGCGCAACGTGCCGATGCTGACGCCATAGATCGCCCGCAGCCCATCCAGTCCCATCTTTCGACCGGGCGCGAGGCGCCCCAGCACCACATCGGCCCGCATGCGGCGATAGGCGGCGTCGCCCGCGGTCTCATCGGCACCAGGTGTGTCGCGCGCTGCGCGTCTCAAATCAGCGCCTCCTGCCGGCCGCTCCAGCGGGGCGAGTATCGGCGAGGCGCGCGGTTGTGGGCAATAGCCGGTATTCGGCGAAATCTCCGATAGAGTCCGTAACCTCTATTGATCGCGCGACGCTGCCCGCCTAGCGTCGCGACAACGAAGGTTCAGGGAAGGAACACGCCCATGCGCATGCCTATCGGACGTCGATCCGTCGTCACCGCCGCCGCCGCGGCCCTCGCGCTGCCCGGCCTGCCGGCGAGCGCCCAGGCGCGCCGGCGCATCCGCTTCACCGCGGTCTTCTCGGACCAGGACATACGCGCCGAGGCGATGCGCGGCTTCGCCGCCGATCTCCAGTCGCAGTTCGATGTCGAGCTGCACCTGAACGCAACGCTGTTCCGCCAGGGCACCGAGCTGGTGGCGATCCAGCGCAACAATGTCGAGATGGCGAACCTGGCCCCGCAGGATTTCTCGCGGCAGATCCCGGCTTGGTCGGTGATGGCCTCGGCCTACCTTTTCCGCGACGCGGCGCATATGCGCGCGGTGTTCAACGGGCCGATCGGCGCCGAGTTCAACCGCATGGCGCGCGACCAGCTGAACGTGCATGTGCTGGGCCCGCTGTATTTCGGCACGCGCCACGTCAACCTGAAGCCGCGCAAGCGCATCAACACGCCGGCCGACATGGCGGGGATGAAGCTGCGCATGCCGCCGGGCGAGACCTGGCAGTTCCTCGGCGAGGCGCTCGGCGCCAACCCAACGCCGGTGGCCTTCGCCGAGCTGTACACCGCGCTGCAATCCGGCACGGTGGACGGCCAGGACAATCCGCTGCCGACCAGCCGCACCATGCGTTTCCACGAGGTGACGACGCAGTTCGTCCTGACCAGCCACCTGGTCGCCTACGACCTGCTGTCGATCTCCTCGCGCCTGTGGGACGGGCTGACCCAGCCGCAGCGCGACGCCATCCAGGCCGCGGCGAACAAGGCGATCGACGCCAGCACGCAGCGGCACCTGGCGCAGGAACAGGAGATGGTGGCGTTCTTCCGGTCCCAGGGCCTGGATGTCTATGAGCCCGACGTCGCCGCCTTCCGTGCCGAGGCGCAGCGGCGCTACCTGGCATCCACGCAGTCGCAGGCCTGGCCGGCCGGCATCCTCGACCGCATCGCCGCGGTGCGCTGACCCGCATGGGTGCGGCGCGCCGCCTTCTCGGTTGGGGACGGCGGCGCGCCGAGGACGTTCTCACGGCGCTGCTGGTCGCGATGTTCGTCGCCTTCATGCTGCAGATCGTCACGCGCTACGTGCTGAACGCGCCGCTGAGCTGGACGGCGGAACTGTCCACCCTTGCCTGGGTCTGGGGCATCCTGTGGGGTGCCGGGCTGGTGTTGCGCGATGACGAGGAGATCCGCTTCGACATCCTCTATGGCGCCATGCCGGGCGGCATCCGTCGGGTGTGCGATGCCATCACCGGCATTGCGGTGGTGGTGGTCTTCACCTGGTCGCTGCCGGCGATGGTGGACTACGTCACCTTCATGAAGGTGGAGCGCAGCGCCTATCTCGGTATCCGGTTCGACATCCTGTACTCGGTCTACCTGGTCTTCGCCGTTGCCATGATCGTCCGCCACGCCGCGATCGCCTGGCGCGCGGCGACGGGACGCGGCATCGCCCGGGGCGCGGCGTGACGCTGCTCGATCCGTTCACCCTGTCCCTGGTCGCGCTGCTGGTCCTGTCGCTGATGGGCCTGCCGATCGGGCTCACGATGATCATGGCGAGCATCATCTACCTGGGCCTGTCCGGGCAGGACATGTCCACCGCGGCGGAGCAGGTGCTGAACGGGTTGAACGGCAGCTACGTGCTGCTGGCGGTGCCGCTGTTCATCTTCTCGGCCGGACTGATGAACGCCGGCAGCCTGACCGACCGCCTGCTGCGCTTCTGCAACCTGCTGGTCGGGCGCTTCCGCGGCGGGCTCGGGCACGTGAATGTCGTGCAGAGCGTGATCTTCGCCGGCATGTCGGGCTCGGCCATCGCCGATGCCGCGGGCAGCGGCAAGGTGCAGATCGACATGATGACGAAGGGCGGCGCGTACCCGCCCAGCTACGCCGCCGCGCTGACCGCCGTGACCGCGGTGATCGGGCCGATCATCCCGCCCTCGATCCCGATGGTGCTCTATGCGCTGGTCGCCGATGCGTCGATCGGCTTCCTGTTCCTTGCCGGCGTGATCCCTGGCGTGCTGATGGCGCTGACGCAGATGGGCATCAACGCCTGGATGGCGCATCGCCACGATTTCCCGATCTCGGACCGCGTGCCACTGCGCGAATTTCCCCGCCTGACGTTGGAAGCCTTTCCGGCGCTGCTGATGCCGATGATCCTGCTCGGCGGCATCTATGGCGGCGTGATGACACCGACCGAGGCCGCCGCCGTTGCCGCCGCCTATGCCTGGCTGATCGCGGCGGTGTTGTACCGCAGCCTGACGCTGCGCCAGACCTTCGCCGCGGTGGCGCAGAGCGCGCGGTCGACCGCCGCCATCGGCATGCTGATCGCGGGTGCGCTGGCCTTCAACTACGTCATCACGAGCGAGAACATCCCCAACACCGTGCGCGGCGTCCTGGCGGGATGGGAAATGTCGCGCTGGGAATTCCTGCTGGTGGTGAACGTGGTCCTGCTGGTGCTGGGCTGCCTGCTGGAAGGCAGCACCATCCTGCTGGTGGTGGTGCCGGTCCTGGTGCCCACGGCGCAGGCGCTGGGCGTGGACATGGTGCATTTCGGCATCGTGGTGGTGGTGAACATCATGCTCGGGCTGATCACGCCGCCCTATGGCCTGCTGCTGTTCATCGTGGCGAAGCTGTCGGACACGCCGATCTCGGCGGTGGTGCGCGACACCCTGCCGTTCATGCTCGCGATGATCGCCGCACTGATGCTGATCACCTACGTGCCGGAACTGGTGCTCTGGCTGCCGCGGCAGATGGGCTACCAGGGCTGATCCACCATTCGAGGAAACCCGCCTTGCCCCGCTGCATCCACGTCCTCAACGGGCCGAACCTCAACCGCCTGGGCAAGCGGGAGCCTGCGATCTACGGCCGCACCACGCTCGCCGAGGTCGAGGCGATGTGCCGCGCCGCTGCCGGCGAGGACGAGATCGTCTTCCGCCAGACCAACCACGAAGGCCAGCTGGTGGACTGGATCCATGAGGCCATCGACACCGAGGCCGCCGGCATCGTCATCAATCCCGCCGGGCTGACCTTCCGTTCCATCCCGGTGCTCGATGCGTTGAAGATGGTCGCGGTGCCGATCATCGAACTGCACATCTCGAACATCCACAAGCGGGACGCGATCTACCACCACTCCCTGGTCTCGGCGACCGCCACCGCGGTCATCGCCGGGCTGGGCGCGCGCGGATACCCGACGGCGGTGCGCGCCATGCGCGAATTGATCGATGGCTAGCGCGGCGTCGCGGCCCGCCGCTGCCGGCAGGGCCGCATCCGCCAGGCGGACACTCTATTCGGGACGGATATTGTGCGCCCGCACCACCTCGCCCCACTTCGCGCGGTCCGCCATGATCTGCCGCACGAAATCCTGCTGCGACCCGCCGAGGCGCTGCAGCCCGTTCTCGACGAAGCGGCGCTGCACCTCGGGCGCCTGCATCGCCTTGTTGATCTCCTCGTTCCAGCGCGCGGTCAGCGCGGCGCCCATCCGCCCCGGTCCGACCACGCCGAACCAGTTGTGGATGACGAACTGCTCCAGCCCCTGGCGCGAAATCACCGGGAGTTCGGGCAGCAGGGGCGAGGCCTCCGACGCGCCATAGGCGATGGCTGGCCCATGTATTCCGGCATGTTGCCGAACATCACATCCACCCGGCCCGCGACGATGTCGAGGATGGCCGGCGCGCCGCCGCGATAGGGCACCTGTTCGATCTGCGCGCCCGTCAACGACATGAACAGTACGCAGGACAATTGCTGGCTCGAGCCCGGCCCGACCGTCGCGCAGCGCAGCGTGCGCGGGCGTTCCCGCCCGATCCGCGCGAGATCCTGCCAGGTGCGGACCTCGCTGTTCGGGTTCGCCACCAGGATGTTGTAGACCGAGGCGACGTTGACGATCGGCGTCAGGTCGCTGTCCACATCATAGGGCACCTGCTGCATCTGCGGCGTGATGGCCATGATGCCCATCGACGCCAGCAGGATGGTGTGGCCATCCGGCGCGGCGCGCGCCGCTTCCTGCGTGGCGATCACGCCCGCGGCGCCGGTGCGGTTCTCGACCACGACCCGCTGCCCGAGCTGCTGCGACAGCTGTTCCGCCAGGATGCGCCCCAGGAGATCCGACGTGCCGCCCGGCGGGAAGGCGTTCAGGAATCGCACGTCCCGGGTCAGGAAGGCCTGCTGGGCCGACGCCGGGAGGGCCGCCGCCCCGAGGCCGGCACTTGCCAGGACCGCCAGGCCCAGGCGCCGCATGCGTGATACAGTCATTCGTGGTCTCCCTTTTCCTGTCATGGTGGCGCACCGCCCGGCGGGCCTGCGTCAGCCCGTGCGGCCGTATTCAGCGAGGAAGCTCTCCCGCACCGTGATCCCGAGGCCAGGGCGATCCGGGATCGCGATCATGCCGTCCTCGACCGGGAAATCCTCCTCGATCAGGTCGTGCAGCATCGGGTTGTGGCCGAGCGAGTATTCGAGGATGAAGCCGGCCGGCTGCGTGGCCGCGAGATGCAGCCCTGCCGCGAAGGCCGGCGCGCCCGACCACAGATGCGGCGCGAGCCGCAGGTTGAACGCGCTGGCGATGGCACCGATGCGCATGCCTTCCGTGAGACCGCCCGCGATGGCGAGGTCGGGCTGCAGCACGTCGGCGCCGCGCAGCTCCGCGATCTCGCGGAAATCGTGGCGCGTGAACTCGCTCTCGCCAGTACTGATCGGCACGGCGCTGCTGCGGCGGACTTCCGCCAGGCCGTGCTTGTCGTCGGCGCTGACCGGCTCCTCGAACCAGAACAGGTCCTGGTCCTCGACCATGCGGCAGAAGGCCTTCGCCTCGGCGACGGTCCAGGTCCCGTGAGCGTCGGCCATCAGCTTCACATCGGGGCCGAGCGTGCGACGCGCGGCGCGCACGCGCGCGGCGGATCGCGCGGGCGATCCATCCATCACGCCGATGCGCATCTTGACCGCGCGGAACCCGGCCTTGTCGCAATAGCCCTTGAGCTGCGCGCCGATATTCGCCTCGTCCGCCCAGCCGCCCGAGGCATAGGCCGGCATCCGTTCCGCGCGCCTGCCGCCCAGCAGCCGCCATACCGGCACGCCGAGCGACTTGCCAAGGATGTCCCACAGCGCGACATCCACGCCGGCGATCGCGGATATCGAGAGTCCGCGTCGGCCGAGCTGCGGCAGCACATGGCCTTCCGCCACCGCGTACCCCTCGCGCGGGGTGTTGTACATCACGTCCCACAGGCGCGAGATGTCGCGCGGATCCTGCCCGACCAACAGCGGCGCGTAGTCGAGGTTGATGATGGCCGCGAGGCCCGCGCAGGCGGCCGCGCTGCCGACGCCGGCCTTGGACTCGCCCCAGCCGGTGATGCCCTGGTCCGTCTCGATCCGCACGATGACGGAGTCGAAGGATGTGACGCGGCCAAAGTCGCTGACATGCTGCCGGTCGTACGGGATCGGGACATGGCACCAGGTGGCGTGGACGCGGGTGATCTTCATGCGGCGGTGCCTTCATCCGGCGTGGCGTGGCCGAGGGCGCGGCGGCGCGCGCGCGACGCCTCCCAGGCCTCGGGGTTGAAGAAATTGAGCGGGCGCAGCCCCGCCAGGATGCGCACCGTGTCGGTCGCCGAGACGCGGCTCATGGTCTCGACGCTCTCCATCGTGAGGCCAGCGGCGTGAGGCGACAGGATGACGTTGGGCAGGCTGCGCAGCGGATGGTCGGTCGCAAGCGGCTGCGACCAATAGACGTCGAGCGCGGCGCCGCCGATGCGCCCCTCGCGCAGCGCCGCCACCAGCGGATCCTCCTGCACCACGGGCCCGCGTGCCACGTTCATCAGCCAGGCGGTGGGCTTCATGCGCGCGAGCATGGCGGCGTCGACGATGCCCTTGGTCTCGGGCGTCAGGGGGCAAGCCACGGCGATGTAGTCGCTCTCGGCGAACAGGTCGGGCAGCGACGCGTAGGCGACATGCGCCGGCAGGCCGGCGGCGTTGCGCCGATGACCCAGGACCCGCATGCCGAAGCCCAGCGCCGCGATGCTGCCGAGCCGCGAACCGATATCGCCGACCCCGAGGATGCCGAGCGTCTTGCCGCGCAGTTCCGTCGCATGGGCCGAACGGCTGCGCGCCGGGCCCCAACCCTTGGCGATGTGGTCGGCATGCATCGCTTCGACATGCCGCGCGGCAGCGAGCATCTGCGCCACCAGGAATTCCGCGACCGCATCCGCGTTGGAGCCCGGCACGTTGGCAACCAGCACGCCATGCGCGGTGCAGGATTCCACCGGGATCAGGTCCACACCGACGCCGTGGCGCACAGCCGCAAGCAACCGTGGCGCATGGTCGAGCAGGTCGTCGGGCAGCTTCTGGCGCACGACCACCGCATCGGCGTCGCGGCACAGCGCGCGCAGCGCATCGGGGCCGGACCCCGAAAGGCGCGTGATCTCGTGCCCGGCTTCCGTCAGGATCCGTTCGGCGATGGGCTCGACCGGATCGGTCAGGGCGACGCGCATCAGCCGACCTTCCAGCGGGCGAGCACGTCGCGATCCACCTCGATGCCGAGGCCCGGGCCGGTCGGTACCTTCACGATGCCGTTCACCTGACGGATCGGCTCCTGCGCCAGGTCGTCGCGCAGCGGGTTCGGCGTCTGCTCGAATTCCAGCATCGGCGATATCGGGCGGAAGGCCGGCGGCGTATCCGGCAGGGCGGCGAGGAACTGCACCGTCGCCGCCAAACCGATCGCGCTGCCCCAGGCGTGCGGGACGCATTCCACGCCATGCGCGGAGGCGAGCGTCGCGATCTTGCGGCATTCGCTGATGCCGCCCGCGGCGCAGACATCGGGCTGCACGATGTCCATCGCCTTCTTCGCGATGATGTCGCGGAAGCCCCAGCGGGTGAAGTCGTTCTCCCCGCCGGCCACCGCCATGTCGAGTGCGCGGGTCACCTCGACATAGCCGTCGTGGTCCTCGGGGCTGATCGGTTCCTCGAACCACATGAGGTCGAGCGGTTCCATCATGCGTCCGAGGCGGATCGCCTGCGGCACGGTGAAACAGTGGTTGGCGTCGACGGCGAGCTTGACGTCCGGCCCGATCGCGCCGCGCACCGCCTTGACGCGACGGAAGTCCAGCGCCGGGTCGCCCAGGCCGATCTTCATCTTGATGGCGCGGAAGCCCTGTTCGGCATAGCCGAGCGCTTCCTCCACCGCTTCCTCGACCAGGCGATCCATGTCGATGAAGTACAGGCCGGTGGCGTATGCCATCACCTCGGTGCGATGCGCGCCGCCGATCAGCTTGTGGATCGGCTTGCCCACGGCGCGGCCCATGATGTCCCACAGCGCGATGTCAATGCCCGACAGCGCCGTGATGGCGAAGCCCTGCGCGCCGTAGTCCTTGATGCGGTTGTAAAGATCCTCCCACACCACCTCCACATCGAAGGGATCACGACCGATGATGCGCGGGGCGTATTGCGTCTCGATCAACGCCTTGTTCACCGCCGCCGGCCCGTAGCATTCGCCCCAGCCGGTGATGCCTTCGTCCGTCGCAATCTCGACGATGCATGACGAGCGCGTGGAATAGACCCAGCCACGCGCCGACACGAAGGGCTTGTCCACCTTCGACTGCAGCAGGTGGCAGGTGACGGACGTGACCTTCATGAAGCGGCTTCCCCTCCCGGTGGGCGTCGTTGCAGCAGTTCGTGCCAATAGGCTTCGGCGGATTGCAGATGCGCACGCATCAACGCCGCGGCACCCGGCCCGTCGCCGGCGCGGATCGATGCCGCCATCGCTTCGTGCTGGCGCTGTGCCTCGGGGGCGCGGCGACCATCGGCGAAGTAGTGCCGCCGGCGCGTGCGCGAGAGCATGTAGAAGGAATTGACCACGCGCAGCAGCACGCGGTTGCGGGTCGCCTCGGCGACGGCCAGGTGGAATTCGGCATCGCGCTCGGCGAAGTTCTCGCTGGCGGCGATGGTTGTGCGCCCGGCCGCGAGCATGGCGTCGATATGCGCGAGGTCGTCGGCCTGCCGCCGTTGGCCGGCAAGTTCCGTGCCCTGCACTTCAAGGATACGGCGCAGCTCGATCAATTCGCCGACTTCCGCGGCATCGAGCGGCACGCCCAGATCGGCGCGCAGCACCAGGGCATCGAGGCTGCCGTCGCGATCGACCGAGCGCAGGTAGATCCCGGAATTCGGCCGCCGTTCCACCATGCGCACGGTCTCGAGCACGGCGATCGCCTCGCGCACCGCGTTGCGGCCCACCGCGAAGCGTTCCGCGAGTTCGCGCTCCGAGGGCAGGCGTTCACCGGAGGCCAGCCGGCGTTCGGTGACGAAGGTCAGGATGCGCGCGACGAGGTCCGAGCGTTCGTCCTCGCGGCCGAAGCGTCCCGAGATCGTCGCGCGTGCCGTGCCGCCAAGCGCCATTAACTGGCTTTCCGAATTGGTCCCGCCAGATTGGTAGGGCCAATTTGACAGGCGCGCAAGCACCCGGGCAGGCTTGCGCGCCACCAGGGAGGAAGCGCCACCATGACATTCCGTCGAGCGACGCCATGAAGATCACCGACGTCACGCTGACTCTCTTCGCCTGGAAGAACCTGCCGCGGATCAGCTACGGCGCGCACGCCGCCGGCGGTGGCGAGACCACGATGGGCCTGCTCGCCATCGAGACGGATGAGGGCGTGACCGGCCACGCCTTCCTCGGCAGCGCGACGAATGGTGCGGATAGCGAGGCGGCCTCGCTGATCCGCACGTTGAAGCCGATGCTCCTGAACGAGGACCCCTTCGCGCGCGAGAGGCTGAACCAGCGCCTCTGGAGCCGCGTGCGGCAGACCACGACGCGCGCCATCGGCGCCGTCGACATCGCGCTGTGGGACCTGGCGGGCAAGGCGCTCGGCGTGCCGGTGTGGAAGCTGATCGGCAAGGTGCGCGACGAGATCCCCGCCTATGCCAGCTCCGCCGTGCTGCCATCCGCCAGCGCCTATGCCGAGGAAGCGCAGCGCATCCAGCAGGCCGGCTGGGCCGCCTACAAGATCCACCCGCCACAGCGCCTGCACGACGACATCGCGGCCTGCGAGGCGGTGCGCCGCGCGGTCGGCGACGACTACCGCGTCATGCTCGATTCCACCTGGGGCTACGACTTCCCGACCGCGCTGCGCGTCGGCCGCGCCATCGAGGAGATGGGGTTCTACTGGTACGAAGACCCGCTGCACGACCAGGATGTCTACAACTACGTCAAGCTGCGCCAGACGCTGCGCATCCCGATCATGGCGACCGAGTATCCGATGACGGGGCTCGAAAGCTACCCGGTCTGGCTGATGAACCACGCGACCGACTACTTGCGCGGCGATGTCACGGTGAAGGGCGGGCTGACCACCTGCCTGAAGGCGGCGCACCTCGCACAGGCCTTCCGCATGAACTTCGAGATTCACCACGCCGGCAATTCGCTGAACAACCTCGCGAACCTGCACCTGGCGATGTGCATCCCGAACACCGAGTTCTTCGAGGTGCTGCTGCCCGAGGCGGCGCAGAAATACGGGCTGCTGGAGGAGATCGAGATCGATGCGAAGGGCATGGTCCGTGCGCCGGACGGACCCGGCCTCGGCGCCGCGATCGACTTCGACCTGATACAGCGCCACGCGATCGCAGTGTTGCGCTGACCGCCGGGCACGACCTCCACCGCGGTCGCGCCCTTCGCTACGCTCTGCTCGCGCCATCGACTGCTCCGCGCCAGGGAGGGAGACCCCGCATGCCGATACCCGCGATCTTTCGCGGGCGCCTGTCGGTGCCCGTGGTTGCCGCGCCGCAGTTCCTCGTCTCCGGCCCGGACTATGTGGTGGAGGCCTGTCGTGCGGGCGTGGTCGGCACGTTCCCGGCACTGAACCAGCGCAGCACAGACGGTTATGCCACCTGGCTGGAGCAGATCGCGGACCGCCTGGCCGCGGCACCCGCGGCCGCGCCCTTCGGCGTGAACCTGATCGTGCATCGGTCGAACGCAAGGCTGCGCGAGGACCTGGCAGCGACGGTGCGCCACAAGGTGCCGCTGGTGATCACCTCGCTCGGCATTGTGCCGGAGGTGATCGCAGCCGTTCAGTCCTATGGCGGGCTTGTGTTCCACGACGTCACCACCCTGCGCCATGCGGCAAAGGCCGTCGAAGGCGGGGTGGACGGGTTGATTGCGGTCTGCGCCGGCGCCGGCGGTCATGCGGGACGGCTGAGCCCTTTCGCCCTGCTGCCGGAACTGCGCGCCATGTTCGACGGCCCGCTGCTGATGGGCGGTGCGATATCGACCGGGCGGCACGTCGCGGCGGCGCTGATGCTGGGCGCCGACATGGCGTACATGGGCACGCGCTTCATTGCCGCGCGGGAGAGCATGGCGGTGGACGCACACAAGGAGATGGTGGTGCGCGCCACGGCAGCCGACATCGTCTACACGCCGGCCATAAGCGGCGTGCACGCGAATTTCCTGCGCGCCAGCATCACGGCTGCCGGTCTCGACCCTGACAGGCTCCCGGAGGCCACCGGGGAACATGTCGGCGACCACGACAAGCGTCCCTGGAAGAACATCTGGTCGGCAGGCCAGGGTGTGGGGGCGATCCAGGACATACCAGCCATGGCGGAACTGGTCGCTCGTCTCGCCCAGGAATACCGGGCGACGCTGCGCGACGCACCCGCGCTGCTCGAACAGGCTGTCGCCTAGGCGGTCGGCACTACGCGATGGCCCCGCGCAGTGTCGCCCCGAGGCGGCTCCTGAGCGTGGTGAGGACGCGGTCGGCGGCCTCCAGCTCGTCGCGCGCCAGGCCCTTGAGCAAAGTCTCGTTGAGCGTTCATGCGTTCGAGCACACGCTGCCCGCGCGCCGTGACATAGACCCGGTTCAGGCGGCGATCCGACGCATCCGCCCGTCGCGACACCAGCCCCGCGGCCGCCAGACGCACGATCATCGCCCCGGTGGCGGCCTTGCCAAGCCCCAGCAGGCGCGCAAGCTCCACCTGAGTCATCCCGCCTGCCGGGTCGTGGCGCGTCAGCTGCGCCAGCGCCCACCACTGGGCATGCGTGACACCATGCGGCTTCATCGCCTGGTCGAACACGGCCTGCCGCAGGCGGGAGACATCGTGCACCAGGAAGCCGATGCGGAATTCACTGCTGCCGCGCGATGCGCCCTTGATGCGCCGCTGCGTCGTCGCGCTCATTCGCGCGGCAGGTTGGCGGCCTGCGCGATCCGGCCCCATTGCTCGATCTCGCGTGCCTGGAAGCGAACCAGGTCCTCCGGCGTGCCGGTGGCGGACACCAGGCCGAGGCTCAGGGAGAATCGCCGCCCCTCCTCGCTGTCGAGCACGGCGCGGATTTCGCGGTTCAGCCGCGCCACCGCGACATCCGGGCTGCGCGCCGGCAGGAACACCGCGACCCAGGAGGCGAAGTCGTAGCCATCGACACCTGCCTCCCGCAGCGTCGGCACATCCGGCAACATCGGGATGCGCTGCGCCGGCGTGACGCCGAGGGCACGCAGCGTGCCCGCCCGCACATGTTCGCCCGCCGAGGCGAGGTCGCTGACCATGAAGTGCACCCGCCCGGCCAGCAGGTCCGTCACCGCCGCGGGCGTACCGCGATAGGAGATCCGCTCGGCGCTGATGCCGGTGATGCTGATGAGGAGCTGCGCCGCTGCCAGGCTGCCAATGTTGCCCGTGCCGTAGTTCAGAGCACCGGGACGCGCCTTGGCCTCGGTGACGAACTCCGCGACGGTGCGGGCCGGAAAATCGGCGCGGACCATCAGCACGAGCGGCGCGATCGAGGTCAGCGTCACCGGAGCGAAGTCGCGTACGGGGTCGTAGCCGGGTTCCCGCAGGAGGTGGACCGCCGCCGCATGGGTCGAATTGGTGGCGAAGATGAAGACATGCCCGTCCGGCGTGGCGCGCGCGGCTTGGCGCGCGGCGATGGCGCCGTTGGCGCCGGTGACGTTCTCCACCACGACGGGCTGGCCGAGGCCGCGGGAGATGCGCTCCCCCACGAAGCGCGCGATGCCGTCCGTCGCGCTGCCGGGCGGGAAGGGCACGATGGCGCGCAATGGTCGTGTCGGAAATCCATCGCTGACCTGCGCGCGCGCAGCGAACGGCAGGATGGGGGCGGCAAGGATCAGCCTGCGTGCGATCATCACGGAATCCTCCTCATGACGCGCCGAGCGCGCCGGCTGCACGCAGGGCGGCGATCTCCTCGGACACGAAGCCGTAGCCGGCCAACACCTGGTCCGTGTGCTCGCCCAGCATGGGCGGCGGCGCGGCCACGCGTCGCGCCTTGCCGTCGAACTGGATGGGCTGCGCCATGGTCTTCAGCGGGCCAAGGCGGGGGTGGTCGTAGTCCATCACCATGCCGCGCGCCGCCATATGCGGATGCGCGAGCATGTCCGCGATGCTGTTGACCGCTGCGCAGGGGACGCCGATGCGAAGGCAGAACTCAACCCATGAATCGGCGGTGCGCGTCGCGACGGTGGACTGCACCAGCGCAACCGTCTCGGCGAAACGCGCCACGCGGTCGGCATTGGTGCGAAAGCGCGGATCGTCGCCGAGTTCCGGCCGGCCGATCCCGGCGGTGAAGCGCCGCCACAGATTGTCGTTCGCGATGCCGATCAGGACAGGGCGGTCGGATGCGTCGAAGGCCTGGTAGGGGCAGAGCGACTCATGGCCGGAGCCGCATTTCTCCGGCAGGGACCCCTTCTCCCAGAAGATCTGGAAATTGTACCCGAGCAAGGCGGCCGCCGTCTCGAACAGCGAGACTTCGAGCCGGCAGCCTTGCCCCGTGCGGTTGCGTTCGAGCAGGGCTGCGAGGATGCCCGAGAAGGCGTTCATGCCGGTGGACTGGTCGATCGGCGAGAAGGGGCTGCGCGCCGGCCCGCCGCCGCGTTCGCCGGTCATCGCCATGATGCCGCTGAAGGCCTGCAGGATGACATCGTAGCCGAGCCCGTCCTTCAACGGCCCCGTCCGACCGAAGCCGGAGATGGAGCAATAGACCAGGCGCGGGTTCAACAGCCGCATCGCGTCCACCCCGATGCCGAGGCGTTCCGCCACGCCGGTCGCGTAGGATTCGACCAGCACATCGGCCTGCGCGACCATCCGCAGCGCTGCGTCCCGCCCGGCCCCTGTCTTGAGGTCCAGCGTCAGTGACTTCTTGTTGCGGTTGGCGCTCAGGAAGACGGCGCCGACGCCATCGCGGAAGGGTGGCCAGCCGCGCGTATCGTCGCCGCCCCTGGGCGGTTCGATCTTGGTGACCTCGGCGCCGAGGTCGCCGAGCCACTGCGCGCAAAGCGGCCCCGCCAGCACTTTCGAGAAATCCAGCACGCGGACCCCGGCGAGCGGCGTCATCGTCAATAGGATCGCGGCTGGCCGAGCACGCGCTCGGCGATGAAGGACAGCACCATCTGTTCGGAGACCGGCGCGATGCGGCAGATCAGAACTTCCCGCAGCAGGCGCTCGACCACGTATTCCTTGGCGTAGCCCATGCCGCCATGAGTCAGCACGGCCTGGAGGCAGGCATTGTGCCCCGCGCGGCCGCCGAGCAGTTTCGCCGCATTCGCCTCCGCCCCGCAGGGCCTGCCGTTGTCGTAGAGCCATGCCGCCTTCTGCGTCATCAGCCAGGCGGCTTCCAGCGCGGTCCAGCATTCCGCCAGCGGATGTTGGATCGCCTGGTTCTGGCCGATCGGCCGGCCGAAGACCGTCCGGTCCTGGCCATAGCGCGCGGCGCGCTCCAGCGCGTCCTGGCCGATGGCCACGGCTTCCGCCGCGACCAGAACGCGCTCGGGGTTCAGGCTATCGAGGATGTAGGAGAAGCCGCGGCCTTCCTCGCCGATCCGATCCTCGTCGGGGATGAACAGGTCGTCGATGAAGGTCATGTTCGAATCGACCGCCGCGCGTCCCATCTTCGGAATGCGCTTGATCTCCACCTTGCTGCGGTCGATGGCGGTGTAGAACAGCGTGATGCCCTCGGTCGGCTTGCGCACATCCTCCTTCCTGGTGGTGCGGGTCAGCAGCAGGATCTTGTTCGCGACCTGCCCTGTCGAGGTCCACATCTTCCGCCCGTTCACGCGGTAGCCGCCCGGCACCTTCGCCGCGAAGGTGGTGATCGAGGTGGTGTCCAGCCCGGCATTGGGTTCCGTCACACCGAAGCAGGCCTGGTCGGTACCGGCGATCAGCGGCGGGATCCAGCGCGCCTTCTGCTCCGGCGTGCCGTGCACCACGATCGGGTGGGGGCCGAACATGTTGATGTGGATTGAGGACGCCGCCGCCATCGCGCCACCATGGCGCGCGACTGTGTGCATCATCAGCGCCGCTTCCGTCACCCCGAGGCCGGCGCCGCCATGCTCCTCCGGCATGGTGATGCCGAGCCAGCCTCCCTCGGCCATGGCCTGGTGGAACGCCCGCGGGAAGCGTGCCTCGTCGTCGCAGGATCGCCAGTAATCGTCGCCGAAGCGCCGGCAGACGGCGGATACGCCGTCGATGATCGCATCCTGTTCGGGCGACAGGCCGAAATCCATACGCAATCTCCGCGGCTTCTTGCGTGATGATCGTACGCAGGCTTACCATTTGACAAGAGAACGAAGAAGGATTGAGGAAGCGGCATGCTGAACCGGCCACGCACGGTGCTGGCGCAGGAGCACGAGATTTTTCGCGCCTCCGTGCGCCGCTTCGTGGAAGCGGAACTGGTGCCGCACACCGCGGCTTGGGAGGAAGCCGGCATCGTCCCGCGCGAGGCTTGGCGCAAGGCGGGCGAAGCCGGCTTGCTGTGCTGCGACGTCTCGCCGGACCATGGCGGACCCGGCGGCGATTTCGGCCATTGTACCGTGGTCACCGAGGAACTGGCCCGCGCCAACCTATCCGGCCCCGGCTTCGTCGTACATTCGGACATGGTCGCGACCTATCTCGCGAAGTTCGGCTCCGAAGCGCAGAAGCAGCGGTGGCTGCCGGGCATGGTGGATGGTTCGGTGATCGGCGCGATCGCCATGACGGAACCGGACGCCGGCAGCGACCTCAAGGGCATCCACACGCGCGCGGTGGCCGATGGCGACCACTACGTCATCCGCGGGCAGAAGACCTACATCTCGAATGGCCAGAACGCGGACATCGTCATCACCGCCTGCAAGACGGACGCGGCGGCAGGCGCGCATGGCATGAGCCTGATTGTGGTCGAGGCCACGACGCCCGGCTTCCGGCGCGGGCGCAACCTCGCGAAGATCGGCATGAAGGCGCAGGACACCTCGGAGCTGTTCTTCGACGAGGTGCGCGTGCCGATGTCCTGTCGCCTCGGCGCGGAAGGCCAGGGCTTCGGCATGCTGATGACGAACCTGGCGCGCGAGCGCCTGGTCCAGGCCATCCGCGGCACCATGCTGGCCGAGGAAGCCATCCGCTGGACCATCGCCCATACCCGAGAGCGCAAGGCCTTCGGCCGCACGATCGCCGACTTCCAGAACACCCGCTTCGTGCTGGCGGAACTCGCGGCCAAGACCGCCGCGGCGCGCGCGATGACCGACGGCCTGATCGCGCTGCAGATGGACGGCACCCTCGATCCCGTCGAGGCCGGCATGGCGAAGCTGTTCTGCACCGACCTGCAATGCGAGGTGCTGGATCGCTGCCTGCAGCTGTTCGGCGGCACCGGCTACATGGCCGAGACGCCGATCGCCCGCGCCTGGGCGGATGCGCGCGTCACGCGCATCGCCGGTGGCGCTGCGGAAGTGATGAAGGAGATCATCGGCCGGCGCCTGTTCCAGGACGCTGCGCGATGAAGGACCAGCGAAGGACACGGCGCGGATGAGCGAGCGCACATTGCGCGGCAAGGTGGCGATCGCCGGCATCGGCGAGACCGCCTACTACAAGCACGGGCAATCGCCTGATGCGGAGTTCAAGCTGGCCTTGCAGGCGATCATCGCCGCCTGCCGCGATGCCGGCATCGACCCGAAGGAGGTCGATGGCTTCGCCTCCTACGGCAATGACCGGTCGGAGGCCGTTCGGCTTGCCGCTGCACTCGGCATCAAGGAACTGCGCTTCTCCAACATGCATTGGGGCGGCGGCGGCGGCGGGGTGGCGGCTTCAGTGGCGAACGCCGCGGCAGCCGTGCACTCCGGCATGGCGAATTGCGTGATCGCCTTCCGATCGCTCGCGCAGGGGCAGTTCGCGCGCTACGGGCGCGGCGCGGCGGTCGCGGCGGCCGTGGGCGACGATGCCTTCCTGTTCCCCTATGGGCTGATGTCGCCGGCGCAGCGCTTCGCCATGAAGATCACGCGCTTCATGACCGAACACGGCATCCGGCACGAGGCGCTGCGCAGCATCGCCATGGCGTCCTATCACCACGCGCAGAACAACCCGCGCGCGGTGATGTACGGAAGGCCGCTCACGCAGGAGAAGTATGACGCATCGCGCTGGATCGTGGAGCCCTTCCACCGCCTGTTCGACTGCTGCCAGGAGAATGACGGTGCCGGCGCGGTGATTGTCGTACCGGCGGATCGTGCGAAGGACCTGCCGCACAAGCCGACCTACCTTCTCGGCACCGCGCAGGGCGGGCATCACCGCAGCGCGGCGCCCGTACACAATGCGCCGGACTATGGCTCGGCGCATTTTCCGACAGTGGCGCGGAACATGTGGGCCATGGCGAAGCTCGGCCCGCATGATGTGGACGTCGTCCAGGCCTATGAGAACTTCACCGGCGGTGTGCTGCTTTCGCTGGTCGAGCACGGCTTCGTCGATCCGACGACGGCCAACGAGTTCCTCGTGCTGGAGAATCTGCTGGCGCCGACCGGGAGGATGCCGATGAACACCAGCGGCGGGAACCTGGCCGAGTGCTACATGCATGGCCTCGAGATGGTGAACGAGGCGGTTCGGCAGCTTCGTGGCACCGCGAACAACCAGGTGCCCGATGCGGAGGTGGTCGCGGTCCTCGGCGGCCCGATGGTGACACCTGTCAGCAGCCTGGTCCTCGGCACGGAGGCGACCCTGTGAGCACCGCCCTTCCACCCGGCCTGCCCGCTCCCGCGCAGGAACCGGTCGCGAAGCCGTATTGGGACGGCACGCGCGCCGGCAAGCTGGTGATCCAGCGCTGCAAGGGCTGCGGCGCGCATCAATGGGGCCCGGAATGGGTCTGCCACCGCTGCCACTCCTTCGATCTCGGCTGGGAGGAAGTGGCGCCGCGCGGGCGCATCTGGTCCTGGCAGCGCCCGCATCACCCGGTACATCCGGCGCTGAACGGCCACGGTCCCTACACGATCGTGCTGGTGGAACTGCCGGAGGCGGGGAATGTGCGCATGGTCGGCAACCTGATCTGCGAACCGACCGCGCCGGTCGAGATCGGCGCGGAGGTCGAGGCGGTGTTCGAGCCCCATGACGATGCCGAGCCGCCCTACACCCTGGTCCAGTGGCGCGTGAAGGGCTGACGACGATGGCCGGATTGTATTTCGAGGAATTCGAGGTCGGTCGGGTGTTCCACCACGCCATCCGCCGCACCATCACGGAGACCGACAATGTCTGGTTCTCCGCCATCACGCACAACCCGGCGGCGCTGCACCTCGATGAGGAATACGCGAAGGGCACCGAGTTCGGCACGCGTATCGTCAATTCCTGCTTCACGCTGGGATTGATGGTGGGCATCTCGGTGGGCGACACCACGCTCGGCACCACCATCGCCAATCTCGGCTGGGACGAGGTGCGCTTTCCGAAGCCGCTGTTCCACGGCGACACCATCCGCGTGGAGTCGGAAGTGATGATGAAGCGGCCGAGCAAATCCCGACCCGGCCAGGGTATCGTCGAGTTCATGCACCGCGCCTACAACCAACATGGCGTGCTGGTGGGGCATTGCCGGCGCCAGGCGCTGATGCTGGGCAAGCCGGCATGATCCGCTCCTGGCTGTTCGTGCCGGCGGACAGCGAGCGCAAGCTCGCCAAGGGTGGGGACAGCGGCGCCGACGCGTTGATCCTCGATCTCGAGGATTCTGTCGCCGCATCCCGCCGCCCGGTCGCGCGCGGCATGGTGGTGGACTACCTGGCGGCGCATCCCGCCATGCGGCGCCCGCAGCTCTGGGTGCGTATCAACCCACTCGACGGCGAAGGCCTGACCGACGCCGCCGCCGTGGTGCGCGCCGCGCCGCATGGCCTCGTCGTGCCGAAGGTGAACGGGCCGGACGAATTGCTGCGCCTGTCGCATTGGCTCGATGCGCTGGAGGCGCGCGACGGATTGCCGGCCGGCGGCATCAAGCTGTTTGCCGTGGCGACGGAGACCGCGGCGGCGGTGCTGCGCCTTTCGGAATACGCCCGCGTCGCGGTACCGCGCCTCGCCGCCCTGACCTGGGGCGCGGAGGACCTGCCCGCCGCGCTCGGCGCCAGCACCAACCAGGATCCGTCCGGCGGCTATGCGCTGACCTATCGCTACGCGCGCTCCGCGTGCCTGCTTGCCGCAGTCGCCGCCGATGTACAGCCCATCGACACCCTGGAGGTCGATTTCCGTGACGATGCCGCGCTGCGCGCCGCCTGCGCCGATGGCCGCCGTCAGGGCTTCACCGGCAAGATCGCCATACACCCTGCGCAGGTCGCCGCCATCAACGAAGGCTTCCGTCCCACCGCGGAGGAGGTCGGCCACGCGCAGCGCATCGTCGCCGCCTTCGCAGCCGCGCCGGGCATCGGCACGGTGGGTCTGGATGGCAAGATGATCGACATGCCGCATCTGCGCCAGGCGCAGCGCGTGCTCGCCGCCGATGCGGCCTTCCAGGACTGAGCGAGGACACGACGCATGGCGATCGACTACGACAGGCTGAAGAACCGGAACTTCGCTGACATCGAGGTCGCCTACGGCGTCAAGGACACGATGCTCTATGCGCTCGGCCTTGGCCTCGGGCAGGACCCGATGGACCCGAAGCAGCTGCGCCATGTGTACGAGGAAGACCTGGTTGCCATGCCGACCATGGGCGTGGTGCTCGCCACGCCAGGCTTCTGGGTGAAGGAACCCGACACCGGCGTGGATTGGCCCAAGGTGCTGCATGGCGAACAGGGCCTCACCATCCACCGGCCGCTACCGCCGCAGGGCCGCGTCGTCAGCCACTTCCGCATCGACGAGATCATCGACAAGGGCGTCGGCAAGGGCGCGCTGATGTACACGACGCGCGCATTGCGCGATGCGGCGACCGGCGAGCCGCTGTGCAGTATCACCAGTACATCGTTCCTGCGCGGCGATGGCGGCTTCGGCGGTCCGACCGGCCCGATCCGACAACCGCACCCCGTGCCCGAAGGCACGCCGGATGCTTATTTCGACTGGAGCATCGGCCGCCATGCCGCGCTGCTCTATCGCCTGAACGGCGACTACAATCCGGTCCACGCCGACCCCAAGGCCGCCGCGCAGGGTGGCTTCGCGCAACCCATCCTGCACGGGCTGTGCTCCTACGGCGTCGCCGGATGGGCGGTGACGACCCTGCTCTGCGATGGTGATGCCGCGCGCCTGCGCCGCTTCGACCTGCGCTTCACCGCGCCGGTCTATCCGGGGGAGACGCTGCGCACCGAAGTCTGGAAGCAGGGGCCGGGCGCGGCAGCCTTCCGCGTCCGGGTGCCGGCGCGCGATGTCATCGCGCTGAACAACGGCCGGGCGGAATACCTGCCGTGATCGTCAGCGGCGCGCGCAGCATCACCCGCGACGCGATGATGGCGCGCGTACGCCGTGCGGCGACGGGCTTCGCCGCGCTCGGCATCGGTCCTGGCGATTGCGTCGCGCTGCTGCTGCGCAACGACGTCGCCTTCCTGGAGGCGAGCCTCGCCGCGTCCATGCTCGGTGGCTATGCGGTGCCGATCAACTGGCACTGGAAGCCCGACGAGGTCGCCTATCTGCTGCGCGACTGCGAGGCGCGCGTGGTGGTCGTGCATCACGACCTCGCGCATCTGCTGTCGTGCGCCCCCGAAGGCCTGACCATCCTGGTCGTGCCGACGCCGCCCGAATCCGCCGCCGCCTACGGCATCGCGCCCGCCACCGACGCCGTGCCGGGCGAGGACTGGGACGCCTTCCTCGCCCAGCACGCCGAATGGCGCAGCCCGCCCGAGCCGGCGCGGGAGAGCATGATCTACACCTCGGGCACCACGGGCCGCCCGAAGGGCGTGCGCCGCCAGCCGCCGACCGCCGAACAGGCTGCCGCCACGGCCCGAAACCGCGCGCAGATCTACGGCCTGGTGCCTGGCATCCGCGCACTGGTGCCTGGCCCGATGTACCATTCCGCACCGAACGGATTCGGCCTGCGCGCGGTGCCGCTCAGCGAGATCCTGGTGCTCATGCCGCGGTTCGATCCCGAGGAGACGCTGGCGCTGATCGAGCGCCACCGCATCACGACGATCTTCCTCGTGCCCACCATGATGGTCCGCCTGCTGCGCCTGCCGGATGCGGTGAAGCGCCGCTACGACCTCTCCTCCCTGCGCCACGTCACCCATGCCGCCGCGCCCTGCCCACCCGATGTGAAGCAGGGCATGCTCGATTGGTGGGGGCCGGTCATCCACGAATTCTATGGTGCGACCGACCTCGGCGCACCGACCGCCTGCACGCCCGAACAGTGGCTCGCCAGGCCCGGCACCGTCGGCACGCTGACCGAGGGTGCGACAGCGAGGATCCTCGACGACGCCGGTGCGGAATGCCCCGTCGGCGTGCCCGGCGAGATCTTCGCCCGCGTCGACTACATGCCCGACTTCACCTACAACAAGCGCGACGGGGAACGGCGCGCCGTGGAGCGGGACGGCCTGATCAGCGTCGGCGATGTGGGCTACTTCGACGCCGACGGCTACCTGTTCCTGTGCGACCGCAAGCGCGACATGGTCATCTCCGGCGGCGTGAACATCTACCCGGCCGAGATCGAGGCGGTGATGATCGGCATTCCCGGCGTTCTCGACTGCGCCGTCTTCGGCATTCCGGATGCGGAGTATGGCGAGGCCCTGTGTGCCGCCATCCGCGCCGCCCCCGGCACCACGGAAGCCGCGATCCGCGATGCGCTCAAGGCGAAGCTCGCGAATTTCAAGGTGCCGCGCGTCATCGACTTCCACGATGAATTGCCGCGCGACGATTCCGGCAAGCTGCTGAAGCGCACGCTGCGCGATCCCTACTGGCAGGGAGCCGGCCGCGCGATCTGACGACAACCGCGCCGGGAAGGCGCGCGAACAGGGAGGTCCAGCATGAACCGCATCGCCACCCCACGCCGCGCTCTGCTCGCCGCCGGCATCGTGCCGCTTGGCGCGCCGCGCCTGGCACGCGCGCAGTCCGGTTTTCCCGGCACCCGCCCGGTCAGCCTGGTCATTCCCTATGCCGCCGGCGGCATCCCCGACGTTTTCGGCAATGCCATCAACCAGGGCCTGCAGGAACGCCTCGGCGGCACCTTCGTGATGGACCACAAGCCGGGGGCAAGCACGACACTCGGGACGCGCCAGGTGGCACGGGCGCGGCCCGACGGCAGCACGCTCGTCTTTGCGGGCAACGGCACCTTCACCATCACGCCCTTCGTGCTGCGCAATGCCGGCTACGATTCCGCGAAGGACTTCACCTGGCTCGGCATGACGGGCAGTGCCGTCTACCTGTTTGTCGCGCATCCGCGATGGGAGAGCCTGGACACGCTGATCGCCGCCGCAAAGCGCCGCCCGGGCGAGATCAGCTACGCCACCTGGGGCGTCGGCTCCTCGGCGCATCTGGGCACCTTCGACCTCGCCCGCCGCGCAGGAGTCGAGCTGATCCACGTACCCTACAACGGCACCGCCGCGGCGTTGACCGATGTGTCGACCGGCCGCGTGGATTTCATGCTCAGCACCCTGGCGCCGGCGCGGCCGCACATGGAGGCGGGGCGGGTGAAGGCGCTCGGCATCGCCACGGCACAGCGCTTCCGGCCGCTGCCGGAGCTGCCGACCGTCGCGGAGCAGGGCTTTTCCGGCTACGTCGTGCCGAACTGGACAGGCGTCGCGGCACCGGCGGGCCTGCCGGACAGCATTGCCGCGGCGCTCGACGCCGCGCTGGCCGCGACCTTCTCCGATGAACGCCTGCTGCAGCGGCTCGAACCGCTCGGCATCTCCGCCTGGCCGACCGGCGCACGCGCGATGCGCGAGCAGGTGGCGAAGGATCTCGCGGAGAACGCCGACCTGGTGCGCCGCGCGGGAATCGCCGTGGAATAGACGGAACGCGGCGCGCGGACGTAGCCTGCGCGGCCGAACCGGGAGGAAGCCACCATGCCGATCACGCGCCGCAGCGCCCTTGGCGCCGCCATCCTGGCCCTGCCCGCGCCAGCGCTTGCGCAGACACGCGCCTGGCCGAACCGCCCGGTGCGCATCATCATCCCCTATGCGCCCGGGGGGCCGGTCGAGATCCCCGGCCGCTTCCTTGCCGAGCATCTTTCCGCACGGCTCGGCCAGCCATTCGTGGTGGAGACCCGGCCTGGCGCCGGCGGTGCGCTCGGCACCAGGCAGGTGATCGCGACGACGGACCAGCACACGCTGCTGATGGTCACCGGCGCGGTCGCCATCCAGCCGGCCGTGCAGCCCGATATCGGCTATGATCCGGTGAACGAGCTGATGCCGATCTCCGTCGTCTCGGAATCGAGCATGGGATTCATGGTGCGGCCCAACGCGGCGTTCCGCGACCTGCCCGGCCTCATCGCCGCGGCGAAGGCGGCGCCGGGGCGCATCACCTACGGTTCTTCCGGCAACGGCACCACCACGCACATGGCTGCTGCGCTGTTCGGCGCGCGCGCGGGCATGACTTGGCAGCACGTGCCGTATCGCGGCGGCGGTCAGCTGATCAGCGGTTTTCTCGCCGGCGACGTCGATGTGATGAGCGGCGACCTCGCGACGCTGCTGCCGCATGTGCGCGAAGGGCGTGGCGTGCTGCTCGGCGTCACCGCGCCGGAACGGGTGCCGGCCGTCCCGGACGCGCCCTCGATCGCCGAGATCGTGCCGGGCACCGGCATCACCATCTGGTTCGCGCTGTTCGCCCCGCGCAACTTCCCGGAGGACGCCGCGTCGCGCCTCGTGGCCGAGTTCGCGCCGCTGCGCAGCGGCTCGGCGCTGGGCGAGCGCATGGCGGCCACGGGCGGGCGATTGCTGCTCACCGACCCGGCGGAACTGTCCGAACGCCTGCGTCGCGAATTGCCACTTTGGCGCCAGGTCGTCGCCGAAGCCGGCATCCGGCCCGAGTGACGCACGCATGATTCCGCTGCTGTCGGGCCTGCGCGTGCTCGACCTCACCACCGTCATCTACGGGCCGCTGGTCGGCCAGCTGCTGGGCGACCTCGGGGCGGACGTCGTCAAGGTGGAAGGCCCTGAAGGCGACCTCGCCCGCGCCATCCAACCGCGCGGCCCGCAGGGCGACAGCGCGATGTTCCTCTGCAACAACCGCAACAAGCGCAGCATGGTGCTGGACCTCAAGACCCAGGCAGGACGGGAGGTCTTCACGCGCCTGCTGTGCTGGGCGGAGGTCTTTGTCCACAACATGCGCCCGGCGGCGATCGATCGCCTCGGCTTCGGCTTCGCGCCGGTCGCGGTGATCAATCCCGCTATCATCTACTGCGCCGCCGTCGGCTTCGGCAGCGGCGGGCGCTACGCCGGTCGCCCGGCCTTCGACGACGTGATCCAGGCCGCCGGCGGCATCGCCGCGCTGCCGTCCTATCGCGGACAGGACCCGGCCTATGTACCAGGGGTGATGGCCGACAAGGTGGCGGCGCTGACCGCGACCTATGGCGTGATGGCGGCGATCGCCGCGCGTGGCCGTGGCATGAGGGGCGCGATCGAGGTCGAGGCCGCGATGTTCGAAGCCGTCGCCGCCTTCGTGCTGAACGAGCACCTGGCCGCCGCTGCCTTCGGCGGGCCGCCGGAAGGCGCCGGCTACCACCGCATGTTCGCGCCCGACCGCCGGCCCTACCGCACCCTGGATGGCTGGATCGCAGCCCTTCCCTACACCGAGCAGCAATGGCGCCGCGTGCTCGAATTCACCGGCCGGCAGGACGTCCTGGCGCGGCCGTGGTTCGCCGATCCCGGCGAACGCAGCGCCCATGTCGCCGAGCTGTATTCCGTGCTGGCCGAGGAAATGACCCGGCGCAGCACCGACGATTGGCTGCGCGCGCTGGAGACGCTCGACATCCCCCATGCGCGGGTCAACCGGCTCGAGGACCTGCTGACGGATCCGCATCTGCAGGATGTCGACTTCTTCGCGCCCAACGGCAGCGGCCTCGCACGATCCGCGCGCCAGCCGGTCTCCTATCCTGGCCTCACCCGGGAGCCCGACAGGCCCGCACCCGCGCTTGGCGCGCACACGGAGTCCGTCGCACGGATGCTCGGCTACGACGCCGCCCAGCTGGACGCGCTCCGCGAGGGCGGCGCGTTCGGGAAGGGTGCCTGACCCGGCGGACCTGGCGCGCCACCACGTGGCCGGATCCGCATATCAGGCGCGGAAGTGTTCCTCCGCCTTCGACCAGAACACCACACGCGCCTCGATCCGTCGCAGGATCCAGTGCAGCGTGATGCCCATGATCGACAGCACGACGAACAGCGCGAAGGCCGCCGCGATGTCGAGTGAGAAATTCGCCTGCAGGATAAGGAATCCGACACCGCGATTGGCGCCGACGAATTCCCCCACGATGGCACCGATCACGCTGAACACGATCGCGGTATTGAGCCCGGCGAAGATGAACGGCAGCGCATTGGGAAAGCGCAGGTAGCGCAGCACCTGCCAGCGGCTGGCCGACAGCGCGCTCATGAGATCCAGCCGGTCCTGGTCGACCGCCTTCAGCCCGGCGATGACATTGACCAGCACCGGGAACAGCGAGACCAGCGCGACGATGATGATCTTGCTCTCGAGGCCAAAGCCGAACCACACGATCATCAGCGGGGCGATCGCGACCTTCGGCACCGTCTGCAAGGCGACGACATAGGGGTAGACGATGCGTTCCGCCGTCGGGAAGACCACGATCCAGACCCCGATCGCGATGCCCAGCGCGCTGCCCGCGAGGAAGCCGGTCACTGCCTGGAATCCGGTGATGGCGGCATGGCCGAGGTAGTTCGCCCGCGCGAACCCGTTGACGAAGGCGGCGGCGACGGCGCTCGGTGCCGGGACCAGGTAGGTCGGTACCTCGAACCAGCGCACGACCGCCTCCCAGGTCCCGACGATCAGGACGAAGACCAGCAGCGGCAGGCCGGCGTTGCGCAGCGCGGTCACAGCGCCACCCCCTGCCCGCCGAGCAGCACGCGCACGCGACGCACCACTTCGCCGAATTCCGGGGTGAGCGTGTCGTCCAGGCTGCGCTGGCGCGGCATCGGGTTGTCGATCACCTCCAGCACCCGCCCCGGGCGCGGGGACATCACCACGATGCGGTCGGCGAGAAAGACCGCCTCGGCGATCGAATGGGTGATGAAGACCACCGTCTTGCGGCTGGCGGCCCAGATGCGCTGGAGTTCGATGTTCATCTGCTCCCGCGTCATGGCGTCGAGGGCGCCGAAGGGCTCGTCCATCAGCAACAGCGGCGCGTCATGCACCAGCGCGCGGGCGATGGCGGCGCGCTGCTGCATGCCGCCGGAGAGTTCCTGCGGGTAGTTCTTCGCGAAACCTCCGAGGCCGACGAGTTCGAGCAGTTCGAGCGCGCGGTCGCGATACTGCGCACGCGGCAGGTGCAGTACGTCGGCGGGCAGCAGCACGTTGTCGAGCACCGTCCGCCACGGCAGCAGCACCGGGCTCTGGAAGACGATGCCGACATCGCTGCGCGGTCCGTCGACCGGCCTGCCATGGAGCGTGATCGTGCCCCGCGTCGGTCGGCGCAGACCGGTAACCAGCTTGAGCAGCGTGCTCTTGCCGCACCCCGACGGCCCAACGATGGCGACGAACTCACGATCCCCGACCGCGAGGTCGACCGAGGCGAGTGCTTCCACCACGGCCTCGCCCCGGCGGAACACCATGCCGAGGCCGCGTATGTCGAGCGCAGCCTGCGTCATCCACCGGCTGCGCGGGCGCGCGCGACGATGGGGGCGGTGTCCATGCGGTTGATGGTCTCGATCAGCTCGGTGGTGAACAGCGTGTTGCTGTCGATGGCGCGGTCCATCAGCTGCTGCTGCACCATGAAGGACTGCATGGCGTCCCACTGCGCCAGCGTCATGTCGCCCCACTTCACGGCAGGATCGTCCCACCGCTTCCAGAGTTCCGACGCGCGGCGCAGGACGTAGGCGGCGCGGTTCAACGCTTCCTCCTCGCTGATGCCGGTCGGGCGGGTGAACATCTTCCAGTGCTCGCGCACCGTCGCCTGGGGGGCGATCTGCGCGAAAATGGACCCGGCGATGACGCCGCGCAGCGTCGACGCCATCGCGTCGCGGTTCTGGCGCAGGAAATTCGTGTTGGTCACGAGCGCCGAGCTCGGTTGTTCGCGCGTGAAGTAGCGGAGCTTGTAGCCCAGCGTTTCGATGATGGCGTGCTGCGCGCGGAACAGCGACAGCGCCTGCACGCGCCCCGCCCGCAGCGCGGCCGCCGCGGCGGCACCATTGCCGACCGGCACCAGCTCCACCCCGGTCTGCGGGTTGATCCCGGCGTCCGCCAGCATCGCCCTCAGCGAGGGAATGGCGCCCGAGGCCAGGTTCGCCACGCCGATCGTCTTGCCGCGCAGGTCCGCCAGGGAGCGGATCGGGCTGTCCTCCGCCACCACCACCTCGTAGATGTTCTGGCGGTCCTGCAGGAAGACCGCGGTCACCGGCAGCGTCGGGTTGCGCTGCTTGGCGAGGATCAGCGTCTCCATGCCGACGTAGCCGAGCTGCGCCTGGTTGGTGGCGACCAGTTGCAGGGCCGCCGCCGAGCCCGCGGCCGTGCCGAATTCCGCATCCACCCCCTGTTCGCGGTAGAAGCCGAGTGGAATGCCGAGGAACAGGAAGCCGTGATACGCCTCGACCGTTGCCGAGGCGCCCCAGATGCGCACCTTCGGCAGCGCCTGCGCGCTGCCCCGCCGTGCGCCACCGAATGCGGCCGCCGCCAGCGTGCCGCCCGCCAGTCCCCGTCGCGTGAAGCCGATCATCGCCCGTCTCCCTAGCGTGGAACGCGCCCGGTCAGGTGCCGAAGCGCGGGATCACATGCTTGCCGATGAGCTCGATGGACCGCATCACCTGCGCATGGGTGGTGTGGCCCGCCTGCAGGAAGAAATTGAACTGGTCGATGCCGATCTTCGCCCATTTCTCGACCTGCCGGCACACCGTGTCGGGATTGCCGCCGATCGCCATCGCGTCCTCGATGAGCTGGTCGTCGCTACGGCTCGCGACCTTGTCGGTGACGCGGTTCAGCCCGCCATCGGTGGCGAAGCGTACCTTGTTCAACTCGGCATCATTGTCGCCGTAGTACCAGCGCGCGGCGGCGCAGCCGACCGCCCGGCCACGCGCGTCGTCATCATCCACCACGCCGATGGCGAAGACGCCGGTCCGGTTGTTCGGCACGCGCGCGACCAGGGTCGAGGCATCGGCCTTCGCGATGGCGTCGCGATACGCCTTGACGAAGGGCGCCGTTTCCTCGGGCGTATTGCGGGTAACGCCGATGCAGCCGAAGCCTTGCAGCCCGGCATAGTGCCAGGAATCGAGCGCCGAGGCGGCGACCCAGAGCGGCGGGTGCGGCCGCTGGATCGGGCGGGGGATCACGTGGCGCGCCTTGAGGTCGTAGTACTCGCCCTTGTAGCCGGGGAAGAGGTGGTTCTCGAACATCCGCAGCACGGCTTCGAGCGCCTCGCGCCCCATGTCCCGGCCCTTGGCGGGATCGAAGCCGAGCCCCTCCACGACATAGGGCGTGGTGCCGCGCCCGGCGCCGAATTCGCAGCGCCCGTTGCTCAGCACATCAAGCGTAGCCACGCGCTCGGCCACGAAGAACGGGTTGTGCACCGGCACCAGGATGACCGAGAACCCGAGCCGCATCGTCGTCGTGCGCTGGCTGATCGCGGCCAGCACCATCTCCGGCGTCGGGCAATGCCCGATCTCCTCGAAGAAGTGCTGCTCGGTGATCCAGAAATTCGAGAAGCCTGCCTGCTCGCCGGCGACTGCCTGGTCGATGCAGTTCCAGAAAGCCTCGCGTTCGGAGGTCTCGGTCCAGGGCCGCGGGAGTTGCAGCTGGGTCATCAGGCCGAACTTCATGCGGCGCACGCCCTCCTATCGAACATGGAAAGGCTAGCAGCGCAGGCCCAGGCGTCTAGCCCCCTTTCGCGTTCGCGGCCCGGCGCCCTAGCATGCAGTGCCGAGGAGGATGCCGCGATGTCCAAGCACGACTTCACCGATGCCGAGTTCGCCGATCGCCTGGCGCGCGCGCGCCGCGCCGTCGCTGCCGCCGGGCTCGACTGGATGGTGCTGTTCCATCCGGTCTCGATCCTCTGGCTGACCGGCGGCGAGGTGAAATCCTACCGCGCCTTCCAATGCCTGTTCGTCGCGGCGGACGACCGACCGCTCATCATGCTGACCAACGGCACCGACGTCGCCGAATGGCAGGACGACAGCCGCGCGGACGAGGTGATCGGCTGGGCCGGACCGGAACCCGAGGATCCGATCGAGGTCTTCGCGCGAATCCTGCGCGACAAGGGCCTGCTGAACGCGCGCGTGGGCATGGAGGTGCCGGGTGTCTACCTGCACCCCCAGCACTACACGCGCATCCGCGACCTGCTCGGCGCCGCGCTCGTGGCCGAGCCGTCGAACCTAATCCACGAATTGAAGGCGGTGAAGTCGCCGGCCGAGCTCGATTATGTGCGTGCGGCCGCGCAGCGTGGCGACGCCGCGATGGAGGCGCTATTTGCCGCCATCCGTGACGGCGTGATGGAACTCGAATTGGCAGCGGCCGTCCATCACGCGCTGCTGTCCTCGGGCTGCACCCTGCCGGCGAGCCAGATGAACCTCGTGACCGGCGATCGGCTCTGCTATCCGATCGGCGGCCCGACGCAGCGGCGCATGGCGCGCGGCGATGCCGGCACGGTCGAGGTCGGCGCCGCCTTCCACCGCTACACCGCGACGTTGGGCCGCCAGTTCAGCCTGGGCGAGCCCTCCCCGCGGGTGAAGGAGATCCTCGCCGTGGTGCGCGCGGCAAGCGACGCCATGCTCGCCGAGATCCGCGACGGCGTGCCCGCGGTCGTGCCGCACGAGGCGGCGAAGCGCGTCATCGCCGCGGCGGGCCTCGATCGCTACCGGCTGCATACCTCCGGCTACGGGCTGGTGCCGGGCTTCCCGCCCTCCTGGGGCGACCCGACGATCAACCTGTTCGGCGGGTCCAAATCGGTGCTGCGCGCCGGAATGGTGGTGACGATCGAACCGCCGGTGTTCATCCACGAGGAACGGATCGGCGCGCGCATCATCGACAACGTCATCGTCACCGCGACGGGGTTCGAATTACTGTCGAAGGTACCGCGGGAGATCGCGATCCGCGGGTGACGGACGCTGCGATCATCGTTCAGTTGAGAACCAGGCCGAGGCCACGCGCCACCGGTACCCATGTCGCGCGCTGCGCCGCGACGAAGCGCGCGGCAGCCTCGGGAGTCGTGTCGACCGCCACCTCGGTGCCGCCAGCCTCGAAGCGGGCGCGGGTCTCGGGATCCATGAGCGTCGCATTCAGTGCGGCATTGAGCCGCACCATCACCGGCGACGGCGTACCCGACGGCGCCATCAGGAGGTTCCAGCTGTTGTTCGCGTAGTTCGGCATCCCCGCTTCCGCGAACAACGGCACCTCCGGCAGTTGCCGCGATCGGCGGCGGAAGGAGACGGCCAGCGCGCGCAGCCGTCCCGCCTGCACATGCGCGACGCAGGCCGGGCCGGAATCGAAGGCCAGGTCCACCTTGCCGGCCACCAGGTCGTTCTGCGCCGGACCAGCACCGCGGTAGGGGATGTGTGTCATCTGGATGCCGGCCAGCGCCATGAAGTGCTCGGTGCCGACATGGTTGATCGATCCATTGCCGGCCGAGGCGTAGTTCAGCTTGCCCGGATTGGCGCGCGCATAGGCGAGCAGTTCCGCCAGCGTCGTCACCGGCACCGACGGATGCACCACCAGCACCGAGGGCGTCTCCGAGATCATGCCGATCGGCGCCACGCCGAGTTCCAGGTCGAAGGCGATGGTCCGATACAGCGCGAGGTTCATCACCAGCTGGGACATGGTGCCGATTCCGATGGTGTGCCCGTCCGGCGGGGCGCGCACCACCGCCTCGGTCCCCACCAGGCCGCCGGCACCGCTGCGGTTCTCCACCACGACCGACTGGCCGAGCTGCCTTCCCATCTCGGGCGCGATCAACCGGGCGGATACATCGTTGATGCTGCCCGGCGGGAAGGCGACGATGAGACGCAGCGCGCGGTTCGGGAAATCGGCCTGCGCGGCCGCGCCGCGGTTGCCGAGCACCCCGGCGGCAGCGGTGAGCACAGTACGGCGTGACGTTTTCATGCCCTTCCTCCCATGCGGATCAAACCCAGTTCACGCGGTCGATGCGGCAGGTGCTACCCCCAGGCGCGGCGCACCCGCGCGGATGGCGGGGCGTTCGCCATCGAAGGAGATCGGCAGGCCGAGCAGGCTGAAATCCTCGCCGGGCACCTTCTGCAGCAAGCCGATGGCGGCGGTCTGCGCTTCCGCCGCCACTTCGGCGATGGTGTTCATGGGCCCGTTCGGGATGGCCGCGGCGGTGAGCTTCGCCATCCATTCGGCGCGCGGTGCTGCGGCCAGCGCGGCGCCGATCTGGGCGACCATTTCGGTGCGATTGGCCAGCCGGCCGCGATTGCTTGCGAAGCGCGGATCCGTCGCCCAGTCCGGCCGGCCGAGTGCTTCCGCCAGCCGTGCAAACAGCCTGTCATTGCCGCAGCAGATCATCAGCGGCGCATCCGCCGTTTCGAAGGCCTGGTAGGGCACCAGGTTGGCATGCCCCGTCGCCGACCGCTCGGGGATACGCCCTTCGTTGACATAGGCGTTGAACCGCTGGCCGGCCCAGGTCAGCGCCGTCTCGAACAACGAGGTGTTGACCACGCCGCCACGCCCCGTGCGTTCACGCCGCTGCAGGGCGGCGAGCGCGCCGATCACCGTCCACATGCCGGTGCCGAGATCGACCACCGAGGCGCCGATGCGCGCCATCGGACCCTCCGGCGCACCATTGATGGAACACAGCCCGGCGAAGGCCTGCAGCAGCGGCTCGTAGCCCGGCCGCATCGACAGCGGGCCGACATGGCCGAAGGCCGACATGGCGCAGTAGATCAACCGCGGGTGTCGCGCCGTCACGGCCTCCGGATCGATGCCGAGCTGCTCCGGCACGCCCGGGCGCATGTTGTGGACCAGGATGTCCGCATCGTTCAGCAGCGCGTGCAGCGCCGCGACGCCGTCCGCCTGCCGCAGGTCGAGCACCACCGACGACTTGCCGCGGTTGACCTCGTGGAAGGTCAGGCTGTCGCCATGGCGGAAGGCCAGCCCCATGTTGCGCGCATCGTCGCCGCCACCGGGCTTCTCGACCTTCACCACCTCCGCGTCGAGATCGGCCAGGATCGCGCCGGCGAAAGGCCCGGCCAGGACCTGGCCGATCTCCACGACGCGGATGCCCGCCAGGATGGTCATGGCGCGACCTCGATGCCCGCCTGCGCGACCACGCGCCGCCACTTCGCGATCTCGGCCACCACGAAGCGCCCGACGCCCGCGGAATCGAGTGGCGGGACTTCGGTGCCTTCCTCCTCCATGCGCGCGCGGATGTCGGGCAGCGCGAGGATCGCGCGGATTTCGGTGTTGAGCTTCGCCACGATCTCGGCCGGCGTGCCGGCCGGGGCGAAGACCGCGCTCCAGGAATGGATCGCGAAGCCGGGCAGGCCCAGCGCGGCCTCCACCGTCGGCACGCCGGGCAAGGCGCGGATCGGCTGCTTGCCGGTGATGCCGATCGCGCGCACGCGGCCTTCGCGCACCTGCGGGATGCCGACGGTCGCATCGGAGAACATCACCTGCGGATTGCCGGCGATGACGTCGGTGATGCCCTGCGCGTTGGATCGGTAGCTGACGAATGTCATGTCGACGCCGGTCGCGATCTTGAACATCTCCGCCCCGACGCGGGACGAGGTATTGCCGCTGGCGTAATTGAGCCGGCCGGGATTGGCCTTGGCATAGGCCACGAACCCGGCGAGGTCGCGCACCGGCAGGTCGTTGTTCACCACGATGATGAGCGGCGTCTCGCCGATCATCGCCACCGGCTCGAAGTCGCCGATCGGATCGTAGGGCAGGCGGCGGAACAGCGCCGGGTTTGCAGCATGGGTGCTGTTCGACGTGAACAGCAGCGTGTAGCCGTCGGGGCGCGCGCGGGCGACCGCCTCGGCGGCGAGGAAGCCGTTGGCACCGCCGCGGTTGTCGATCACCACGGGCTGGCCCAGACCGGCCGCCAGCCGATCGCCGATCAGTCGGGCGCGGATGTCGCTGCCGCTGCCGGCGCCGAAGGCGACGATCAAGCGAATGGGGCGCGAGGGCCAGGCCTGCGCGCTGGCGGCGCGCGGCAGGCCCGCGGCCGCGAGCATGCCAAGCAGAACGCGGCGCGGCACGGCGCGTTTGTGGTGCATCGTCGATCTCCCGTCTGCTCAGGCGGCTGCCGGCGCGAACCGCGCCAAGGCGAAGCCGGCCTCCTCCTCGACCGCCAGCACGACCGGCATGCCGACCCGCAGCGTGTCATGCGGGGCGCGGACATTGGTGATGAGCCGCGGCCCTTCCGCGAGTTCGACGATGGCGACGTTGTAGGGCACGCGGTCCTTGAAGGCGTCGTGATGCGCCGTGTGGTAGACGACCCAGCTCACCACCTGCGCGCGGCCGGAGCCGTCTTCCCAGCGGTGATCGGTGCCGAGGCAGCGCGGGCAGGCCTCGCGCGCCGGTAGCCAGCGATGGCCGCAGGCGCAGGCCTGGAAGGCGATGCGGCCGCGGCGCAGCGCGCCCCAGAAGGGTTCGGTCAGCGGCGTGACCTGTGGCAAGGGATAGTCCATCTCTCAGCCCCCCAGGATCAGCGTGGCGTGGGTGTGCATGGTGCCGCCCTGGTTGGTGACCAGCGCGACATCGGCGCCCTTCACCTGCGAGACGGCGGTGCCACGGATCTGCCGCACGCCCTCCAGCACCAGCTGCAGGCCCGGCATGCCGGTCTCGGACAGCAGCCCGCCGCTGGTGTTGACCGGCAGGTCGCCGCCGATCGCGATGCGCCCGTCGCGCACGAAATCCGCCGCGCCGCCCGGCGGGCAGAAGCCGTAATCCTCCAGCGTCATCAGCACCGTGACCGTGAAGCAGTCGTAGATCTGCGCCACCTTCACATCCTTCGGTCCGACGCCCGCCATGGCGAAGGCGGTGGCCGCCGCGCGCTTCGCCTCGGTGGTGGTGAGGTCGGGGCGCAGCGTGATTTCCCAGGATGACTGGCCCTGGCCGAAGCCGAGGATCGGCACCGGCGCGGGCACGCCGAGTTCGCGCGCGCGCTTCGCGCTCATCACCACGACGGCGGCGGCGCCGTCCGAGACGAGGCAGCAATCATCGCGGCGCAGCGGCTCGACGACCCAGGGCGCTGCGAGATAGTCGTCCATGGTGATCGGCTTGCGCAGCTGAGCATGCGGGTTGGCGGCGCCATTCGCCCGGCAGGCGACGGCGACCGCGCCGAAGGCCTCGGGCGGCGGCTTGTATCGCTGCGCATAGGCCTGGTGGATCATCGCGTAGCCGGCCGCGGTCGAGAACCAGCCATAGGCCGCATCATCGCCGCGCGGGCGTGCATAGACCTGCCGGCTGCCGCTGCGCGGATTGTCGGCGTAGCAGCACAGCGCGACCTCGCACTGCCCCGCCTCGATCGCCATGACCGCCAGCATGATGCCGGTGATGTTCGCGGCCCCGCCCTGGTCCAGCGCACAGCCCATGCGCGGCTGCACGCCGAGCGCCTCCGCCAGCTTCTGCCCGTACATCAATTCGCGCTGCGAGGTCGGCGTCTTGACGAAGACCGCATCCACCGCGTCCTTCGGCACGCGCGCATCCTCGAGTGCGCGGCGGCAGGCCTCGACGTTCAGCGCGACCGTATCGCGCCCAGGTTGCTTGCCGAAGGCCGTGTGGCCAATGCCGGCGATGACCGCCTTGCCCCGCATGCGCGTCTCCATTCCCTGCCCCGCCGTCACGAAGACCGGATGCGGCGGACGATGTTGCCCCAGTTGACCAGCTGGCCCTCGACGAAGGCACGCGCTTCCGCTGGCGTGCTCGGGATCGCCTCGGCATTCATCGAGGCGAGGCGCGCGCGCGCGGTCGGGTCGTTCAGCGCCCTCACCACCACGGCGTTGAGCCGCGTGATGATCTCCGGCGGCGTGCCGGCGGGCGCGAACAGCGGATACCAGGAACTGATCTCGAAGCCCGGGAAGCCGGCCTCGGCCATGGTCGGCAGGTCCGGCATCAGGGCGGAGCGCACGCGGCTGCCGATGGCCAGCGCCCGCAGCCGCCCGGCCTGGGTGTGCGGCAGAGCGGTGGTGGTGTCGAACATCGCCTGGATGGTGCCGGCGACCAGGTCGCTCACCGCCGGCGCGGCCCCGCGATAAGGGCTGATCAGCATCGGTATGTCGGCCATCTTGCCGAAGAGCTCGGCCGCCATGTGCGGCGACTGGCCGGGACCGGACGAACCGAAGGCCACCGTGCCGGGGTGGGCGCGCATGTAGTCGGCCAGCTCGCGTGGGGTTCGCACGGGGATCTCGGCGCGCACCACCAGCATCACCGGCACGATCATCACCATCGAGACCGGCTCGAAGTCCCGCAGGATGTCGTAGCCCACGTGGCTTTCGGTGTGGGGCACGATGGCGACGGGGCCGGGGTTGCCCATGATGAGCGTGTAGCCGTCGGGCTCCGCGCGTGCCGCCAGGCGGAAGCCGATCATGCCGCCGCCGCCGCTCCGGTTGTCGATCACCAGCGGCTGGCCGAATTCCGCCAGCACGCGGTCGCCGATCAGCCGTGTCACCACATCGGTCGGCCCGCCCGGCGAGGACGGCACGACAACGCGGATCGGCCGCGACGGCCAGGCACCCTGCGACCTGGCGGTACCGCCGGCGAACGATGCCGCGCCCAGCCCGAGCATGACGCGCCCGGTGTCCCGTCGCCGCAATCCCGCCCCTTCGCCTGTCATGGCTTTTTCCTCCCGGTGGTGTGGTGGCGTCAGATGATCCGCTCGGTCTCCAGTCGATCGAGTTCGGTCTCGTTCAGCCCCAAGCGTTGCGCGAGCACGGCGCGAGTGTCGGTGCCCAGCGGCACGCTCGGGCGGCCCGGCGCATTCGCCGCGCCGCCGAAGCGCAGCGGGCTGGCCGCGACGGTCATGGGGCCGTACTGCGGGTGGTCGATGTCGCGCAGCATGCCGCGCGCATGCAGATGCGGATCGTGCATCACCTCATCGAGGCTGCGCACCGGCGCGCACGGGACCCGGTGCGCCACCAGGCGGTCGAAGGCAGCCTGGCGCGGCAGGTCGCGAGTGAAGGTGGCGACCAGCGCGTCCACGTCCTCCATCTCCGCCACGCGCTCGGCATTGCTGCGCCAGCGCGGCCCGTCGGCGATGTCGGTGCGGCCGAAGGCGGTGAGCAGACCGCGCCAATGCGTCTCGTGGTTGACGATGATGGCGATGTGTCCGTCCGTCGCTGGATAGACGTTGTAAGGACACAGCGAGAGTCCACCGTGCCTGTTGCCGGTGCGCGCCGGTGCGGCGTCGCCCCGTGCGTGCAGCATCCCGAGGTTCGAACTCAGCGAGAAATAGATCGCCTCCATCATCGAGACTTCGACGATGCGCCCGACGCCGGTACGCGCGCGCTCGACCAGCGCCGTGGTGATCGCGCCATAGAGGTGGATGCCGGAGGTGAAGTCGCAGATCGCCGGGCCGGCCTTGACCGGCGGCTGGTCGGCGAAGCCGGTGCTCGCCATGATCCCCGACATGGCCTGCACCGTCAGGTCCATGGCGGGGTAGTCGCGATACGGGCCATCGGTGCCGTAGCCCGAGCTGGTGGCGTAGACGAGGCGCGGGTTGCGCGCCTGCAGGACGGCGGCGCCGAGGCCGAGGCGTTCCATGACGCCGGGTGCGAAATTCTCCACCAGCACGTCGGCGCCATCGGCCAGCCGGGTGAGGATGTCGCGGCCCTGCTCGGTCTTGAGGTCGAGCCGGACCGAGCGCTTGCCGGCATTCAGCATGGCGTATGGCAGCGTGCTCGCCGCCGAGCCCGATCGCTTGCGCAGGTGCTCGCCACCCGGCGGCTCGACCTTGATCACCTCGGCCCCCGCCGCGGCCAGCAGGAAGGTCGCGTAGGGGCCGTTGTAGATCTGCGTGAGGTCGAGGACGGTCAGGCCGGCGAGCGGTTGCATCATCGCCCCTTGAAGTTCGGCGTCCGCTTCTCGGCGAAGGCGGCGCGGCCCTCCTGCACGTCCTCGGTCTGCTGCAGGATCCGGCTGACCATCTGCTCCATGCGCAGGCCGGAGGCGAGGTCCATGTCGCGCGAGCGCACCGCCAGTTCCTTCGCGGCCTGCACCGCCAGCGGCGCATTGGCCGCGACGCGCCGCGCGTAGTCGTAGGCGGTGGCCATCAGGTCCGCATGCGGGACCACCTTGTTCACCAGGCCCCAGCGTTCGGCGGTGGCGGCATCCATCGCATCGCCGGTCAGCAGCATGTCCATCGCGATGCAGTGGGGCAGCTGCTGCGCCAGGCGCTGCGTACCGCCATTGGCGGCGATGACGCCGCGCTTCACCTCCGCCACGCCGAAGGTCGCGGTGGGCACCGCCACGCGCAGGTCGGTCGCCAGCAGCAGCGTGGTGCCGCCACCGATGCACTGCCCGTTCACCGCGGCGATGATCGGCTTCCAGACTTCGAGCCCACGGTTCAGCAACTGGCCCTTCTGCGTCAGCCAGAGTTCCGAGGGTTCGACCTTGCGCCCGATATAGGACTTGATGTCGGCCCCCGCGCAGAAGGCCTTGTCGCCGGCGCCGGTGATGATGGCGGCGCGCACGGCGCTGTCGTCGCGCACGCGGATCCAGGCCTCCGAGATGGCGGCGTAGTGCTCGGCGTCCAGCGCGTTGCGGCGCTCCGGCCGGTTGATGGTGATGAGCGCGATGCCGTCCGCATCGAGTGCGAAGTCGATGGACATCTCAGTTCCTCCCGCCGCTGCTCAGCATGTGACGCGCGACCACCATGCGCTGGACCTCCGAGGGGCCCTCGCCGATGCGCTTGATGCGCAGCTCGCGGAACCAGCGTTCCAGTGGCACCGCCTTGGCCACGCCCAACCCGCCCATCATCTGCACGCAGCGGTCGACCACGCGGTGCGCGGTCTCGGTCGCCGCCACCTTGGCGATCGAGGCGGCGATCTTGGGGTTCCGGCCGAGATCGGCCTCCCAGGCCGCCTGCCAGACCAGCAGCCGGGCCGAGCGCAACTCGATCTCGCTGTCGGCGATCATCCACTGGATCGCCTGCTTGTCGGCCAGGCGCGAACGGAAGGTCTCGCGCTGCTTCACCCATTCGATGGCGATCTCGAGCGCCGCCTGCGCGATGCCGATGGTGCCCGCGGCATAGGGGATGCGGCCTTCGACCAGCCATTTCTCGCACAGCGCGAAGCCCTCGCCCTCGCCGCCCAGGCGGTTCTCCTCGGGCACCTCGACATCGTCGAAGAACACCTCGTAGGGCGAATAGGCGCGGATCACCGGGATCTCGCGTGTCGTCATGCCCTTCGCATTGCCGTCGACGATGAAGCAGGTGATGCCGGAGCGGTCGCCTCCCGACCCGGTGCGCGCAAACACGATGCCCCAGTCGGCCTTGGCCGCGCCGGTGATCCACATCTTCTGGCCGTTGATGACGTAGCGGTCGCCACGCTTCTCGGCCCGGGTGCGGATGGCGCGGGCAGGGTCCGATCCGCCGGAGGGCTCGCTGATCGCGACGAAGATGCGCTTGCCCTGCTGCACGCCAGGGATGCCATAGCGCGCGATCTGGTCCTTGGTGCCTTCCCAGATGGCGTTGGGCGGATCTGCGCCGAACGCCCCGCAGGCGGGGATGTAGGCGCCCATGCGGCAACGCGAGGCCTCCTCCGCCACGATCGCCTGGCCCAGCAGGTTCAGCCCGCCGCCGCCGTATTCCTCCGGCGTGCGGTAGCACCACAGGCCCATGCGGCGCGCCGTGTCCTGCAGGGGGGCCAGCATCTCGGCGGGCATCGCGGTGGCATCGTGCGGGAGCTTCTCCTCCAGCGGCCAGACCTCGGAGGCCATGAAGCGCCGGGCGGTCTCCTGGATCATCCGCAGCTCCTCGGGGAGCTGCCAGGCGCCGAGGGACATCGTTTTCTCCCTAAAAGTGTTATAGATGGTGAATTAGGCTTTTTCAGCCGTCAAGCGATGTGTCATCTGGGCGCAGGAGCTTCCGGCATGACGCGAATGGACACGAGAATGGACGCCGGCGCGCGCGGCGCCGAGGTTCAGACAGGGGCCGGGGAATCCCAGGGATCCGGCGGCGTGTCCCTGTATGCGCGCGTCGCCTCGGCGCTACGCCAGCGCATCGCGCAGGGCGAATGGCTGCCGGGAGACCGGATCACGACCATCGATGCTCTCGCAGCGGAATATGGCGTGGCGACCATCACCGTGCGGCTCGCCGTCAAGCTGCTGGTCGAGGAAGGCACGCTGCGCAGTTCGCGCGGCCGTGGCACGCACGTGCTGCGCAGCCCGTCGGCGCCGATGGCCAGCGCGGGTCTGCGGGCCGCGATCAACGATCCGCGGGTGTTGGGCCCGGACCACGCGATCCGCGTGCTGGCGCGCCGGGCGGTCGACGGGCTCCCCGGGGAACTCGACCATCGTCACAAGCGCGCGGCGCGCTACCAGCATGTGCACAAGCTGCACGAATACCGTGGCACGCCCTTCGCGCTGATGGACATCTACATCGAAGCCGGCATCTACGGCCGCTTTCCACCCGGTGCCGACGAACGGCACAAGCTGTCCCTGCTGCTGCGCGACCACAGCGGCGTGCGCATCTTCGAAAGCCGCGAGGAGATGACGATCATCGGCGCCAACCGCGGCACGGCCGAGCTGCTGCGCTGCCCGATCGCCGCCCCCCTGGTGCGGGTCCGGCGTTGGCGAACGGACAGGACAGGCGTGGTCATCTACGCCTGCGTCGTGCTGTATCGCGGCGACCTGTTCGTCTGGGAGCACCTCGAGACGACGCTGAAGGCCGACCATTTCGGGCACCATATCGTCCCGACGCCACAGCTGCCGATGGGTGACTGACCCTGCTGCCTGAGACATGCCGTAACGCTGCATGACCGCCCTGGCGCCATGCCCTCGGGCGCGACCAGGGCGACCACTACGACCCTGGCGCGTTGGCCGTGCGGCTGGCGGACCGGGCAGTTCGGGCAGGCCTGCGGCAGCGCAAGCGTCGGGCGCGCCGGGGCCGCGCCAAACCAAGGCCGACGAGGTTGCGACGATGCATCATCGTGGATCGTCCTCCGGTGCGTCAGCTCTTGCTCCGGCGATGTGGCGGGCTCGGCTGCTTCGACGGGGCCGTCGAGGTCACGCAGCATGCGTCCCGACCTGGGATCGGCTTGCGCATAACCAGCGCATCCATTAGCCGTCCCGGCGGGTGCCGGCGGCAGGACGTGTCGCGAACGATCATCTGCGGCGCCCCGGACCATCGTGGCGTCAGGCTGGTCAGAACACCGATCCAGCAACACACTGATGCCGCCGGATTGATCATCGGGCGTCAGACCGCCGGACAGAACCCGGCACGGAGCAAGCCATGAACACGCGATACCGCAAGCCCCTGCCCGGCACCGACCTGACCTATTTCGACGCGCGTGCGGCCATCGAGGCGATCGCGCCAGGCGCCTATGACACCCTGCCCTATACCTCGCGCGTGCTGGCGGAAAACCTGGTCCGGCGCTGCGACCCGGCGCTGCTGACGGACGCCCTGGCGCAGCTGATCGAGCGCAAGCGCGACATCGACTTTCCCTGGTATCCGGCGCGCGTCGTCTGCCACGACATCCTCGGCCAGACCGCGCTGGTCGACCTCGCCGGCCTGCGCGATGCGATCGCACAGAAGGGCGGCGATCCGGCGAAGGTGAACCCGGTCGTGCCGGTGCAGCTGATCGTGGATCACTCGCTGGCCGTGGAGCACGCGGGCTTCGAGAAGGACGCCTTCGCGAAGAACCGCGCCATCGAGGACCGCCGCAACGAGGACCGCTTCCACTTCATCGAATGGACGCGCCATGCCTTCGAGAACATGGAGATCGTCCCGCCCGGCAACGGCATCATGCACCAGATCAACCTGGAGCGAATGTCGCCGGTCATCGCCACGCTGGATGGCGTCGCCTTCCCCGACACGCTGGTGGGCACCGACAGCCACACGCCGCATGTCGATGCGCTGGGGGTCATCGCGATCGGCGTGGGAGGGCTCGAGGCTGAGAACGTCATGCTCGGGCGCGCATCGTGGATGCGCCTGCCCGACATCGTGGGCGTCGAGCTGACCGGCAAGGCGCAGCCGGGGATCACGGCGACCGACATCGTGCTGACGCTGACCGAGTTCCTGCGCAAGGAGAAGGTCGTCGGCGCCTGGCTGGAATTCCACGGCGAAGGCTCCTCGAGCCTGACGCTGGGCGACCGTGCGACGATCTCGAACATGGCGCCGGAATATGGTGCCACGGCCGCGATGTTCTCCATCGATCAGCAGACCATCGACTACCTGCGCCTGACCGGGCGCGAGGACGCGCAGGTCAGGCTTGTGGAGACCTATGCGAAGACCGCCGGCCTGTGGTCGGACGATCTCGCCGCGGCGCAGTACGAGCGTGTGCTGCGCTTCGACCTGTCCACTGTGGTGCGGACCCTCGCAGGGCCGTCGAACCCGCATCGGCGGCTCCCGGTCGCGGACCTCGCGGCGCGCGGCATCGCGGCGCCCTTCGCGCAGGAAGCGGGGCTGATGCCCGACGGCGCGGTCATCATCGCCGCCATCACCAGCTGCACGAATACCTCCAACCCGCGCAACGTGATCGCCGCCGGCCTGCTGGCGCGCAACGCCAATCGCGCCGGGCTGACGCGCAAGCCCTGGGTGAAGTCGTCACTCGCGCCCGGGTCCAAGGCGGTGGCGCTGTACCTGGACGAGGCCGGCCTCACCACGCATCTGGAGGCGCTGGGCTTCGGCCTGGTCGCGTTCGCCTGCACCACCTGCAACGGCATGTCGGGAGCGCTCGACCCGCGCATCCAGCAGGAGATCATCGACCGCGATCTCTACGCGACCGCCGTGCTGTCGGGGAACCGCAATTTCGACGGCCGCATCCATCCCTACGCGAAGCAGGCCTTCCTCGCCTCGCCGCCGCTGGTGGTGGCCTATGCGATCGCCGGCACCATCCGCTTCGACATCGAACGCGACGTGCTGGGCCTGGATGCCAGCGGCCAGGCAATCCGACTCAAGGACATCTGGCCGAGCGACGAGGAGATCGACGCGGTGGTCGCAACCGCGGTGAAGCCCGACCAGTTCCGCAAGGTCTATGCGCCGATGTTCGGCAACCAGGGTGCACGCAGGAAGGTCAGCCCGCTGTACGACTGGCGCCCGCAGAGCACCTACATCCGCCGCCCGCCCTACTGGGAAGGGGCGCTGGCCGGCGAGCGCACGCTGCACGGCATGCGCCCGCTCGCGCTGCTGGGCGACAACATCACCACCGATCACCTGTCGCCGTCGAACGCCATCCTGCTCGACAGCGCGGCAGGCGAGTACCTGGCGCGCATGGGCCTGCCGGAGGAGGACTTCAACTCCTACGCCACCCATCGCGGCGACCACCTGACCGCGCTGCGCGCCACCTTCGCGAACCCGACGCTGGTCAACGAGATGGCGCGCAACGCCGATGGCAGCCAGCAAAAAGGATCGCTCGCGCGGGTGGAACCGGACGGCCGCGTCATGCGCATGTGGGAGGCCATCGAGACCTACATGGATCGCAAGCAGCCGCTGATCATCGTGGCAGGCGCCGATTACGGCCAGGGATCCTCGCGCGACTGGGCGGCCAAGGGCGTACGCCTCGCGGGCGTCGAGGCCATCGTCGCCGAGGGCTTCGAACGCATCCACCGCACCAACCTCATCGGCATGGGCGTGCTGCCGCTGGAGTTCAAGCCGGGCACCAACCGGCTGACGCTGGGCCTCGATGGCACCGAGACCTACGACGTCATTGGCGCCCGCATGCCGCGCGCGGACCTGACCCTGGTGATCCATCGCCGCGACGCGACGACCGTGCAGGTCCCGGTCGCCTGCCGCCTCGACACCGCCGAGGAGGCCTCGATCTACGAGGCCGGTGGCGTGCTGCAGCGCTTTGCGCAGGACTTCCTCGAAGCCGAGACCGCGCCGCACGACCGCCAGGCCGGCTGACACCGCCGCGCCGGCGCCGGCGCACGATACCGACTTCATCCGCAGGAAACGACGATGGCCCACGCTCCGCAGATCAAGATCCCGGCGACCTACATGCGCGGCGGCACCAGCAAGGGCGTCTTCTTCGTGCTCGACGACCTGCCGGAGGCGGCGCGCGTGCCGGGCGCGCCGCGCGACAGGCTGCTGTTGCGCGTGATCGGCAGCCCCGACCCCTACGGCAAGCAGACCGACGGCATGGGCGCGGCCACCTCCAGCACCAGCAAGACCGTGATCCTGAGCCGCAGCACGCGGCCGGATCATGATGTGGACTACCTGTTCGGCCAGGTGTCGATCGACCAGCCCTTCGTCGACTGGAGCGGCAATTGCGGCAACCTGACCTCCGCCGTCGGCCCCTTCGCGATCCGCAACGGCCTGATCGATGCCACGCGGGTGCCGCGCGACGGCACCGCGGTCGTGCGCATCTGGCAGGCGAATATCGGCAAGACCATCATCTCCCACGTGCCGATGACCGCGGGCGAGGTTCAGGAGACGGGCGATTTCGAGCTCGACGGCGTGGCCTGCCCGGCGGCCGAGATCCGGCTCGAGTTCATGAACCCGGCCGAGGAGGGCGGCGGCGGCTCGATGTTCCCCACCGGCAATGTCGTGGACACGCTGGAGGTGCCGGGCGTCGGCAGATTCCAGGCGACCATGATCGATTCCGGCATTCCGACGATCTTCCTCGACGCCGATGCGCTCGGCTTCAACGGTGCCGAACTGCAGGGCGACATCAACGGCGATCCGGCGGCGCTCGCCCGGCTGGAGACCATCCGCGCGCATGGCGCGCTGCGCATGGGCCTGGTCAAGGCGGTCGAGGATGCCGCCCAACGACAGCATACGCCGAAGGTCGCCTGGGTGGCGCGGCCGAAGGCGCATGTCGCCTCCAGCGGCAAGGCGATCGGCGCCGGCGATGTCGACCTGCTGGTGCGCGCGATGTCGATGGGCAAGTTGCACCACGCCATGATGGGCACGGCCTCGGTCGCCATCGCCACCGCGGCCGCCATACCAGGCACCCTGGTGAACCTCGCGGCCGGCGGCGGCGAGCGCGGTTCCGTCTGCTTCGGCCACCCGTCAGGCACCCTGCGCGTCGGCTCTCAGGCGATCGAGGTGGACGGCCAGTGGACCGTGACCAAGGCCATCATGAGCCGCAGCGCACGCGTGCTGATGCAGGGTTGGGTCCACGTTCCCTTCGAAGGCTAGGGCGCGTCCCTCCCCGCCGCGATACGGCGCGTTGCGATCAGGCAGGTGAGGCCTGAAGCCAGCGAATAGCCCGACCCGGTTGCCGTCCGCGCGGCGGCATTGCCCACCGCGAGGCCCGCGGCCGTCGGGCCCGGGTGACGCTGCGCCAACGCAAGGCTGGCGCGGCAGCAGCGGGCTGCTACGCTGCCTTCTCCAAGCGCGGAGGGAGCGGAGATGCAGCAACCAACCACGGGCCGCCGAGGCGTCCTGGCCGGCGGGGCGGCACTCGCCGCCTCCGGCATCATCCGCCCGCCCGAGGCGCGCGCCGCCAGGGCGCTGGACATCGTGCTGGAATCCGAGGTCGTCATCCTCGACCCGCATGTCATCACCGCGGCCATCACGCGCACCTTCGCGACGCACGTGTTCGACACGCTGTTCGCCATGGATGATCGCGGCCAGATCCGGCCACAGATGGTCGAGGCATGGGAGATGTCGGCCGACCGCCTGACCTGGCGGTTCCGCCTGCGCGACGGGCTGAAATGGCACGACGGCGCGCCGGTCACGGCGGCGGAATGCGTGCTCTCGTTGAATCGCTGGGCGCCGCGCGATCCGCTGGGGCGCATGTTGCAGGCGGCCACCGCGTCGCTGGAGGCGACCGACGCGCGGACCTTCGTGCTGGTGCTGAAGGAACCCTTCCCGCTGCTGCTGCAGGTGCTGGGCAAGCCCAACGCGCCGCTGCCGGTGATGATGCCCGAACGCCTGGCGCGCGTGCCGAACACCCAGCGCATCACCGAGATCGTCGGCTCCGGCCCCTTCCGCTTCCGCCCCGACCTCTGGCGTCCGGGCAATGTCATGGTGCTGGAACGCTTCGCCGACTACGTGCCGCGCGCGGAGCCGCCGAACTTCCTGGCCGGCGGCAAGCGCGTGAAGATCGACCAGCTGAACCTGCGCGTCATGCCCGACCAGGTGACGGGTGCGGCGGCCCTGATGCAGGGCGAGATCCACTATATGCAGTACCTGCCCTTCGACCTGCTGCCGCGTCTCGAACGCGCACGCGGCGTGCGGCTGCTCGGCCTGGGCGGGCTGCACCAGTTCCAGGGCAATTTCCGACTGAATCACGCGGTCGCGCCCTTCGACAACCCAGCGATCCGACGCGTGCTGTGGAAGCTTGCGGACCAGCAGGCGGTCCTCACGGCGATCGGCGTGCCCGAACGTTTCCGCGCGCCGCAATGCCCATCCTTCTGGATGTGCGACGCACCGTATTCGTCGACTGCGGGCGGTTCCGGCGCGCGCATCGACATCGATGCCGCGCGCGCGGAACTGCGCGCCGCCGGCTACCGTGGCGAACCGGTCATCGCCATGGAGGTCGCAGGGTCGATCAGCCAGACCGCCTCGATGGTGCTGGTGCAGAACATGAAGCTCGCGGGCTTCAACGTGGACCAGCAGGTGATGGACTGGGGCACGGTGCTGGCGCGGCGCGTGCGGCGCGATGGCTGGTCGATGTTCTCGGTCTATTCGAACGGGACGGACATGTTCTCCCCGCTCACGCATTTCTACGTGGCGTCGACCTGCGCGGACTTCCCTGGCTGGTCCTGCGACGACCGCATTCCCGCGCTGTTGCAATCCTTCGCCCGCGCCGAGGACGAAGCCGCGCGCGCCCGCGTCGCGGCCGAGATCCAGACCATCGCCTATGACCTGACGCCCGCGGTGATGTGGGGCCAGTTCACCATCCCGGCCGGCTACCGCACGACGCTGAACAACATGATCCAGTCCTCCTACCCGATGTTCTGGGAAGTCGACCTCGCCGCATGACGCCTGAAACCTTGCGCGCGGCGCTGCCGCCACTCACCGGCACGCTGCGCGTCGCCGGACTGTCCGATGCCGTCGAGGCGTTCCGCGACCCCGAGGGCATCCCGCACATCCGCGCACGCGGGCAGCACGATGCCTTCCTCGCGCAAGGCTTCGTGCACGCGCAGGACCGGCTGTTCCAGATGGAGCTCAACCTGCGCCGCGCGCTCGGCCGCAGCGCCGAATGGCTCGGCGCGCCGGCGGCCGAGATGGACGTGCTGTGCCGTCGCCTTGGCATGGAGGCCGCTTGCCGGCGCGACTTCGGCGCCCTCGGCGCCGAGGCGCGCGGGATGCTGGAAGCCTATGTCGCGGGGGTGAATGCCTTCGTCGATTCCGGCGTATCGCCGGCGGTGGAATACGCGCTGCTCGGCGCCACGCCGCTGCGCTGGGAAGCCTGGCACCCGATCGCGGTGATGCGGCGTCTCGGGCTGCTGATGGGGTCGGTCTGGTTCAAGCTCTGGCGCGCCGCGGCGCTGCCGCTGGTGGGCGCGGACCAGGCCGCGAAGCTGCGCTACGAGGATGGCGGCATCGACCTGCTCTGCATCCCGCCCGGCGTGGAGGCGGCGCGCTGGAGCGCGACGCTGGCCGACCTCGCGCCAGGCATCGCGGCACTGCTCGACCGCGCCGCGCCCGATGCCGCGGGCGGCGGCAGCAACAACTGGGCGTTGTCGGCCGAGCGCAGCGCGACCGGCCGGCCATTGCTCGCCGGCGACCCGCATCGGGTGCTTGAAATTCCCAACATGTACGCGCAGGGGCATCTCGCCTGCGATACCTTCGACGTCGTCGGCCTGACCGTGCCCGGCGTGCCGGGCTTCCCGCATTTCGCGCATAACGGGCGCGTCGCCTGGTGCGTCACGCACGCCTTCGTAGACATCCACGACCTGTTCGTGGAACGCTTCGATGACACCGCCGCACATCACCTGTTCCGCGATGCCTGGCTGCCGGTGCAGCGACGCCGCGAGACCATCGCCGTTCGCGGCGCGGCCCCGCGCGAGATCGAGGTCATCGAGACCACGCACGGCCCCATCGTCGCCGGCGACCCGGCGACCGGCACCGCACTGGCGCTGCGTTCCGTGCAATTCGCCGAGACCGACCTGTCCTTCGACTGCCTGCCGCGGATGCTGCGAGCGCCGAGCGTTCCCGCGCTGTTCGAGGCGACGCGAGGATGGGGCCTGATCGACCACAACCTGGTTGCCGCCGATATCGCGGGATGCATCGGCCACCTGGTGCGCGCCATGGTGCCGCGGCGGCCGCGCGCGAATGGCTGGCTGCCGGTGCCCGGCTGGACCGGCGCGCATGAATGGCAGGGCTGGATTCCGTTCGAGGCGATGCCACGGCAGATCGACCCGGCCGGCGGCGTGATCGTCACCGCGAACAACCGCGTCGTCGCCGATGGTGGTGCCGACTACCTCTGCACGGACTGCCATCCGCCCACCCGCGCGCGGCGGATCACCACCCTGCTCGCGCAGCGGGGCATCGCGCCCGAGGCGATCCATGGCGACACGCTCTCGGCCAATGCCTTGCTGTTGCGCGAGCATCTGGCCGCGTTGCGCGCGCCAGACGACGCGGCGGCGGCCATGCTGCGCGACAGGCTGCTCGCCTGGGACGGGCGGATGGTGGCGGAGAGCCTCGCCGCGAGCGGATACTTCGCGCTGCGCCTGGCGCTGACGCGCATCCTCGCGGAACGCAGCGGCCTTGGCGGATTGGCGGGCGACCCGCTGCTCGCCGTGCCGCCCGGGGTGGTCCCGCTGAACCAGCTGTGGTGGACGCTGCCGGCGCTGTTGCGCGCGGACGACGCGTCGCTGCTGGGCGGCTGGACCTGGACACAGGCGTTGCAAGCCGCGCTGTCCGCCGCCGCGACCGACCCTATCGCGGCGCAGGCCTGGGGCGACGCGCACCGGCCACGCTTCGCCCATCCTCTTGCTGCGGTATTTCCCGACGCGGCGCCGCTGCTCGACCCGCCGGCGCACGCCATCGGCGGCGATGGCGACACGGTCTTCGCCAATGGGCTGCTGCCTTCCGGCGGGCCGCGCGCGACCTACGGCGCCTTGGCACGCTACGCCTTCGATGTCGGCGCCTGGGAGAATTCGCGCTGGACCGTCTTCCACGGTGCTTCGGGCCATCCCGGCAGCCCGCATTATGCCGACCAGCACGCGACCTGGGCCGAGGCGCGGCTGACGCCCATGCGCTACGGCTGGGATGGCATCGCGGCCTCGGCGATCGCGCGGCAATCGCTGCAGCCGCGCTGACGCGTCAGCCCATCCGCGCGACCGCGGCGAAGCCCTCATCGGCGGCCTGCAAGGCGACGTCGATGTCGGCCGGCGCATGCGCACACGACAGGAACATGTTGTGCTTCGGGTGGAAATACGCCCCGGCGCGCAGCGCGGCCGCGCAGAACGCTGAGCCGCGCCGCCAGTCGGGATCATCGGCGAACAGCATCAACGGCATCTGCGGCGGGCCGCTCTGGCGGATGCCGATGCCATGCCGCGCCGCCAGCGCATCCAGCCCCGCGCGCAGGCGTTCTCCCATCGCGCGCATATGCGCGGGGCCGTCCATGCGCCGCAGCTCCGTGAGCGTCGCCACCGCCGCCGCCATCGGCACCGCCGCGCACCAGAAGGACCCCGTGGTGTAGATGCGCGTCGCGGCGTCGCGGAAGGCGTCATTGCCGGTGACCGCCGACAGCGCATGCCCATTGGCGATCGCCTTGCTGTAGGCCGCGAGGTCCGGGCGCACGCCGATGGTCTCCCACGACCCACCCAGGTGCAGCCGGAAGCCTGCCCGCACATCATCCAGGACCAGCGCCGCGCCTGTCGCGTCGCAGATGCCGCGCGCCGCCTGCGCGAAGTCAGGGTCGGGCAGTTCGAGATCGCGCCCCATGTCGTGGCGAAAGGCTGTCACGATCACCGCGGCCAGGTCGCCCTTCGCCTCCTCCGCCGCCGCCTGCAGCGAAGCCGCGTCGTTGTAGTCGAAGTGCAGGAGATGGGCGCGGTCCTCGGTGGTGACGCCGGCCAGCGACGGCGTGCACCACGGCGCGGCGCCGTGGTATGATCCACGCGCCACCAGCACCTTGCGCCGCCCCGTACCGGCCCGCGCGATCGTCACGCAGGCCGTGGTGGCATCGGTGCCGTTCTTCTCGAACAGGCACCAGTCGGCGTGCGGGATCATCTCGACCAGCGTCTCGGCGAGTTCGACCAGCACCGGCGCGGGGCCGTTCATCGCGTCGCCCTGTTCGGCCTGATGGCGCGCCGCTTCCTCGACCGCCGGGTGGCGATAGCCGAGCACCATCGGCCCCCAGGCGCACATCAGGTCGACGAACTCCCGGCCATCCGCGTCGCGCAGCCGGCAGCCCTCGGCGGCGGCGAAGAATTGCGGATAGCCTTCGGGCAGGTTGGCGGCATTGAGATGCCCCCACAGCCCGCCTGGAACAACACGACGGGCACGCCCCCGCAGAGCTGCGTCGATGCTGTTGGCGCGGTCTTGCGGCATGGCGGGTCTCGTTGTCTGAATGCCTTGTTCTAACGGCACGCGCAGACCTGCGCCACGCCGCGCTGGCGAACCGGAGAGACCCATGTCCACCGACGACCTGCTGTTCATGTCCGCCACGCGCGCCGCCGCGCTGATCCGCACCCGGCGTCTGTCGCCTGTCGAGTATGTCGATGCGGTGCTGGCGGCGGTCGGGCGCGCGCAGCCGCGGCTGAACTGCTTCGTGGCCGTCGCGCAGGAGCAGGCGCGCCAGGATGCCGCGCAGGCCGAGCGCGCCGTGATGGCCGGCGTCCCCCTTGGCCCGCTGCACGGCGTGCCGATCCACATCAAGGACCTGCTGGATGTCGCCGGGATGCGCACGACACATGGTTCGGCGATCCACGCGCAGGCGAAGCCGGCCACGAAGGACGATGTGCTGGTCGCGCGGCTGCGGGCGGCGGGCGCCATCATCATCGGCAAGACCACGACGCCGGAATTCGGCGTCAAGGGGCTGACCGACGGACCATCCTTCGGCGTCACCCGCAACCCCTGGAACCTTGAGCGCACCTCCGGCGGGTCATCGGGCGGCGCGGCCGCGGCGGTCGCATCGGGGCTTGCGCCGCTCGGCCTGGGCACCGACGGCGCGGGGTCGATCCGCGGGCCGGCGGCCTGCTGCGGCCTGGTCGGGCTGAAGCCGACTCTGGGCGCGGTGCCGGCGGATACGGCGCGCGATGCCTTCGGCAACAACACCTATGCGGGGCCGCTCGCACGCACCGTCACGGATGCGGCGCTGATGCACGCGGTGCTGGCGGGCCCGAGTGCACGAGACCCCTGGAGCCTCGGCGGCGCGGCTGCGGCCCGGCCCCTGTCGCCCGGATTGATGGGCGAGGACCTGTCGGGCCTGCGCATCGGCACCGTGCCGCGCTGCGCCAATCCGCGCGTCGCGGCGGATGTGGCGGCGAATACCCGCGCCGCGCTCGATGCCTGGGCGGCGATGGGCGCGGTGGTCGAGGAGGTGGACGACGCGATCGACTGGATCGAATACGAAGGCCGCGTGCTGTACCAGGCCAACTTCGCCGTCTTCTGCGCGCCGTTCCTCCCCGAATGGCGGGACCGCATGGACCCGGTCACGCTGGCCTTCATGGAACGCGGCGCGCAGTTCACCCTGGCCGATTTCCGCAATGCGCAGTTTGCCCGCACGCGGCTGTTCCGCGCGGTGCAGGCGCTGTTCGACCGATACGACATGCTGGTGATGCCGACGATGACGCGCACCGCGTTGCCGGCGGCCTTCGACGCGGCGAATGACGCGGTTATGGTGGATGGCGTGGCTTGCGGCATCACGCGCCAAGGTTGGACGTCGCCGCAATATCCCTTCAACCTGACGGGCCATCCCACGGTGTCGCTGCCCTCCGGCTTCGGCGCCGATGGCCTGCCCACCGCCGTGCAGGTGGTGGGGCGCTGGGGCGCGGAGGCGGATGTGCTGCGCATCGGAGCGCTTCTGGAGCGTGCGCGACCCTGGGCTCAGTACAGGCCGGAGGCCGCCTAGAAGCGCTCGGCACGATACGGTTCGGGGTCGGTGAAGGGCAGCTCGCCCGTCATCATCTCCGCCAGCAGCCTGCCGGTCGTCGGACCAAGCGTCAGCCCCTGGTGGGCGTGACCGAAGGCGCACCAGGCGCCCTGCTGCCCCGGGAGGCGGCCGATGACAGGCAGCATGTCCGGCGTGCAGGGGCGCACGCCCATCCAGGGCTTGGTGTCGACGCGTTCGGCCAAGGGCAGCAGTTCCCGCGCCACGGGTTCGGCGCGTTCGAGCTGCACCGGCGTGGGCGGCGCGTCGATGCGGGCGAACTCGGCACCGGTGGTGAGCCTGATACCCGCGCGCATCGGGGCCAGGAGGAACCCGCTGTCGGTATCCAGCACGGGATGGTTCAGCACGGCATTGCCGCGCAGCCCGTAGTGCATGTGATAGCCGCGCTTGCCAAACAGCGGCGGCGCGTAGCCGAAACGCTGCGTCACCTCGCCCGCCGCGGCGCCGAGCGCGATTACGACCTCCGCCGCATCGGCCGGGCCATCGGCGGTCTGCACGCGCCAGCCCGACGGCGTCCGCTGCAAGGTCGCGGCGTCGCCCAGGGCCAGGCCACCGCCCGCTGCGCCGAACTGCCGTGCATAGGACATCGTGAGGGCGTGTGGATCGCTGACGGAAAAGGGATCGGTCCAGTGGATCGCGCCGGCGCGCGCGACCAGCAGATGCGGTTCCGCCGCCGCCAGCCCGCGACCATCCAGGGCCAGGAAGTTCACGTCATGGTCGCGGCGCGCGACCTCCGCCTGCGCCACGGCGGTATCCAGCCGCCGCTGGTCGGCAAACAGGCGCATCCAGCCGATCGGCCGCAGCAGCGGCATGGCGTCCGTGCCGCGTGCGAGGGCCAGGTGCTCGTCAAGGCAGGTGACGATCAGGCGTGAATAGGCCTGCACCGCGTTCAGGTAGCGCGCCGGTTCGGAATGCCACCAGTAGCGCAGCAGCGGCGAGACGAAGCCCGGCAGGGCCAGGGGATGATAGGCCGCGTCGATCGACTGGTTCTTCGCGATCCGCAGCAGTTCCGCCATCGCCCGCGGAAAGGGATGGGGATAGACCGCCTCGCGCTGGATCAGCCCGCCATTGCCGAAGGATGCACCGAGCCCTGGTGGCTGCCGGTCCACCAGCATGACGTCGTAGCCGCGCCGGCGCAGGTGAAGCGCCACCGAGACACCGACCATTCCCGCGCCCAGCACGATCGCCGATGGAGGCATGCACGCGTGGTCCTTCCGTTGTCTCCGCGGACTTTGCCGTTGTCCGTCGCGACCGATCAAGACGCGGCGGCGATCTCTCCGACCCCACGGGCGCGCGCGGGTGGCATCCGCGGTGGCCGACATGGCGCCACGTGGCTGACCAGTTCCGACCCCGCTGGCCGAAACTCGGCCAGCTGATGGACGACAGCGAGGACGACGTGCTTGCCTCCATGGCGTACCCGCCGCAGCACAGCCCACCAACGAAACCCTGCAACGCCCACCCAAGGCCGCCTGAGCCGTGGCCACCGCAAGCTCATCAATATCTTCCACCACGTTGACGGACGCGACCCGCGCACGCGCATCGCACCGCGCGGAAGATAGCGGGGGTCCGCTCCGTCCCCGTGAGCGAGGCTGTCGAGGGGACGTCTGCGCGGCAAGGGCGGCGCGACATTCGCAGCATTTCGCACCATGACGTGTTCCGGGTTTCGGCCTAGCCTTCCCGTATGGCGAGCCAAGACCCTACCTCCATCGCCGGCAAGGCCTTTCCGTTTCGTGGTCACGTCGACCACCTGGTGGTCGGTGCGGGGGCGGCCGGCATCGCCGCCGCGCGAAGGGCGGCGGCATCCGGCGCGAAGACGCTGCTCGTGGACGAGCACCCTCTCGATCCGGGCCTGTTCGGTCTCGACATCCCGTACCTGTTCGGCGCGCGCTTCGACGCGGGAACCAGCAATGCGGCCCGCATGGAGGAGCGAATCGTCGCCGCGCGCCCAGACCTGCTTGCGGCCATGGAGGATGGTGTCGAGGTGCAACTCGGAACGGCGGCCTGGGGCGGTTTCGCCAAGGCGCCGGCGAGCCGCCTGTTCCCGACACCCGTTATCGGCCTGGCGGATCGCGATGCGGCCTGGCTCGTTGGCTGCGACCGCGTGACACTTGCCCTTGGTGCGCGCGACGTCGTTCTTCCCGTCGCGGGCTGGACGCTGCCGGGCGTCATGGGGGCCCAGGGGTTCGATGCTCTGCTGCGCCTCTATGGCGCCTTCTCCGGCCGGCGGGTCGTGGTGCTGGGTGGCGGTGCCCTGGCCGAGGGCACACTCGCTGCGGCCCGGGCCGCCGGCGTCACCGTCGCGGGCCATCTTGCGACACCGGCTACGCTACGCATCGAGGGGCGCGAGCATGTCTCCGGCGTCACCTGGCGCGATGGCGGAACCTGGCACGAGGTCGATTGCGACACGGTGGTCATGGCGGTCGACACGGTCCCGATGATTGACCTCGCGGAACTCCTGGGCTGCCCGATCGCCTGGGATCCTGCGCGCGGAGGCTTCGTTGCGACGGGCCGTGCGCCGGTCGACGTGATCGGCGACGCGGCAGGCACCGCAGCGGCGGCCCGCGGCGCGTGGCTGGATCTCGCCACGGCCGAGGACCACACGCTCGTCTGCGCCTGTGAGGACGTCACGGCAGGTGACCTGAGGGCGCTGCGCCCGCCGCGCTACCTCGACGCCGCCGGGCCGGAGGCGGGCCTTGCCGCGCTCGGCGCGCTGAACCAGGACCAGGTGAAGCGGCTGACGCGCGCCGGGATGGGTCCCTGCCAGGGGCGCCGCTGCCGCGAGAGCGTGCATGCGCTGCTGTCGCTGGATCGGCCTTCGCCGCCCGCGTCCCACCGTGCGCCGCTGCGGCCATTGCCGCTGTCGGTTCTCGCGGCGCTGGAGGAAGACCCCGCGCTGCGCGCCAACTGGACCGGCTGGTTCGGCATCGCCGCGCAATGGCTTCCGCACTGGGAACCGGTCCCCGCGAATCCCGAATTCATCGGCGGGCGCCTCAGCGGCGGGGATGTGGTGAAGTGATCGTCATCGTCGGCGGCGGCGTCACCGGCCTGTCCACGGCGTTCTGGCTGGCGCGGGATGGCCACCCCGTCACGGTGGTCGAGAAAGGGATCGTCGGCTGGGAGGCAAGCGGGCGGAACGGCGGCGGCTGCACCCACCCCTATTCGCCGCTGTTCCGGGAGGAGCAACGCCTGTGGCCGATGATGGACGATCTGCTCGGCCATCCCACGGAATGGCGTGGCCACCGCTTGAAGGTCGCGCTGGATGAGGGACAGCTCGACCGGATGTGGAAATCCACGGCGCTCGCGACCGAGCAGGGCTTCCAGGCGGCGGCGCTGGACCGCGCGGAGCTGCGTGACCTCGTGCCCTGGGTCGGCGACAACGCCATCGGCGGCATTCACTGGAAATACGGCGGCCACGCCAATCCGCAGCGCACCAGCCAGGCCTATGCCTGGGCAGTGGAACGTCATGGCGGGCGGATTGTGCAGCACACCGCGGTGCGCGACATTCGCGTGCGGTCCGGCCGCGCGGTGGCCGTCGAGACGAGCGCCGGCGAGATCGGCTGCGATGCCGTCGTGATCGCCGCCGGGCCGCATACCGCGGCGCTGGCTGAACCGCTCGGCCACCGCGTGCCCATGGCGCCGGCGCGGGTCGAGATGATCGTCACCGAGCCGCTGCCGCCGATCCTTCATGGCGGCGTCGACGGCAACGGACTGTATGGTCGGCAGACCCTGCGCGGGAACCTCGCCTACGGCGGCGGGCCGCATGAATGGATCGACCTCGATGGCGAGGCGACGCCGCGGCCGGTGAACTCGCCCGTCGTCGCGAGCCTGGCGCGCCGCCTGAACGAGATGTTCCCGCGCCTGGGCCATGTGCGCGTCATCCGATCCTGGGGTGGCATCGTCGAGAACACGCCGGATGGGCGGCCGATCCTCGACCGCCTGGAGGATCCGGGGAATGTCGTGGTGGCGAGCATGTCGTCGGTGGGCTTCGGCCTGTCGCCGGCGACGGGTCGCGCGCTGGCGCAGCTTGTCACGCAGGGGTCCTGCGACTTCGCCGACCTGTCGCAGCTGACGCTGGCGCGCTTCGGCAACCTGCCGCTGGACTGGCGAAGCCGGCAGGGCTGGGATGCCCTGCCGGCATAGCGCGCGCTACGCCCAGGACCAGTCGTAGACGTTCCAGGTGATGTCCGTGACGTACTGGTTCGGCGTCGGGCCCTGGAGTTGCTTGCGCTTCAGATGCCCCTGCACCGAACCGCCCTGCGCGGCGAAGGGCACCTCCTCGTGCAGGATCGCCTGGATCCGCTTGTAGGTCGTGATGCGGTCCGCCTGTTCGGTCTGCGTCACGCCGAGTTCGAGCAGGCGATCCACCTCCGCATTCTCATACTGGACATAGTTCGAACCCTGGCGGTGCTTCACCGGGATCATCCTGGAATGGCAGCGCGCGGTGTAGTCGGGATCGAGGCCGACGGTCGGATCCCACGCCACCAGCAGCGTGTCGAAGCGCGACTGCGTGGTGAATTCGCCCCACACCACCGAGGCCGGCATGTTGCGGATCTCCATCTCCACGCCGATGGCCTTCCAGTTCTGCTGGAACAGCGCCTGGCAGCCCTGGCGTGCGACATTGCCCGCGGTGGTGGACATGGTGAATTTGAGCTGCACGCCGTCCTTGGCCCGGACGCCGTCGGCGCCCTTGCGCCAGCCGGCCTCGTCCAGCAGGCGTTCGGCGCCCGCCGCATCGTTCGTGTAGTCGCGCAGGTCGCTGTTGTAGGCCCAATGCGTCGGCTGCAGGTAGGACAGGGTGCGCGGCCAGGTGCCGAAATAGATGTCGTCGATCGACTTCTGCATCTGCGTCGCCATGGTCAGCGCGCGGCGCACGCGCGGGTCGCTGAACTGCGGCTTGCCGCAGTTGAAATAGATGAACTGCACATTGGGCGACGGGTAGCGCAGGAAGTCCCGGTCGGGGAAGGCGCGCGCCTCGGTCCAGCGGTCGGGCGGCACGCCCCCCAGGGCGAAATAATCCACCTCGCCCGTGCGGGCCTGGCCATAGGCCGCCATCTGGTCGGGCACGAATTTGTGGATGAACTGCCGCACCTTGGCCGGGCCGCGATGATAATTCGGGTTGCGCTCATAGACCATGTGGCTGCCGGCGGTGCGGCTGCGCAGCAGATACGGCCCGGTGCCAATCGGCTGGCTGTTGAAGCCCGCCGTCTGGATGTTCTGCTCCCGTCCGAGAATGTGCTGCGGGACGATGTGCATGTTCTGCCACGCCCAGAGGAACGGCACGAAGGGACGCGACAGCTCCATCTCGACCGTGTGGTCGTCCTTCACGCGGAAGGTCTTGATCAGGTCGAAGCCCGAGCGCGAGCGCACCGCGACGGACGGGTTCATGATGGTCTGGTAGGTGAACTCGACATCCTTCGCGGTGAAGGGCCGTCCGTCCGACCATTTCACATCGCGCTTGAGGTTCACCGTCCAGGTCAGGCCATCGGCCGAGATGCCGCCATTCTGCCGCGAGGGCACCTGCGCCGCGAGGTTGGCAATGAACTCGCCCTTGTCGTTCACGTCCCACAGCGCATCGAACAGGCAGGCCTCCGGGACGTTCTCGGTGCCGGCATTGACATAGAGCAGCGGGTTGAACTGCACCGGCTCCTGCGTCATCGCCAGGATGATGCGGTCCCGGTTGAGCGACTGCCCCCAGACAGTGGGTGCGGCCAGCAGCGTCGCGGATCCGGCGAGAATGCCGCGGCGCGAAATCCGGATGGTCATGTCGCAAGCCTCCTTGGTTTTGTGGTTCACGGATCCATGCGCAGGCGCGGGTCGAGCGCGTCGCGCAGCCCGTCGCCCAGGAAGTTGAAGCCCATCACCGTCAGCGTGATCGCCGCCCCCGGCAGGATGGCGAGCCAGGGGACCGTATCGAAATAACCCTGGGCGTTGGTGAGCATGTTGCCCCACGACGCCAGCGGCGGCTGCACGCCATAGCCCAGATAGGAAATGTAGCTTTCCATCAGCACTGCCGAGGCCACCTTCAACGTCGCCGCCACCAAGATCGGCGCGGCGGCGTTGGGCAGCAATTCGCGGAACATGATGCGCGCACGGGAGGCGCCGAGCGCACGCGCGGCGGCCACGAAATCCTGTTCCTTCAGGTGCAGGATCTCGGCACGCACGATGCGGCTCACCTCCATCCAGGAGGTCAGGCCGATCACCAGGGAAATCGACAGCAGCGTCGGTGGCACGAACGCCGCGACCACCAGCAGCAGGAAGACCTGCGGGAAGCACAGCATGGTATCGACGAAGCGCATCAGCAGCGTGTCGATCCAGCCGCCGAGGAAGCCTGCCGTGATGCCGATCAGCGCGCCGGTCGCGACGGTCGTGACCATGGCCACCAGCCCGACCGTCAGCGAGACCCGCCCGCCATGGAGCAGCCGCGACAGCGTGTCGCGGCCGAGCTCGTCGGTGCCCAGGGGGTGCGCCCAATCCGCGAAGGGCGCGCGGAAGCGCAGCGCGGTGTCGAGCAGCGTCGGGTCCTGCGGCGCGAAGACCGGGGCGAACAGGGCGGAGGCCAGCAGCAGCGCCACCACGGCGGCGCCGGCCAGCGCCAGGCGATGCCGGCGGAACCGCGTCCAGACGCGCCCGATCTGGCTCTCGGGCAGGGCAGCGGTCGCGCTCATCGCAGCCGGACCCGCGGGTCGATGGCCGCGATCGCGATGTCGGCGAGCAGGTTGCCGACCACGACAAAGATCCCCGTGAACATCATCAGGCCCATCAGGACCGGATACTCCTTCATGTTCAGCGCATCGACGAACAGGCGCCCCATCCCCGGCCAGCCGAAGATCGTCTCGGTCACCAGGGCGCCGGAAAACAGGAAGGGAAGCTCGACGCCGAGCAGCGCGATCAGTGGCTTCGCGGCGTTCGGAAGGGCATGGCGCAACAGCCGCGCAGCCGGCGGCTCGCCCTTCGCCCGCGCCGTCCGCATGAAGTCCTGCTGCATGACCTCGAGGAAGGCGGAGCGCGAGTATCGGCTCCAGGTTGCGGTGATGACGAGGGCCAGCACCATGGTGGGCAGGACCAGGTGCCGGATGAGCGAGAGGATGCTGCCTTCCTCCCCGAGTTCCCACATGCCGCCCGATGGCAGCCAGCGCAGCTCGATGGCGAAGACGAAGATCGCCATCAGGCCGAACCAGAAGGTGGGGAAGGACAGCGCAAACAGCGCCCCCGTCGTCGCCAGCACGTCGAAGACCGAGTAGCGCTTCACCGCGCCCAGGACGCCGATGGACAGGCCGAGAATGATGGCGACCGACAGGGCGGAGCCCATCAGCAGCAGGGTCGCGGGCAGGCGCTCCAGGATCACCTCCAGCACGGGGCGGCCGCCGAAGAAGGTGTAGCCCCAGTGACCGGAGACCATGCCGGTCGCCCATTTCACGTACTGGACATGGATGGGTTGATCGAGGCCGAAGATGACCTTGATGCGCTCGATGTCCTGCACCTGGATCGTCGGGTTCAGCGTGTAGACCGCGAGCGGCCCGCCGGGTGCCAGGTGCATCAGGCCGAAGCCGATCAGCGAGACGCCGATCAGCAGCGGGACGGCCTGCAGCAACCGCCAGCCGACGAAGCCGATCATGGCGTCACCATGTGGCAGGCGACCGCATGGCCGGGGGCGATGATGCGCGAGGCCGGCGCTTCCTCGGCGCAGCGCGCCTGGGCGATCGGGCAGCGCGGGTGGAAGTGGCAGCCTTTCGGGGGCCTGGCCGGGCTCGGAACATCGCCCTGGAGCACCTGCCGGCTGCGCCGGCGCCCCGGAACGGGTTCCGGCACGGCGGAGAGCAGCGCCTGGGTGTAGGGATGCTGCGCGTTGAAGAACAGCTGCTCGCGCGGCGCGGTCTCCACCACCCGGCCGAGATACATCACCGCCACCCGGTCGGCGACATGGCTGACCACCGCGAGGTTGTGCGAGATCATGATGTAGGCGAGGCCGCGCTCGGCCTGCAGCCGCTTCATCAGGTTGATGATCTGCGCCTGGATCGACACATCCAGCGCCGAGACGGGTTCGTCCCCGATGATCAGCTCCGGCTCCAGCGCGAGCGCCCGCGCGATGCCGATCCGCTGCCGCTGCCCGCCGCTGAATTCATGCGGGTAGCGACGCGCGGCTTCGGGCGGCAGGCCGACGGTGCGCAGCAGGCCGGCGACGCGCTCGGCGCGGTCCCGCGCCTGGCCGATGCGGTGGATCTCGAAGGGTGCCGCCAGGATGCTGCCGACCGTCATGCGCGGATTCAGGCTCGCATAGGGGTCCTGGAAGACGATCTGCATGCGTCGGCGGAACGGCGCGAGCGCGGCGGTGCCATGCTGCGCGATCTCCTGGCCGCCGAAGCGGATCGACCCGCCGGTGGGGTCGATGAGCCGCAGGATGGCCTTGCCGGTGGTGGTCTTGCCGCAGCCGCTCTCGCCTACGATCGCGAGGGTCTCGCCACGCGCCACCTCGAGATCGACGCCATCCACCGCGCGCACGGTGCCGATGCGCCGCTGGAGGAAGGGGGAGCGGAGCGGGAAATGGACTTCCAGCCCCGCGACCTTGAGCAGCGCCTCAGCCATCGGCGGGGTTCCAGCAGGCAACGCGATGACCGGGGCCCAGCTCGGCCAGCGGTGGCGCCTCGGCGGCGCAGCCGGAGATGGCGCGCATGCAGCGCGCCATGAAGGCGCAGCCGGCCGGGCGATCCCCGGGGCCAGGCACCATGCCGGGGATCTCGGGCAGGGTAGCCGCCGGCACACGCTCGATCCGCGGAATCGAGGCCAGCAGCCCGCGCGTATAGGGATGGCGCGGCGCGGCAAACAGCGACGCGACCGGCGCTTCCTCGACGATCCGCCCGGCATACATCACGGCGACACGGTGCGCCGTCTCGGCGATCACCGCCAGGTCGTGGGTGATGAGCAGGATCGCGCTGCCCATCTCGCGCTGCAATTCCCCCAGCAATTCCAGGATCTGCGCCTGCACGGTCACGTCGAGCGCGGTGGTCGGCTCGTCAGCCACCAGCACGGCCGGCCGGCAGGCGAGCGCGATGGCGATCATCGCCCGCTGGCGCATCCCGCCCGAGAGCAGATGCGGATAGGCGCCCGCCACGCGCTGCGGGTCGGGGATGTGCACCAGGCGCAGCATCGCCTCGGCACGGGCGGCAGCCTGGCGCGGCGAGAGGCCGAGATGCCGGACCAGCGGCTCCGCGATCTGCCGCCCCACGGTCATGATGGGGTTCAGCGAGGTCATCGGTTCCTGGAACACCATGGAGACGGTGCGCCCTCGCAGGGCGGACATGCGCGCCTCATCGAGCGTCATCAGGTCGATGCCGTCCAGCACCACCTGGCCGCGCGGCAGGGCGTCCAACGGCGGTTCCAGCAGCCGCATCAGCATCAGCGCGGTCAGCGTCTTGCCGCTGCCGCTTTCGCCGACCAGGCCGAGGGTTTCGCCGCGGCGCAGGTCGAATGAGATGCCGTCCACCGCGCGCAGCACATGCGGCGGGACGGGAATATGGAGCGCGAGGTCGCGGACGCTGAGCAGCGGGGCGCCCGTGCCGGCTTCGTCCGGAACGCGCGCCGCCGCGCTCACGCGACCTGCACCCCGTAGGGCGCGGCGGCCTCCAGCAGCCAATGCAGGAAGGGTTCCGCCAGCGTCGAGAAGACGGTGAGCTCGAAGCAGGGCGTGGCGTCGGTCTGGTGGACCAGGCAGCCGATCTGCGCGATGGGCGTCTGCGCCGCGCGGCTCGGACCAAACACGCTGGGATGCAGATCAAGCCGGCAGCCGCGCGCCAGTGCGTCCCGCGCCGCGGGGCCGGACAGGGCGATGGTCGTGCGGCCGTGGCTCTGGTCCGCCACGGCGGCGAGGCCGGCGAAGGCCTGTTCAGCCCGTGCCGCCAGCGTGGCTTGCGTGCCGCGCGGCGCCGTCAGCAGCCATTGGCCGGGTTGCACCCAGATGGCGCTGGCCCCGCTTCCCGTGGCCGCCTGCCCCGGTCCCGGCGGATCGATCCCGAACGCACTGCGCATCGCCGCGGCGACGGCGGAGTCCTGGCCGCGCCGCATCATGACCTGCACGATCTCACGCGCCGGGAAGGACACGCGAAGCGGTTCGCCGCCCGTCGCGCCGTGACGGCCGCGCACGACCGCGGCCAGGGGATGCGTCGGTTCAGGCGCGGACACGCAGGTTCTCCGCGTCGTAGCCGTGCGGCGTGACGACCTTCACCGGCACCTCCTCGCCCATCAGCGGATTGGCGGCGACGATCTCGCTGCCGATGCGCGCGTCGCCGTCGCGCAGCATGCCGAGCCCGATCCAGCCTGGATCGACCACGGACTGCGTCGCACTGGTGATCCAGCCCTGGTCCTGCCCGTCCACCAGCAGGTGGCTGCCGGCGCGGATCTGGCGGTTCGGATCGACGCTGCGCAGGCCGACCAGGCGGGGTCGCGCAGGGTCCGTCAGGCCCGGACGCTGCGCCAGGACGCGCCCGATGAAGTCGCCCTTCTTCTTGAGCATCCGTCCCAGCCCGAGATCCTGGGCCGTGGTCTGCCCATTGATCTCGGAACCCGCGACATGCCCCTTTTCGATGCGCAGCAGGCCGAGGGCCTCGACACCATAGGGCTCGATGCCGTGCGGGGCGCCGGCTTCCATCACCGCCTTCCACACATGCCCCGCGTAGCCCGCGGGCATGGCGATTTCATAGGCGAGTTCGCCCGAGAAGGAGATCCGGAACAGCCGTGCCGGCACGCCGGCGACGACGCAATCCGCCACCGCCATGAAGGGGAAGGCCTCGTTCGCAACGTCGAGGCCCTGCACCACCGCCGCAATCACCGCGCGCGCCCGCGGCCCGGCAACGGACATCGCCGCCCACTGGTCGGTCACGCTGGCGAGGCTGACATCGAGGTCCGGCCAGGCACTGGCGAGGTGGAATTCCAGGTGCTGCATCACCGGCCCGGCCTGCGCCGTGGTGGTGGTGACGAAGAAGCGGTCCGGCCCGAGGCGCGTCGTGGTGCCGTCATCGAAGACGATGCCGTCCTCGCGCAGCATCAGCCCGTAGCGCGCGCGTCCGATCGGCAGGGTCGAGAAGGTATTGGCATAGACGCGATCGAGGAAGGTCGCGGCATCCGGCCCCTCGACGGCGATCTTGCCGAGGGTGGAGACGTCGCAGACGCCGACGCGTTCCCGCACCGCGCGCGCCTCGCGCTTCACGCTGGCCCAGGCATCGGCGTCGCCGGGCCTCGGATAGTAGGCTGCGCGCTTCCACAGGCCCGCATCCATCCAGACCGCCCCGAGCGCGTCATGCTCGGAATGCAGCGCAGTGCGACGCACCGGCTGGAAGTTCTGGCCGACCTCGCCGCCGGCCATGGCGCCCCAGGTGATCGGCGCGGCGTAGGGGCGGTAGCGCGGCAGGCCGACGGACGCGACGGGCTCGCGGCGCGCATCGGCCAGCACCGCCGCGCCGACCAGCCCGCCCACCTTGCCCTGGTCGGTGCCCATGGCGTGGGTCGTATAGCGCTTCGCGTGCTCGATATGGCTGAAGCCCTCGCGATGGGCGAGGCGGATGTCGTTTGCGGTGACATCGTCCTGCAGATCGACGAAGGCCTTGCCGCCGGCCTTCACCTCCCACAGGGCGAAGGGGCGGTGATCGGCGGCCGGCGCTTCCGGCAGCGGGACATCGGCGCCTGCCACGAAGCCGGCGGCGACCGCGGCGGCGCGCCCGGCCTCGGCGCCGTCCCGCGCCGCCGCGCCGGTGCCGTGCACACCGCCGCAGGCGCCGGCGCTGCGCTGCCAGGCGCCTTCGCCAGGCACGAAGGCGAGCAGCGAATCATCCCAGCGCAGCGGCGTGCCGGCCATGCTTGCGAGATGCACGGCCGGGTTCCAGCCGCCCGAGATCATCAACAGGTCCGCCGGCAGCGCGTCGCCACGCGAGCCGCTGCCGAGCGCGCCGATCTCCACGCCGCGCAGCGCCTTGCCGCCGATCGTACCGGTGACCACGCTGCCGGCACGGACGGTGAACCCCGCCTCGCGCGCGCGCTGCATCGCCACGCTGTCGGTCCGCGGGTCGATGATGCCGGCGATGCGCGTGCCGCCCTCGGCCAGCGCGAAGGCCGACTCATAAGCGGCATCATGTGTGGCAAACAGCACCGCGGTCTCACCGGCCCGCACGCCGTAGCGCCGCGCATAGGTCCGCGCCGCACCTGCCAGCATGATTCCGGGCCGATCATTGCCGGGAAACGCGATAAGCCGTTCATGCGCACCGGTGGCGAGCACGACCTCCTTCGCGCGGATGGTCCAGCTGCGCTGCCGCGGGGTGTGGGGCGGCGGTTCGGGCAGGTGGTCGGCCACCTGCTCGACCGCGCCGAGCACCTTCTGGTCGTAGAACCCGAACGCCATGGTGCGGCGCATGATGGTCACGCCCGGCATGGCCGCGAGCGCGGCGATGGTTCCGGTCCGCCAGGCGTCATGCGCGGCGTCGTTCAGCAGGTCGCCGCCGAGCAGGAAATCCTGCTCCAGCACCATCACCCGCGCGCCGGTCATCCCCGCCGCCCGGGCCGCCGCCAGGCCCGCGGCGCCGGCACCGACGACCAGCACGTCGCAATGCGCATGTGCCGCCTCGTAGCGGTCCGGGTCGGGCAGGGCAGCGGCGCGGCCGAGCCCCGCGGCCTTGCGGATCATCGGCTCATAAAGCCGTTCCCAGAATGCGGCGGGCCACATGAAGGTCTTGTAGTAGAAGCCCGCGCCGAGCCAGGGCGCGAGCAACCCGCTCACCGCCATCCAGTCGAAGGCGAGCGAGCCGCGATGGTTCTGGCTGGTGGCGTCCAGCCCATCGAACAGTTCCGCGACCGTCGCGCGCGTATTGGGCTCGCGCCGCGCGCCGCTGCGCAGCTCGACCAGCGCATTGGGCTCCTCGACGCCGGCGGAGTAGATGCCGCGCGGCCGGTGATACTTGAACGACCGCCCGACCAGCCGCACGCCGTTGGCCAGCAGCGCGGAAGCCAGCGTATCGCCCGCATGCCCTTCGTAGCGACGCCCGTCGAAGGTGAAGCCGAGACGATGCGCCCGGTCGACATGCCCGCCGGCCGCGAGGCGATGGCGCTGCGTCATGCCTGCGGCGCCTCCAGCGCCCCGGTCGCCGTCACGACGCCGCGCACCTCATGCGTCACGGTGTGGCGCAGCACCTTGAGGAAGGCGCGGCAGCCGCCATGGTGTTGCCACCACTCCACCTGCCAGCCGCGTGGGTTGCGCCGCAGATAGAGATAGTCGTGGAAGGCGTCGGTGCCGGCATCGGGCGCCGGCCGCGCCACGGTCGCATCGCCGCGATAGGTGAACTCGACCTCGTCACGCGCGCCGCAATGGGGGCATGGGATGCGCAGCATTCTACTGCGCCCAGAAGAAGGGGCCGTTGCCCCGTTCGTCGAGCATGCGGCCCTCGCGGAATCGATCCAGCGTATGCGCGGCGTTGAGGCGGTGCGGCGCGTCCTTCGCGATCGTCCAGGCGTGGCACCAGCCGGAACCGGGCGTCGCCTTGAAGCCGCCGTAGCACCAGCCCGCGGTCATATACAGGCCGCGCACCGGCGTCTTGCAGATATAGGGCGAACCATCCGGCGTCATGTCCATCACGCCCGCCCAGCTGCGCAGGCCGCGCAGGCGCCCCAGCGCCGGAATCATGCTGACGCCGGCGGCGTAGACGTGCTCGGCGGTCGGCAGCGTGCCGCGCTGCCCATAGGACGGATAGCCGTCCAGCCCGCCGCCGAAGACCAGGCCGCCCTTGTCCGACTGGCTGACGTAGAAATGCCCGGCGCCAAAGGTGACGACGCAGTCGATCAGCGGCTTCAGCCCCTCGCTGACGAAGGCCTGCAGCAGGTGCGTCTCGATCGGCACGTCGAAGCCGGCCATGGCGGTCAGCGTACTCGTGGATCCCGCCACGGCCAATCCGACCTTGGGCGCGCGGATCTCGCCGCGCGTCGTGCGCAGGCCCTGGATCGCGCCGCCCTCGACGATCATGCCGGTGACTTCGCAGTGTTCGATGATGTCGACGCCGCGCGCATCCGCGGCATGGGCGAAGCCCCAGGCGACCGCATCGTGGCGCGCCGTGCCGCCACGCCGTTGCAGCAGCCCGCCCATCACCGGATAGCGGCCATTGTCCAGGTCCACGATCGGGCACATCGCCTTCACGCCGTCACGGTCCAGCAGTTCCGCATCGATGCCGTTGAGCCGCATCGAATTGCCGCGCCGCAGCGCGGCATTCCGTTGTGCATCGTTGTGGAACAGGTTGATGACCCCGCGCTGGCTCATCATCACGTTGTAGTTCAGCGACTGCTCGAGTCCTTCCCAGAGCTTCAGCGCGTGCTCGTAGAAATGGTTGTTCTCCGGGAAAAGGTAGTTCGACCGGACGATGGTCGTATTGCGGCCGGTATTGCCCTGCCCGACCAGACCCCGTTCGACCACCGCGACATTCGTGATGCCGTGCACGCTCGCCAGGTAGAAGGCCGTTGCAAGACCATGGCCACCGCCGCCGACGACAATGACGTCGTAGGACGGGCGCGGGGCGGCCTTGCGCCAGGCCGGCTTCCACCCGCTGTTGCCGCGAAGCCCCTCGGTCAGGACGCGGAGGCCCGAGTAGCGTGCCATCAGAATCCTTCTGCCCTGAATTCTCCGGAAGTAGGGAACGAGTTCCACACTTTGACAAGCCGTCAAAGCGATGGACGTCGCGCCACGCGGGCAGGCACTGCCGCCGATGCGGGCACCGGTTGACCGTGCCAGGCGCAGCAGGACCAGCGAGCGGCGGTGGTCGATCGCGCCAAGGTGGTCGATCTGCCCGCGACGATCCTTATGTCGCGGTGGTCCCGAAGCGGTCGATGCGAAAGGCATCGAGCGGGATGTCGGTGCGCCCGTCAAGCACGAGCTCGGTCATGAGCGCGCCGATCGCCGGGCCGAGCTGGAAGCCATGCCCTGAAAAACCGAAGGCGTGGAAAAGACCTGGCGTCGTGCGGCTGGGACCGATCACCGGGATATGGTCGGGCATGCCGCCGTCGATGCCCGACCACGAGCGTATCACCTGTGCGCCGGCGATGGCGGGCACGATCTCCACCGCGCGTTCCATGGCGCGCACGGAAACCTCGGGCAGCGGGCGGGACCAGGGCACGGCCGGATCGGATTCACCGCGCCCGCCGCCAATGATGACGTTGCCGCGCGGGATCTGCCGCAGATAGACATTGCCGCCCACCACGCCGAGGTTCGGCTCGATGAAATAGCGGATCGGCTCCGTCACCAGCATGTTGGGGTTGAGCGGTTCGACCGGCACGGGTTCGCCGAAGGCCTCGGCGACCTGGCCGCCCCAGAAGCCCGCGGTGTTGACCAGGACGGGTGCGGTGAACGCCGCGCCGTTCGCTGTGCGCAGGTGGAAACGCGCGCCGTCATGGGCGTGGGCGACGACCTCGGCATGCTCGCGGATATCGGCGCCGGCCGCGCGGGCGGCGTTCGCCAGCGCCGGCGAGAGCAGACGCGGATTGGCCGAACCATCCTCCGGCGCGAAGGACCCGGCGACCACCCTGGGGCCCAGCCAGGGATAGTCCTGGTGGATCGCGTTCCGGCCGACCATGCGCAGCGGCAGGTCGTGCTGCCTGGCCACGTCGAGATAGGCGACGAGGTCCGCCTCCTCCGCGTCGTTGCGGGCGAGCTTCAGGTGGCCGGTGACGACGAATTCCGCATCGGTGCCGGCGATGTCCTTCAGCCGCCCCCAGATCTCGCGCGACCGACGCGCGATGGGCAACTCCGCCGGGTGGCGCCCCTGCTGCCGCACGCCGCCGTAGTTCACGCCGGAGGCCTGGCTGCCGACCAGGCCGCGTTCCAGCAGGATGACGCGCACGCCGCGCTGGGCGAGGTGGAGCGCCGCCGAGCAGCCAGCACCGCCGCCGCCCTGGATGAGCACGTCGCAGTCGGTCGTCATGGCGTGTCCACCGGCGCTGGAATGGGGATCGGCTTGACCGGAGGCTGTCCGCGCAACCTTCCGATCGCAGCGACGTCGCAGTCGAGTTCCGCTGCCAATACCTCGGCCGCCGCGGCGCCGCAGACGCGGCCCTGACAGCGGCCCATGCCGATGCGGGTGAAGGCCTTCGCGCGGTTCACCTCGGGGGCGGGGCCGGTGGCGGCCTCCGCGCGCGCGGCGGCACGAAGCTCGCCGACCCGCAGGCCCTCGCATCGGCACAGCAGCGTGTCGTCGGCAAGGTCGCGCGCGAGATGCGCGGGGAAGGGGAAGGCGCGTTCCAGCGCGGCGCGGAAGCGGGCCTGGGACGCCAGGCGGCGGTCGAGCGTGACAGTCTCGATGGGGTCGATGCGTTCCCCGGCGTCCTGGAGCAGCGCCAGCGCGGCGCGGGCGCCGGCGATCTCGGCAACCTCGGCGCCGCCGATGCCCGCACCGTCGCCGGCCAGATAGATGCCGGCAACCGGCGTTCGGCCGGCGCCGTCGCGCACCGGCACCCAGTTCGCCTGCAAGGGATCGTGGCTGAACGGCACGCGGGCGAGGTCGGCGAGTTGTGCCTCGGGCTTCAGGCCCCAGCCCATGCCCACGGCGTCGCAGGCGATGTGCTGTTCGCGCCCTGCGGCGTCGCGCCAGGCAATTCCAGTAACGCCGTTCTCGTCGCCACCATCGATGGCGATCGGCGTCGCGCCCTCGGCGATGCGTATGCCGCGACGGCGGAGCCAGGCGGTATAGTAGAGGCCCTTCGCGAAGGTCATGCCGCCCAGCAGCAGGCCCGGCGCAGCGCGCAACTTGGTGGCGAAGGGCGTGGTGTCGAGCACGGCGACGACATCCGCGCCGGCCTTCGCATATTGGTAGGCGACAAGCCAGAGCAGCGGTCCGGTGCCGAGGAAGGCGACGCGCCGCCCAATGCCGCAACCCTGCGTCTTGAGCGCGATCTGCGCCGCGCCGAGCGTGGTGACACCTGGCCGCGCCCAGCCCGGCACGGGGATGACGCGATCCATCGCACCGGTGCAAAGGATGGCGGCGTCGTAGGCGACATCCGCCTGGCGACCGCGGGAGAGGGTGTGCAGCGTCCGCGCCTCGGGGCGGATGTGCCAGACCAGCGTCTCCGGCCGCCAATCGACCTTGGGCTTCAGCGCATCGAGCGCGTCGTGCACGGCGGTCGCGCGCTTCGCCTCGAAGCCGTACAGCAGGCGCGCGTCGCGCATGAGGCCGGGCGGTGGGCGCTGGTAGATCCGGCCGCCGCCATCGGGGGCCTCGTCGATCCAGACTGGCGAGACCCCGGCGGCCACCAGCCGCTCCACGGCGCGCACCCCCGCGGGGCCGGCGCCCACCACCGCGACCCTCATCCGCGCCGCACCTCCATGCCCTGGGCCGCGAGCGTCGCGCAGGCCCGAACCCGGCCCATGCCCTCGACCGCCACCCAGCAATCCTGGCAGGCGCCCATCAGGCAGAAGCCGGCGCGGTGGCCGTCACCGAACTCGCTGTCCCGCAGATGGCCTGCCTCGGCGGCCAGCAGCGCCGTCAGCAGCGTGTCGCCCTGCTGGGCCTCGATCGCCTGCCCGTCCAGCGTCAGCCCGATGCGGGGACGCGCGGCATCGCGCAGCCGGACGAGCTTCACAGCGTGTCCTCGTGCCGGCAGTTCACCAGCAATTCCGCGACGGTCGCGGTATTGGGCAGGCGCAGCACGGATTCGATCAGCACGGCGATGTCCTCGGGGCGCGTCATCGCGTCGCGGGATACCTTGGTGACGTGGGCGGTCATGTCGGTGTCGACGAAGCCGGGGCAGACAGCGGTGGCGCGGATGCCGTGCTCCCAGCCCTGGCGGCGGACGTCCTGCGTCAGCGCCATCACGGCGAACTTGCTCATGGCATAGCCGAGATTCTCGTTGCGGACGCGCTTGCCGGAAAGGGACGAGATGTTGACGACGCGCCCTTCGCCGGCGGCGACAAGGTGCGGCCAGGCGGCACGGATGACGCGCATCGGGCCCTTGGCGTTGACCGTCCACATGGCGTCGAAATTTGACTCGTCGGCATCGAGCATCAGCGCCTTCGGGTTGATGCCCGCGGCGTTCACCAGCGCGTCGATGCGGCCATGCTGCGCCATCGTGGCGGCCACCCAGGCTGCGGCGCTGCCGGGTTCAGCGGCTTCGAAGCGGTGGCCGGTCAGCGCGGGATGGGTGGGCAGGAGCGACGGGTCGCGGACACCGGCACAGACGGCGTAGCCGGCGGCAAGGAGCCGTTCCGTCACCGCGCGCCCGATGCCGCGCGCCGCGCCCGAGATCATCGCCACACGGCCCTTCGGGTCCATCATCGGACGTCCTCCGGTTGGTCGCTCATGAGGGTGGCGCGGTGGCAGGCGATGTGGCGTGCACCGGTGCCGGGCAGTGCTTCGCACATGGCTATCCCGTCTCAATCTGACTCTGCGGCTGGGATCAACGTCACTCAGCGGGAAATGTCGCCACACAATATCAAAAAATGAAAGCCTGAGGCTCTCACCGGGTGGCAAGGCTCATTCGGCGGATCAGAAGGCAAGCGCTGTGGGTGGCGCCTGGCGCATCTTCCACGTCCCTCACCGACGGGCTGGCGCCGGATCTCGAGGCGATCATCGCCGGCATGGAACGGCGGGAGGCGGCGGCGATCGGCCGGCACGTGATCCCTTCGAACCGGCGCCGCGGCCGCGATGACGTGCCGCCCTACGCCGCCAGGATGCGCGCGAGAATGGCGGCGACGCGTCGCTCGGCTTGTGCGCGCAGCGGATGGACACCGTCCTCGACGACCCGCCTGCCGCCCACCCAGACCTCGCGGATTACGCCGTCGCGTGCGGCGAAGACCAGGCTGTCGAGGATGCGGTCGCCGGAGCGCGCGGCAAAGGCGGCATCGTCGGGATCCAGCAGCACCAGGTCCGCCCAGGCGCCGGGCGCGATGCCGGCTGGTCCGGCGGCGAGCGCGCGGCTGCCGCCCTCGACCGCCCCCTGCCACAGCGCGCGCCCGGTGGAGCCGCCGCGCGGCGCGAGCACGTTGCGCGAGCGCAGCGCAAGCCGCTGCGCGTATTCCAGCGTGCGGAGTTCCACCGCGGCGCCGATCAGCACGTTGGAATCGGTGCCGACCCCGAACATGCCGCCGACCTCGCGAAAGCCCGGCGCAGCGAAGATGCCGTCGCCGAGGTTGCTCTCGGTAACCGGGCAGAGGCCTGCCACGGCGCCGGCCTGCGCCACGCGCGCGAGTTCCCCTGCCGTGCCGTGCGTCGCATGGATCAGGCACCAGCGCTCGGAGACCAGTCCGGCCTGCAGCAGCGCCGCGATCGGCGGCAGGCCGAGGATGCGGATCGCGGCCTCGACTTCCCTCACCTGCTCGGCGGCATGGATGTGCAGCGGCTCACCGGCCTGCGCCATGGCGCCGACGGCGCGGATCTCCTCGATGGTCGCGGCGCGCAGGGAATGCGGCGCGAGACCGAGATTGGCGCCCGGCAGGCCCGCGATGGCACGGCGACTGCCCTCCACCAGCATCGCGAAGCCATCGAGGTCGTTGAGGAAGCGCCGCTGTCCCTGCACGGGCGGCGCGCCGCCGATCTCGCCATGGGCGTAGAAGGACGGCAGCAGCGTCAGGTTGATGCCGGTTGCCTGCGCGGCCGCGGCGATGCGCGTGCCCATCTCGGCACGATCGGCATAGGGCGCACCATCGGGGGCGTGGTGCAGGTAATGGAATTCGCCGACGCGGGTGAAGCCCCGCTCGAGCATCTCGGCATAGGCGAGGGTCGCGATCGCTTCGACATCCTCGGGCGTGAGCTGCGCGAGGAAGCGGTACATGAGCTCGCGCCAGGTCCAGAAGGAATCGTCGCTCGCGCCGGCATGCTCGGTGAGGCCCGCCATGCCGCGCTGGAAGGCGTGGGAATGCAGGTTCGGCATGCCGGGCAACGCGACGAAGCGGCCCGGTTGCGCATCGGGGACGACCGCTGCGATGCGGCCCTGGGCATCCACGTCGACGCGCACGTCGCGGCGCCAGCCCTCGGGCAGCAGCGCCTCGGCGAAGACCATGCTGCGCATCGGGCGATCCCTCCAGGCGTGCCGGCGCCATGGCTAGCCTTGCGCGGGCACGACCGCAACGGCGCATGACGATGCTGGACAGCGCCCCCGCGCGAAGTCACGCTGCGGAGATGCTCGCGAAGGCAGCGCTCGACGTCGAGGATCTGCGCACGGAGTTCCGCATCGCCGGGACCTGGCGGGCTGCCGTGCGCGGCGTCTCCTTCAGCCTGGAACGCAACGAGACCCTGGCGCTGGTCGGCGAGAGCGGCTGCGGCAAGTCCGTCACCGCGCTGTCCATCATGGGCCTGGTGCAGCCGCCGCTCGGGCGCGTCGCCGGCGGCAGCATCCTGCTCGACGGCCAGGAGGTGGCCGGGCTGTCGGAGGCGCAGTGGGAGACACTGCGCGGCGATCGCATCGGCATGATCTTCCAGGAGCCGATGACCTCGCTGAACCCGGTGATGACGGTTGGCGACCAGGTCGCCGAGGCGCTGGTCATCCACAAGGGCCTGTCGCGCGCTGCGGCGCTCGAGAAGACGCGCGCATTGTTCGAGGAGGTGAAGATCCCCTCCCCCGCGACACGGCTGCGCGAATATCCGCACCAGTTCTCCGGCGGCATGCGGCAGCGCGTGATGATCGCCATGGCGCTCGCGTGCGAACCCGCGGTGCTGCTGGCGGACGAGCCGACCACGGCGCTCGACGTGACCATCCAGGCGCAGGTCCTGGGGCTGCTCGCGGATCTGCGGGAGCGACACGGCATGGCGGTGCTGTTCATCACCCACAACCTCGGCGTCGTGGCGCAGATCGCCGACCGCGTGGCGGTGATGTACGCCGGCCAGATCGTCGAGGAAGGGCCGGTCGCGAACATCTTCGCCGCGCCGGCGCATCCCTATACGCGCGCACTGTTCGCGGCGATCCCGCGGCTCGACCAGCCGCACCAGGCGCTGTCCGCGATCCCGGGACGCGTGCCGCCGCTCGATGCCATGCCGGTCGGCTGCGCCTTCGCGTCGCGCTGCCCACAGAAGCGCGCAGGCTGCGAGGAGCCGCAGGTACTGGTGCCTATCGGCGCGGCGCACCGCGCGCGCTGCCACGTCGCCACGGGTGCCACCGCCTGCGCTGCGGCGGTGCTCAACGAATGATGCCAAACAGGGAGACGGGACCATGAAGCGACGTGCGGGATTGCTGGCGGCGGCCCTCATGGCGGTCGCACCGGCGGCGATGGCGCAGCAGGGCACGCTGCGCATCGGCATGGCGGCGCAGGACATGGGGCGCCTCGATCCGCATTTCGCCGTCTCGACCATCGACCGCGTGCCGATGCCGTGGATGTTCAACGGGCTGGTGCGCTTTCCGCCCGGTTCGATCGATGCCGCCGCCATCGAGCCCGACCTGGCCGAGCGCTGGGAGACCAGCGCTGACGGCCGCACCTGGACCTTCCACCTGCGCCGCGGCGTGCGCTTCCACGGCAACTACGGCGAGCTGACTGCCGACGACGTGGTGTTCAGCCTGCGCAAGGCAGCGAATGCGCAAACCAGCGCCGTCAGCGCCGACCTGCGCGCCGTCCAGACGGTCGAGGCCGTCGACCCGCACACCGTCCGCATCGTGCTGCGGGAGAATGTGCCGAACCTGCTTGGCATCCTCACCAACTATGCGGGCGGGTTCATCGTCTCCCGCCGCGCGGTCGAGGAACGCGGCGACGGCTTCAACCGCGCGCCGATCGGCACCGGCCCCTTCGCGCTCGATCGCGTGACGCCGAACCAGAGCGCCGAGTTCGTCGCGAACCCGGCCTATTTCCGCGGCGCGCCGCAGATCCAGAGGATCTCCTACCGGTTCATCCCGTCGGACGCTTCGCGCGACCTAGCGTTCCAGAACCGCGAGCTCGACCTGAACTACGGACGGTCGGACCAGACCTGGGTCAACCGCGTGCGCCAGCAGCAGGGCGTCACGGTCGACGTGTTCGAACCCGCCGAGCTCGCCATCATCAACGTCAACATCACCCAGCCGCCGTTCAACGACATCCGCGTGCGCCAGGCGCTTGCTATGGCGGTGAACCGGGCCGAGCTGGTGCGCTGGCGCGGCCAGAACACCAGCCGCGAGGGCCAGTCCCTGGTGCCGCGCGGCTATCTCGGCTTCAGCGCGGACAATGGCCTGCTGCCGCATGATGCGGCCCGCGCGCGCGCCCTGCTGGCGGAGGCCGGCCACCCGAACGGCATCACCGTGCGCGTGGTGCACACGCAGTTGCCCGAGATGCTGGCCGCCATGCAGGTGATCCAGCAGCAGATGCGCCGGGCGGGCATCACGCTCGACCTGCAGGTGGTGGAACACGCGACCTTCCACCAGCAGATCCGCCAGAACCTCTCGCCGCTGGTCTACTACGCGGCGGCGCGCTTCCCGATCGCGGACATCTACCTGACGCAATTCTTCCATTCGCGCAGCATCGTCGGCACGCCGACCGCGGTGACGAACTTCTCGCATTGCGGCATGGCGGATGCGGAGATCGAGGCGGCGCGGGTGGCGACCGACCGGGCGGAACAGCTGCGCCTGTGGGCCACGGCGCAGCGCAAGCTGGTGGAGAATGTCTGCGGCATTCCACTGATCGAGACGCTGCTGGTGTTCGCGCGGCGCGACAACGTGGACTACGGCTACGAACTGCGCGGCTCACTCAGCCTCGGCCCGCAGATCACCGAAGCCTCGCGGCTGCGATGAGCGGACGCGCGGGCGGTCGATGATCTGGTTCATCGCCAAGCGGCTGCTCGCGGCAGTGCCTACGCTGCTCGCGGTGCTGACGGTGGTGTTCATCATCGTCCGAATCGTGCCTGGCGACCCGGCGCTGGTGATTCTGGGCGACCAGGCAACGGCCGAGGCCGCGGCGGCGCTGCGCACGCGGCTCGGCCTCGACCAGCCGATGTGGGTGCAGTACTGGAACTTCGTCAGCAACGCGCTGACGGGGAATTTCGGCGCTTCGCTGGTCACCGGCCGGCCGATCCTCGAGGAAGTGGGCGCGGTGCTGCCGCACACCATCGACCTCACTCTCGCCTCGATGGTGCTGGGCGTCGTGGTCGGCGTGCCGGTCGGCATCTGGGCGGCGCTGCACCGCAACCGCGCGATCGACGTGGCAGCGCGCGTGCTCTCGCTGATCGGCCTGTCCTTCCCGGTCTTCGTATCCGGCATCTACCTGCTGCTGCTGTTCGGCCTGTACTGGCGGCTGTTTCCGGTGATCGGCAATGCCGACCTGTCGGACCCGGTGGACCGGTTGCACAAGGTGGTGCTGCCGGCGGTCGCCCTGGGGCTGACCATGGCGGCCTACATCACGCGCGTGACGCGCAGCGCGATGCTGCATGCACTGGGCGAGGACTACATCCGCACCGCGCGCGCCAAGGGCGTGCCGTGGCGGCGCGTGGTATGGGTGCACGGGCTGCGCAACGCCTCTCTGCCTGTCGTCACGGTGGTCGGGCTCTATGTCGGCATCCTGATCGGCAATTCGGTGCTGACCGAGATCGTCTTCAACCGGCCGGGCCTCGGGAAGATCATCGTCGGCGCGCTGAACCAGCGCGACTACGCCATGCTGCAGGGGCTGATGGTGATCTACTGCTTCCTGATCGTGGTGGTGAACCTGGTCACCGACCTGCTCTACGGCGTGATGGACCCGCGGGTGAAACAGGCATGAGCGCGACCGCCGAAGCCCCCGCAGTCCCGCGCATGCCCGGCTGGCGCAAGGCGCTGGGCAAGGCGCGCAGCAATCCGACGACGCTGATCGGGGCGGTGATCTGCCTCGTGATCCTTGCGGCCGCCATCCTCGCGCCCTGGATCGCGCCGCATGATCCGGCGGAACAGGACATCATGACCCGGCTCGCCGCGCCGGGTGGCGACTACCCGCTCGGCACCGACCAGTTCGGGCGCGACATCCTCTCGCGCCTGCTGTGGGGCGCGCGGATCTCGCTGACGGTATCGCTGGGAGCCATTGCCGTCGCCTGCGTGATCGGCGGCACCATCGGGATGGTGTCGGGCTATATCGGCGGGCGCTTCGACCTGTTCGTGATGCAGGTGATGGACGTGATGTTGTCCTTCCCCTCGCTGATCCTGGGACTGATCGTGGTGGCCCTGCTGGGGCCGGACCTGGTGAACCTGGTGGTCGCCATTGCGCTGACCGCCATCGCGCCCTTCGCCCGCATCGCCCGCGCGCCGACGCTGGCGCTGAAGGAACGCGCCTTCATCGAGGCAGGGCACGCGCTCGGGTATTCCCACCTGCGCATCATCTTCCGCCACATCCTGCCGAACATCCTGCCGGAGGTGATGGTCATGACCTCGCTGTGGATGGCGACGGCGGTCCGCGTGGAGGCCTCGTTGTCGTTCATCGGCCTGGGCGTGAAGCCACCGACGCCGACCTGGGGCGGCATGACGCGCGACGGATTCGAGAACATCCTCGACAGCCCGTGGCTCGCGGTCTTCCCGGGCTTCGCGATCCTGCTGCTGGTGCTGGGCCTCAACATGGTGGGCGACGGACTGCGCGACGCTACCGACCCGAAGCTGCGCAATGAGTGAGCCGCTGCTGTCCGTCCAGGGCCTGCGCAAGGACTTCGTGCAGCGCAAGGGGTTTCCTCGCCCGCGTACCATCGTGGTGCGTGCGGTCGAGGATGTCTCCTTCACCATCGCGCCAGGCGAGGCCTTCGGCCTGGTCGGTGAGTCCGGCTGCGGCAAGTCCACCGCGGCGCGGGCGCTGCTGCGCCTGATCGAACCCGATGCGGGGCTGGTCACCTATCGCGGGCAGGATGTACGAACGGCGCGCGGCGCCGCGCTCAAGGCGCTGCGCCGGAAGATGCAGATCGTGTTCCAGGACCCGTATTCGTCGCTCGATCCACGGCAGACCATCGGCTCGGCGCTGATGGAACCGATGCGTGTCCACGGCATCGCCACGGGGCGCGTGGCGCGCGACCGTGCCGCCGCGCTGCTCGACGAGGTGGGCCTGCCACCAGGCGCGCTCGACCGCCTGCCGCATGAATTCTCCGGCGGCCAGCGGCAGCGCATCGGCATCGCCCGGGCGCTCACGCTGGAGCCGGAACTGATCGTGGCGGATGAGCCGGTCAGCGCGCTCGACGTGTCGGTGCAGGCGCAGGTGCTGCTGTTGCTGAGGGAACTGCGGGAGCGGCGCGGGCTGTCCTTCCTGTTTGTCAGCCATGACCTGTCGGTGGTGCGCTGGTTCTGCGACCGCGTCGCGGTGATGTATCTCGGCCGCATCGTGGAGGAAGGGCCCGCGGGACGCGTGCTGGCCGATCCGCTGCATCCCTACGCGACGATGCTGCGCGACGCGTCGCCGGTGCCGGACCCGGCGCGACGCGGCGTTTTGCCGCGCATCGTCGGCGAGATTCCATCCGCCGCCAACCCGCCGCCGGGCTGCCCTTTCCATCCGCGTTGCGCGCAGGCGATGCCGGTGTGCTCGACCACGGCACCGCGCTGGACGGCGGCGCAGGGCGGCGGTGGTGTCGCCTGTCACCTGCACGGCTGACCCGCGCCTCGAGCGGCGCGGGTGCGCCGCGGCGCGCAACGGCAGTGTCTGGCGCATGCCGCCACCATCTGCCGGCCGCAGGGCATCGAAGCCGTCGGTGCGAGGTCGATAACGGCGCCACGCAGGACAAGCCATCCGCTGCATCGCCTTCAATCCGCGTGTGGTGCGGGCGGTCGGGGTCGAACCGACACTCTGTTGCCAGAAACGGATTTTGAGCCCGTCGCGTCTGCCAATTCCGCCACGCCCGCGTCGATGCCGCGCCACGCTGCCGCGTCGGCATCGTCCCCGGTCGCCAGGGCGATGCTCAACGTGGCGGGGGAACCTACTGTCCCCGCGGCCGCATTTCAATTCCGCCCCAGCCCAGCGCGGACCGCAGGCGTACCGAAGGTGCCGGCGACGCAGGCCGGGATGGCCCCGCCGTGCTACTGCGTCGCCGCGGCGTTCTGCGGTGCCTGAACGTCCTTCGTCTCGAATTCCGCCGGGCCGGTGATCTCCAGGATCTCGACATCCTCGGAATGCGCGACCTCGCGGTGCTTCACCAGCCGGGGCTGGTAGCAGCTGTCGCCGGCGTGGAAGGTCTTCTCGCCGATATCCTCGTATTCGAACTTCACCCAGCCCTTCAGCACGAAGAACATCTGGAAGGGCAGGTCGTGCGTGTGCCAGGCGCCGGTCGCATGCGCGCCGGGGATGCCGCGGATCACATGCGCGCCGAAGGCGCCGCCCGTCGCGTCCTTGATGCCGAGGTCGCGGTATTCGAAGAAGGCGCGCAGCCCGCGCTGGAAATCAGCCTCGGCGGCGTGGCTCGTGGTGGTGCGGGTCATGGGGTCCTCCCTCCGTTCATTCCAGCGGCAGCGCCACGTGGCGCGTGAAGCCCGGCCTGGTCTTCAGGGCATCGTAGTACCGCGCCAGGTTCGGCAGCTCCGGTCGTTCGATCGGCAGGACATGCCAGCGATGCACCCAGCAGCCCAGGGCGATGTCGGCCAGGGTCAGGTCTTCGCCGCACAGGAAGCGGCGGCCTTCCAGCTTGGCATCCACGATCTTCCACAGCCGGCCGCAATCCTCGCGCGCGCGGCCCTCGGCCTTCCAGTCGCGGTCGGGCTCGGGGATGCGGACATGGGTGAAGAAGATGGTGACCATCGGCGCCGTGACGTGACCGAGTACCCAGTCCATCCAGGTCTCGACCTCGGCACGCGTGCGCGGCGCAGCAGGGTAGAGCGGTCCGCCCGGCGCGTACTGGTTGCACAGGTAGCGCGCGATCGCGTTGCTCTCCCACAGCGCCCAGCCATCGTCTTCCTGCAACGTCGGCACCAGGCCCATCGGGTTCATGGCGCGGTATGCGGGTTCGCGCGTGCGGCCGAAGGCGCCGCCGGCATCGATGCGCTCGTAGTCCAGGCCCAGCTCGTCGAGCGTCCAGAGCACCTTCATCACATTGGACGAACTCGCCCGGCCCCATAGCTTGCGCATCCCACCCCTCCAGCATGTGTTGCGGTGAAGGCTAGGCGCGCGCCCCGCGCCGGTCCAGTTGCGCCGGCGGCCGCGGCGCGCGACATGTCCCCCATGGGACCGGCCTTCCTGATCGCCGCACTCGCCGCTGCCGCGCCGCTGTTCGCCCTGGGCAGCGAGACCTGGTGGGGGCTTGCCCCCTGCGCGCTGTGCCTGTGGCAACGCTGGCCCTACTGGGCGGCGGCAGGGCTCGCGGCGGTCGCGGCCCTGGCCCCTGGGCGCGCGCGGATGGCGCTGCTCGGCGCGGCGGGGCTGGCGGCCTTCGCTTCGGCGGCGATCGGCGGCCTGCATGTTGGGGTCGAACAGGGCTGGTGGCCCTCCCCGCTGCCCGGCTGCGCCGCGCCCACGGCCGGTGGTGCGATGTCCATCGACGACATGCTGCGCGGCATGCCCGCGGCGCCGTCCAAGCCGTGCGACGCCGCGACCTTCCTGATTCCCGGCCTGCCGCTTTCCATGGCGGGGATGAACCTCATCTATGGCGCCGGGCTGGGCCTGCTTGCCCTCGCCCTGGCCCGGAAAGGACGACCCGCATGACCACCCGCACCACCGGCGACACCCGCCTGCCCGGCGACCCCACCCCGCGCGAATACGTCGAGCGCGCCATTCGCGTGGACCATGCCGGCGAATACGGCGCAAAGCGCATCTACCAGGGCCAGCTGGCGGTGCTCGGCCGCACCAAGTACGGCCCGATGATCGAGCACATGAAGGAACAGGAGCAGGTGCACCTGGATACCTTCTCCCGCCTGATCGGCCAGCGTCGCGTGCGGCCCACCGCGCTGCTGCCGATCTGGCACGTGGCGGGCTTCGCGCTGGGCGCGGCCACCGCCCTGCTCGGCCACCGCGGCGCGATGGCCTGCACCGTCGCGGTCGAGGAAGCGATCGACGAGCACTACCGCGCGCAGGAGGAAGCGCTCGGCGAGGACGAGGCCGAACTCAAGGCGCACATCGAAAAATTCCGCGCCGAGGAACTGGAACACCGCGACATCGGCCTGGAGAACGAGGCCGAGCAGGCGCCGGCCTACCGCCTGCTGAGTGCCGCCATCAAGGCCGGCTGCAAGGTGGCGATCCGCATCAGCGAACGCGTCTGAACCACCGCGCATGAGGGTCGCCACGGCGCGCGCGCCGGTCCTGCTGGGCCTGGTGCTGCTGGTGTGCGGCGCTGCCTGGCTAGGCGCCGGCCAAGGCTGGCGGCAGGCGGCGCTGTGGGGGCTGGGCTCGGCGCTGGGCGTGGCGCTGTACCACGCGACCTTCTCCTTCGCCGGTGGCTTCCGCGCGCTGCTCGCGCACCGCCGCAGCGCAGCGTTCCGGGCGCAGTTGGTGATGCTGGCGATCCTGGTCGCGCTGATGCTGCCGGCGATCGAACAGGGCACGATCGCGGGCGTGCCGGTGCGCGGCATCGTGTTTCCACTCGGCATCGCCGTGATCGCCGGCGCCTTCCTGTTCGGCGTGGGCATGCAGATCGGCGGCGGATGCGGATCGGGCACGCTCTACACCACCGGCGGGGGCAACCTGCGGATGCTGCTGACGCTGGCCTTCTTCGTGACGGGCGCAACGCTCGCGGCCTGGCAGTCGGCGCCCTGGTCGAACCTGCCGGCACTGCCGGTGGTGACGCTGCCCGCGCTGTTCGGCCTGTGGCCGGCGGTAGCGCTGAGCCTGGCGGTGCTGGCCGCCGCGGGGCTGGGCGCCTGGGCCGCGGAACGGCGCCGCCATGGCGTGGCGGAACCCCTGCCCTGGCACGGCGGCAACCTGCTGCGCGGCCCCTGGGCGCTGCTGTGGGGCGCGGCTGCGCTCGCCATCCTGAACCTGCTGACGCTGTGGCTGGCTGGCCGGCCCTGGGTGATCACGGCCGCCTTCCCGCTGTGGGGCTCACGGGTCGTCGAAGGCCTGGGCTGGGACGACCCCGCCTTCTGGGCCTTCTGGGAAGACCCGACGCGCAGCGAGGCGTTCCTGCGTCCCGTGCTGGCCGACCGCACCACGGTGATGGACCTGGGCCTGATGGCGGGTGCGCTATTGGCGGCCGCGCTGGCGGGGCGCTTCGCTCCGCGCCTGGCGATGCCCTGGCGGCATGCCGCGGCATCGGTGGTCGGCGGGCTGCTGCTGGGCATCGGCGCGGTGGTCGCCTCGGGGTGCAACATCAGCGCCTATGTGGCGGGGATCGCCTCGGGCAGCCTGCATGGCTGGGGGTGGATCCTGCCGGCGCTGGCGGGGAACTGGGTGGGCATCCGCCTGCGCCCGGCCTTCGGCCTGGCGACCTGAAGCGGCCGCCTGCCGAAGGGCGAAAATCACCTCCACTTCAGCCTGCGCGGTAGCATGAAGACCACGCGCCGACGCGGCGCCGGAGGCTGCAAACCTTTCGCTTGGCCGCGCCCCGGAAATGCGTCACGTCCGCGTCATCGCGTCCTTTCGCTGGAGACCAAGATGAGGCTGAAAGCCCTGCCGGGACTGATGCTCGCCCTGGGTGTCGCCGGGCTTCCCGGGGTCGCCGCCGCGCAGGCGCCGCTCGCCGCCGAGGGGTGCCTCGGCTGCCACGGCCCGGACGGCAGGGGCGCGGCCGGCGCCGCCCCCATTGCCGGGCGGGATCGCGCGGAGATGGTCGCGATCATGCTCGCCTTCCGCGCCAATGAACGCCCCGGCACCATCATGGGGCGCATCGCCCGCGGCTACACGGAAGCCGAGATCGCCGCGGTGGCCGAGCATTTCTCGAAGGTGGCGCCATGACGACGACCCTCTCCCGCCGCGCGCTGCTGGCCGCCGGCGCGTTGCTCGCCGCACCGGCACCGCTGCGCGCCCAGGCGGGGATGCGCCTGGTCGTGGTCGGCGGCGGCTTCGGCGGCGCCTCGGCGGCGAATTTCGCGCGGCGGACCTATCCCGACGTGCAGGTCACGCTGGTTGAACCGCAGCGCAGTTTCGTCACCTGCCCCTATGGCAACCTGCTGCTGGGCGGCGAACGCCAGATCGGCCAGATCACCCATTCCTACGACGGGCTGCGCGCGCGCGGCGTGACCGTGATCCACGACCGCGCAAGCGGCATCGACGCGGCCGCGAAGTCGGTGCGCCTGGCGGGGGGGCAGGCGCTCTCCCATGACCGGCTGATCCTGTCGCCCGGCATCGCGCTGCGCTGGGGCGCTGTCGAGGGCTACGACCAGGCCGCCGCCGAGACCATCCCGCATGCCTGGATACCCGCCGATGGCGCGCAGACGCTGCTGCTGCGCCGGCAGCTCGAAGCCATGCCGGATGGCGGCGTCGTCGGGCTTGCCATCCCCGGCAACCCCTTCCGCTGCCCGCCCGGCCCGTATGAGCGCATCAGCATGATCGCGCATTACCTCAAGCGGCATAAGCCGCGCGCGAAGATCCTGGCACTCGATGCCAAGGAGGGCTTCAGCAAGCAGGGCCTGTTCCAGGATGGCTGGCGCGCACTGTATGGCGACATGATCGAATGGGTGCCGGGCAACCGCGATGGCAAGGTCGTCAAGGTCGATGTCCGCGAACGCGTGCTCGAGACCGAATTCGGCACCCGCCACAAGGTCGACGTCGCCAACGTGATCCCGCCGCAAACGGCTGCTGCGCTCGCGACAGAGGCGGGCCTCGCCAACGAGACCGGCTGGGTGCCGGTGAATACCCGTACCTTCGAGGCCCGCGCCGCCCCGGGCATCCATGTGATCGGCGACGCCAACATCCCCGGCCCCATGCCGAAATCGGGCTTCGTCGCGAACACCACGGCCAAGCAGGCGGTGGCGAGCGCGGTGGCGCTGCATCGCGGCCAGCCGGTGCCCGAGGCCCTCTATTTCAACACCTGCTACAGCCATGTCGGCACGGAATACGGCATCTCGGTCGTCAACATCTTCCGCCCGAATGCCGACGGCACCGCCATCGCGGAAGTGCCGAATTCCGGCGGTATCTCCCCGCGCGGCGACCTGCCGGAGCAGCGCCGGCAGGAGGCGCTGTATGCCGATGCCTGGTACGACAGCATCACGCGATCCATGTTCGCCTGATGACGACACGACGCTCCCTCCTGGCGCTGGCGCTGCTGCCCGCCGCCGCGGCGGCCGACACCGGCACGGCCCTGCAGGCGGCCATCCGCGACGCCGTGGGCGATGCGCCCATCACCGATGGCGGCATCGTGCTGCGCGTGCCCGCGATGGCCGAGAATGGCGGCCAGGTTCCGGTCACCATCGTGGCGGAAAGCCCGATGACCGCGGCCGACCACATCACCGCCATCCATGTGTTTGCCACCGCCAACCCGACCCCGGGCGTCGCCCGTTTCCGCCTCACGCCGCTGCTCGCGCGGGCCGAGGTGCAGACGCGCATCCGCCTGGCCGAGGCGCAGCGCATCATCGTCCTTGCGCAGTCCAATGACGGGCGCGTACGCCGCGCCACGGCCGAGATCCGCGTCACGACCGGGGGCTGCCTGACATGACCGGCACGCTCTCCCCCCCGCGCATCCGCATCCCGCGCCAGGCCCGCGCCGGCGAGGTGATCGAGATCCGCACGCTGATCGAGCACCCGATGGAGACCGGCCTGCGCCAGGACGGCGCGCGGCGCGACATGCTCACGCGCCTGCTGGTGCGCATGAACAACGAGACGGTGCTGGCGGCTGAGTTCAGCAACGGCACCTCGGCCAACCCGTACCATGTGTTCTTCGTGCGCATGGAACGCACCAGCACCTTCGAGTTCACCTGGACCGACGAGGCCGGGCGCAGCGCGCGGGCCGAGGCACGCGTGACGGTCGGCTGAAGCCTGGAATCGCCGGGCGCGGCCATGGTAACGATGCCGCCATGAAGGTCCTGCCCGGCGATCCCTTCCCCTGGTTCACCCTGCCGTCCACGGACAACCCGCGCTACGCCTTCCATTCGGTGGCGGGGCGCTACGTGCTGCTGGGCTTCCTGGGGTCGTCCGCGCAGCCGGTGGCGCAGGCGGCGCTTGCCGCCATCGCCGCGCATCGCGCGCTGTTCGACGACGACACCGCCTGCTTCTTCGGCATCAGCGCCGACCCGGCCGATCGCGCGCCGGGGCGGCTGGTGCAGTCGCTGCCCGGCATCCGCTTCCTGTTCGACCTGGACGGCGCGGTGGCGCGGGATGCCGGCGTGGTGCGCCCCGACCCGGCCGCGCCGGACGGCCCGGCCATCTACGCGCCGGCCTGGGTGTTGCTCGACCCCATGCTGCGCGTGATCGAGACGCGGCCCCTGGGCGAGGTCGAAGCCGTGATCGCGCGCCTGTCCGCGCTGCCGCCGCCGGACGTCCATGGCGGCACCGACATCCCGCCGCCCGTCCTGGTGCTGCCGCGCATCTTCGAGGCCGAGCTGTGCCGCGCGCTGATCGGCTACTACCAGGCGCAGGGCGGCAACCCGTCGGGCTTCATGCGCGAGGAGAACGGCAAGACCGTCGGTGTCTTCGACCCCGCGATGAAGCGGCGCAGCGACTGCTCGATCGAGGACCAGGGCCTGCGCACCGCGACGCGCGCGCGCATCCTGCGGCGCATCGTGCCGGAGCTGAAGCGCGTGCACCATTTCGACGCCACGCGCATGGAGCGCTACATCGTCGCCTGCTACGATTCCGCCGAGCGCGGGCATTTCGCCGCGCATCGCGACAACACCACCGGCGGCACCGCGCATCGCCGCTTCGCCGTCACCATCAACCTGAATGCCGAGGAATTCGAGGGCGGCGAACTGCGCTTCCCCGAATACGGCCGCCGATCCTGGCGGGCGCCGACCGGGGGGGCGGTGGTGTTCTCGTGCTCGCTGCTGCACCAGGCGCTGCCGGTGACTGCAGGCGTGCGCTACGCCTTCCTGCCCTTCCTGTACGATGAGGCGGCGGCGAAGATGCGGGAGGCGAACAACGCGAAGCTGGGCGAGGGCGTTGGGGCGTATCGCGCGGCGCCCGCGAAGGTCGAGGCGGGGTGACCACCTGTCGGATCGCCCTTGCGCGATCCGTGAGCGCATGGCGCGCAGCCAAGCCGGCGCCTGAGGGCGAAAGAAGGCTCCTCAGTTCTCCAGTTCGCTGTCCCAGTACAGGTAGTCCCGCCATGACTGGTGCAGGTAGTTCGGCGGAAACCCACGCCCATTGTCCTGCAATTCCCACGAGGTCGGCTGGCGCGGCTCCTGGCGGGGGATCATCCGGCATTCGCGCGGCAGGTGGTTGCCCTTGCGCAGATTGCACGGCCCGCAGGCGGTCACGACATTCTCCCACGAGGTCCGCCCGCCGCGCGACCGCGGGATCACGTGGTCGAAGGTCAGTTCATGCGTCGGCCGCCCCTCGGCGCAGTACTGGCATTCGAAACGGTCGCGCAGGAATACGTTGAAGCGCGTGAAGGCCGGGCGGCGCGCCGCCGGGATGTAATCCTTCAGCGCGATGACGGATGGCAGCCGCAGTGCCAGCGACGGCGAATGCACCTCCACCTCGTATTCCGACAGCACCGAGACGCGGTCCAGGAACACCGCCTTCACGGCATCCTGCCAGGCCCAGACCGACAGCGGAAAATACGACAGCGGGCGGAAATCCGCGTTCAACACGAGCGCAGGATAGGACTGGCCGCCGATGAAGTGTCCGCCGTCAGGCAAGCGCCGCTCCTTTCAGAGACGCGCCACCGAGACCTGGGGGCCTGACCCGGCGGTAAGGCCCCAGATACAGTGGCGCCGCCGCGAAAACGCTGCATGCATGACATGCGCGGCGCGCACCCGCAACCCTCGCGCAGGCTCACAACCGGCAGTTTCAACGACCTGTCACGCGCCCTTCAGCAGCCCGTGCAGAACCTGCGCGCCTGCCGCCAGGCCGACATCGTCCAGACCATGCCCCAGGCCGGGGCGGAACACCGCGCGCACCGGAACGCCGGCGGCCTCCATCGCGCTCGCCGCGGCGCGGGAAGCGGCGGCGGGCACCACCTCGTCGTCCTCGCCATGCACCAGCAGCACGGCGGGGCGCGCGACGATCTCCTCGGCCAGCACATCGCCGCCGATCATGCCGCCGGAATAGGCCAGCACGCAGGCGGCATCCGGCACGGCGCCGCGCAGCCCCGCCTCCAGCACCGTCATCGCCCCCTGGCTGAAGCCCATCAGCGCGACCCGGTCCGGCGGGATCGACAGCCGCTCCGCCTCGGCCGACACGAAGGCGCCCAGCGCCGCCGCGGCCGCGCGCACGCCGGTGCGCAACTGCTCCTCGGACCGGTCCCACAGCGCGAACCATTGGCGGCCATTGGGCAGGCCCTCGATGCGCTCCGGCGCGTGCGGTGCCACGAACAGCGCACCCGGCACCGCCGGCGCCCAGATCTGCGCCAGGTCGATCAGGTCGTTTCCATCGGCGCCGAGCCCATGCACCAGCACCACCAGCGCATCCGCGGGCCCACCCGCCGCAGGGCCGAATCGCGGCCCATCCATTTCCACCACGCGCGGGTTCCCCTTGCGACAAGACGCCCCTGCCGGCTACCCGCTGCGGACCATGGGCGCAACCGCCATCGTCACCCGTTTCGCACCGAGCCCCACCGGCTTGCTGCACCTGGGCCATGCGCACGCCGCCCTCACGGCCTGGCGCGCGGCGCGCGACGCCGGCGGCCAATTCCTGCTGCGCATCGAGGATATCGACCCCACCCGCTGCCGCCCCGAGTTCACCGACGCCATCCTCGAGGACCTGGCCTGGCTCGGCCTCGACTGGGATGGCGAGGTGCGCGTGCAATCCCGCCACCTGGCCGACTACCGCGCCGTGCTCGACGCGCTGGCCGCGCGCGGGCTGCTCTATCCGTGCTTCTGCACGCGCAGCGACATCGCGCGCGAAATCGCGGCCAGCGCCGCGGCGCCGCACGGGCCGGACGGGGCGCTCTATCCGGGCACCTGCCGGCGGCTGGCCGCCGACGAAGCCGCGCCGCGCGTGGCCGCGGGCGAACCCCACGCGCTCCGCCTCGACATGGCGGCGGCGCTCGCCACTTTGCCCACGCCGCTGACCTTCCGCGAACACGGCCGCCGTATCACCTGCGACCCTGCCCGCTTCGGCGACGCGGTGCTGGCGCGCAAGGACATCCCGGCATCGTACCACCTGTGCGTCACCCATGACGACGCGCTGCAGGGCATCACCCTGGTCACGCGCGGGGAGGACCTGCTGCCGGCCACCGACCTGCACCGGTTGTTGCAGCACTTGATGGGATGGCCAGAACCGGACTACGCGCATCATGGGCTGCTGACCGACGCCAATGGGCGCCGCCTGGCCAAGCGGGACCGGGCGGCGACCATCCGGGAGCTGCGGCAGGCGGGCATCGGCGCGGCCGAGGTCCGGCAAAGGGCGGGGGAGGGAACTCCCCCGCAACCCCTCCTTTTTCTGGAACCTGGGGACTGACGGGCGAAGGTGCTTTGCGTCGCCCGGACAACGGGTGATCCTGGGGCGTGCCGTATCTTATCGAACTGCTGCTCTTCCTCGCGCCCTTCGCCGCCTACGGGCTGTGGCGGCGGGCCAACCCGTCGACCGAACCCAGCACCATCCTGCTGGTGCTGGGGGCTGTCGGCGCGGTGCTGATGCTGGGTGGTGCCATCTGGTACGGGCTGTCGCGCAGCATGGAGCACAGCCGCGACTACGTGCCCGCGCAGCTGGACGGCGAACGCGCCCAACCGGGCCCTGCGGAGCCACGCCGGTGACCGATGCGCCATCGGAGGTCATCGCCCGCCCGGCCTTCCTTGATTCGCCCGCCGTCGCCGCCGTGCTGGGTGCGCTGCCCGGGTCGCGGGCCGTCGGCGGCTGCGTGCGCGACGCCCTGGCGCGGCGCGACATCGCCGACGTGGACGTCGCCGCCCCCCTGCCGCCCGAGGCCATCGCCACCCGCCTGCGCGCCGCCGGGATGAAGGTTTTCGAGACCGGCGTCGCGCACGGCACGGTCACCGCCGTGCTCGACCACGCGCCGGTCGAGGTCACCGCCCTGCGCCGCGACGTGCTGACCGACGGGCGCCACGCCACGGTGGCATGGACCACCGACTGGCGAGAGGACGCGGCACGGCGCGACTTCACCATCAACGCCATGTCGCTCGCGCCCGACGGCGCGCTGTTCGACTACTTCACCGGGCGGGCAGACCTGGCCTCGGGGCGCGTGCGCTTCGTGGGGGACGCGGATACGCGCCTCGCCGAGGACTACCTGCGCGCCCTGCGCTTCTTCCGGTTCCAGGCGCGCTACGGCGTGGGCGAACCGGACGCCGCGGCGGTGGCGGCGATCCGCCGCGCGGTGCCGGGGCTGGCGCGGCTGTCGGCCGAGCGCGTGTGGATGGAACTGAAGCGCATCCTGTCGGTGCCGGACCCGGTGGCGGCGGTGGGGCTGATGGCGGAGACGGGCGTGCTGGAGGCGGTGCTGCCGGAGGTCGGCGACATCGCGGTCCTTGAGGCGCTGGTCGCCGCGGGTGCGCCGCCGGATCCGCTTCTGCGCGTCGCGGCATTGCTCCGGGATCCCGCTGCGGGCACGCACGTCGCGCGTATCCGCAAGCTGGCGCGCGACCTGCGCCTGTCCGGTACGGAGGCCGCCGCATTGCGCGCCCTCAGCCGACCCCCGGCGGAGTCGGGCATCCGGCCGGGCATGAGCGTACCGGAGGCGCGCCGCGCGCTGGCCGAGGCGACCGAGTGGGCAGGGCTCGCGGCTGCGGATGATCCGCGCAAAGCGCTGCTGGGGCAGGCCTGGATGAGCACGGCCCGTGCTGCTGCGGCCGGCGACGCCGCGGTCACAGGCTGGCGTGCAAGCATCGATACGATCGCTGAGACGGTGATGCCGGCCTTTCCCATCGCGGGACGTGACGTCGTGGCACTTGGAGTGGATCCGGGCGCGCCGGTCGGCGCTTGGCTTGCGCAGATGCGCCGGTGGTGGATCGACTCTGGCTGCATCGCGACGCGGCGGGAAGTCCTCGCCGAGCTCGACCGCCGCATCGCCACCGACCATGACGCAGCGCTCGCTGAAGCCGCCCCCAAGCCGCCCGACAGCGGCACCGGGGGCGGCGACGGGACCGCACTCGGGGGATGAGTGGGGGTCCGGTCCCGCCGCCTTCACCGGAACGAAACAAGAACTAGCACAAAGACGCCGAATTTTGCAACCCCGTTAATGTGACAGGCCGGGTGCCGCGGCCTACTCCCGCGGCCGCGCCAGGGACCGAGGACGACGCGCCAAGGCGCCACCCGCAGCCCATACCGCCCGCCGCGAAAACGCTCTATGCCCCGCCCCATGGCCGCCGCCCCTGCCCTCGACACCTCCGCACGCGCCCTGCTGGCGCGCCTCTGGCGCTCCTATGTGGCGCAGCACCGTCGCGGCATCGTTCTGGCACTGGGCTGCACCTTCGGCGTCGCCGCCACCACCGCGCTGTATCCCGTCGTCATCCAGCAATCCTTCGACCTGTTCACCGAAGGCCGGCAGGACCTGCTCTGGGCCATCCCGCTGGTCATCGTGGTGGTCACCTGCCTGAAGGCCGCGGCGCAATACGGCCAGGCGGTCGCCATCCAGGGCGTCGTGCTGCGGGTGATCGAGGCGATCCAAAACGACCTGTTCCGGGCGCTCACCCGCGCCGACCTGGCGGTGGTGGCGCGCGAGGCACCAGCCCGCCATGCCGCCCGCTTCACCACCGACGCCGCACTGATCCGCGAGGCGCTGACCAAGTCCATCAACGCCATCGCCGATTCCCTCACCGTGGTCGGGCTGGTGGCGTCGATGGTCTATCTCGACTGGCAGATGTCGCTCGTGGCGGCGTTGCTGTACCCGATCGCGGTGGTGCCGATCCTGCGCCTGGGCAAGCGCATCCGCCGCGCCTCCGGCGGCATGCAGGAACGCGTCGGCGAGGCTGCGGCGGCGCTCACGGAGTCCTTCGGCGCCGCCCGCGTGGTGCGCGCCTATCGCCTGGAAGCCGCCGAGGAAGCCCGCGCCGCCGGCATTTTCGCCCGCCTGCGGGAGAGCCTCTATGGCATCGCCCGCACCCGTGCCTCGCTCGACCCGCTGCTGGAGGCGCTGGGCGGCTTCGCGGTCGCCGCCGTGCTCATATTCGTCGGCTGGCGGGTCGCCTCGGGCGCCGGGACGCTCGGCGAATTCACCGGCTTCGTCGCCGCTCTGCTGATCGCCTCGCGCCCCGTGCGCGCGCTGGGCTCGCTCAACGCCGCGCTGCAGGAAGGCTTGGCGGGGCTGACCCGGGTATTCGGCGTGATGGACGAGAAGCGGCGCATCCTGGATGCGCGCGACGCCGCCGCACTGCCGCAGGGACGCGGTCGCATCGCCTTCGAGGGCGTCGGCTTCACCTATGCCGCCGACCCCCGCGCGCCGGAGGGCGGCGCCGTGCCGGACGCCGCCCTGCGCGGCCTGAGCTTCACCGCCGAACCCGGCGAGACGGTCGCGCTGGTGGGTCCGTCCGGGGCCGGGAAATCCACCGCCATCGCGCTGGTGCCGCGGCTGTATGACGCCACGGAAGGCCGCCTGCTGGTCGATGGCGCCGAGATCCGCAGCGTCGGCATTGAATCGCTGCGCGACGCCATCGCCTATGTCGGCCAGGATGCGGTGATCTTTGACGACACGGCGGAGGCGAACATCGCCGCCGGCCGCCCTGGCGCCACCCGCGCCGAGGTCGAGGACGCCGCCCGCGCCGCCGCCGCGCACGACTTCATCGCCGCGCTGCCGCAGGGCTACGCCACGGTGCTGGGGTCGGGCGGGTCACGGCTGTCGGGCGGGCAGCGCCAGCGCATCGCGCTCGCGCGCGCGCTGCTGCGCAACCCGCGCATCCTGCTGCTGGACGAGGCGACCAGCGCGCTCGATGCCGAGAACGAGGCGCTGGTGCAGCAGGCGCTGGCCCGGCTGCGTGCCGGGCGCACGACGCTGGTGATCGCCCATCGCCTGGCGACGGTGCGCGATGCCGACCGCATCGTGGTGATGGAGGCCGGTCGCGCGGTCGAACAGGGTCGCCATGCGGAACTGATGGCGCGCGACGGCCTCTATGCCCGGCTGGTGCGCACCCAGGCCTTCTCCGCCGACGCGTAGGTCACGCGCTGCGCGCCGCCAGCCGCACCGGCTCGTAGACGCCGCGTTCGCCGGGCATCGGCACCAGGCGCTCGGTCAACCCCAGCACGGTCTCCGCCCCGCCCAGGTAGACCACGCCATCGGCCGGGAGGAGCCCGGCCAGCGTGGCCAACACCCGCGACTTGGTCGGCGCATCGAAATAGATCAGCACGTTGCGGCAGAACACGATGTCGAAGCGGCCAAGCCCGCGCGGGTCGTCCAACAGGTTGAAGGGCTGGAAGCGCGCCATGGCGCGCAGTTCCGGCTTCACCCGCCAGCGCGTGCCGTCCTGCTGGAAATGCTTCACCAGCATCGTCACCGGCAGGCCCCGCTGCACTTCGAACTGCGTGTAGATGCCCTGCTGCGCGCGGTCGAGCATTTCACGCGAGAGATCGGTGCCGATGATCTCGAGCCGCCGCCCGCCCAGCGCCGCGCCGAGTTCCGCCACCGTCATCGCGATCGAATAGGCCTCCTGCCCCGAGGAACAGGCCGCCGACCAGACGCGGATGACGTGCCCCGGCGGCCGCGCCGCCGCCAGCTTCGGCAGCAGCTTCTTCAGGTGCTCGAACGGCTTGCCATCGCGGAAGAACGAACTCTCGTTGGTGGTCAGCGCCTCGACCACCTCGGCCGCGAGGGCCGCCGAGCCCGGCCCGCGCAGCCGCAGCGCCAGGGCGTCCAGGCCGGCGATGCCGTCGCGCCGCAGCATGGGACCCAGGCGCGTTTCGAGCATGTAGCCCTTGTCGGTGGTAAGGACGATGCCCGAGCGCTGCTTCACCAGGCCGGCGAGGAAGTTGAAGCTGTCGGGCGTCATGCCGTGACCCTTTCGGCCGCCAGCGCGGCAATGCGTTCGGCCAGCAACTCGGGCGGCGCCAGCAGCGCGGGCAGGCCGGCGCGCGCGACGGCGCCGGGCATGCCCCAGACCACGGAACTCGCTTCATCCTGCGCCAGCACGGTGCCGCCGGCGCCCCTCACGGCGCGGCAGCCCTCCAGCCCGTCATGGCCCATGCCGGTCAGGATCACCGCCAGCACGCGCCCGCCAACGGCCGCGACCGCGCTGCGCAGCATCGGGTCCACCGCAGGGCGGCAGAAATTCTCGGGCGGGCCGGTGGTGATGCGCGCGCGCAACCCACCGGCCGCGGCTTCGATCAACAGGTGCCGGTCGCCCGGCGCGAGGTGGATTCGCCCGGGGGCCAGCGCCTCGCCCTCGGTTGCCTCGGCACAGCGATGCGGCCCGATCCGGTCGAGGTGTTCGGCCAGCATGGTGGTGAAACCCGCCGGCATATGCTGCACCACCACCACCGGCACGGGCAGGCGCGGCAGGCGCTTGACCAGCGCGGCCAGCGCCTGCGGCCCGCCGGTCGACGAGCCGATAGCTACCAGCGAGGGGCGAACCCGGGCCGCGGCCGGCGCGCGCAGCGGTGGGGGCGCCGCGCCGCGTGTCGGGGCTGCCTTCTCCTGCCGCTTCATCCGCGCCCAGCCGCGCACCTTGGCGACGAGTTCCGCCTTGAACACCGGGTCCGCCGCGCCGCCCGCGGCCCCCTGCGGCTTCGGCACGTAGTCCGCCGCCCCGGCGGCCAGTGCGGCGATCGCCGCCTTCGCCCCGCGCTGCGTCAGTGCCGACGCGACGATCACCGCCGCCTGCGGCGCCGCCTTCAGGATCAGCGGCAGCGCGGTCATGCCGTCCATCACCGGCATCTCGAGGTCGAGCAGCACGACATCGGGGCGCGCCACCGCCAGCGCATCCAGCGCCGCGCGACCATCGGCGGCCTGGTGCACCACGCGGATGCCCGGCTCGGCTTCCAGCAGCCGGCGCAGGATGGCGCGCGCCGTCGCGCTGTCGTCGCACAGCATCACCCGCACGTCGCTGCCCGCAGGGGGCGGCAGGTTCACGCCGCCGGCTCCAGCAGCCCGGCCTGTTCGAACTTGTCGCGGATGATCTCGGCGTCGAACGGCTTCATCACGTATTCCTGCGCGCCGGCCTCCAGCGCCTGGACGATTCGCGTGAACTCCGCCTCGGTCGTGCAGAGCACGATGCGCGGCTGGTCCGGCCCGAATTCCGCGCGTGCGGCACGCAGGAAGGTGATGCCGTCCATCACCGGCATGTTCCAGTCCAGCAGCACGCCATCGGGCAGGTGGGTGCGGCAGGCCTCCAGCGCTTCCTGCCCGTCCCTGGCCTCGGTCACGGTGAAGCCGAGGCCCTCGATGATGCGTCGCGCCGCCTTGCGCACGACCAGGCTGTCATCCACCACCAGGCAGGTGCGGGTCATCTGCGTCTCTCCCTCAGCCGATCGCCAGCACGCGGTCGATCTCGAGCGCGATGACCAGCCGGTCCTCCTGCCGGTGCACCCCGCGCGAGACCTCGCGCCAGAAGGGGTCGAGCGTGGGTGGGTTGGGCTCGAAGCCCGATGCCGGCAGCGGCACCACCTCGCCCACCTGGTCGACCTGGAGGGAATAGAGCTCGCCCGCCTGCTCGACCACCACGCTCATCGGCGCGGTGGCGGTCTCGCGCGGCGGCAGGCCCAGGCGCAGCCGCAGATCGACCGCGGTGACGATGCGCCCGCGCAGGTTCAGGCTGCCGGCGATCTCGGGCGGTGCGAGCGGGATGCGCGTGATGGCCTGCGGCCCCAGCACGTCGCGCACCAGCAGCACCGGCACGGCGCAGCCCTGCCCGGCCACGGTGAGCGTCAGGAAGACATCCTCCTCGCGCTGGCTGGATGGCGGGGCGGCGCGGGGCGCGGGGGCGGTGGCCATCTGTTCCATCTTCTGCGTCCTTCAGGCCGCGAGCGGCGCCGAGAGGCAGTCCTGCAGCGACTGCAGCAGCGCCTCGCGGTCGTACTTGGCGACATAGTCGGTGAAGCCGGCGTCACGCCCGCGCGCCACGTCGGCGGGCTCGGCGCGCGACGACAGCGCGATCAACGGCATCGCCTCCCAGGCACCGCCGGCGCGCACGGCCTTCGCGAAGGCGATGCCGTCCATCTCCGGCATCTCGATGTCCGAGACCACGGCATCGAAGACGTGGCCTTCCTCGCGCAGGCGCAGCGCGGCGGCCGGGCCGTCCACCGCCATCACCTCGTAGCCGGCGGCAGACAGCGCCGGCACCACCAGATGGCGGAAGAAGGCGCTGTCCTCGACCATCAGCAGGCGTGGGTGGGCGCCGCGACCGGTCGCCGGGCGGGCGGTGCGGAACCAGTCCTCGCCCGCCTGGGACAGCCACCACGCGGTGTCGAGCACCTCCGTCACGCGCCCGGAGATCACCGCGCTGCCGATGAAGCCGGCGCGCCCCGAGCCGGGCTGGATGTCGAGCCGCTCGTCGATGACATCCAGGATCTCGTCGACCATCAGCCCCATGGCGCGGTCGTTCTCGGTGAACACCAGAACCGCCTGGCGCGCCGCGCCCTCCGGTCGCATCCAGCCCGGCGAGACGGGGATCAGCGGCATCAGCGCGCCGCGGTACTGCACCACCGGCGTCGCGCCCGACATCTCGATGCGCTCGACGGGAATGTCCTCCAGCCGCGCGACCAGGCCGAGGGGAACGGCCTTGGGTGTTTCGTCCCCGGCGCGGAACAGCAGCAGCGACGCGCTGGCATTCGAACGCAGCCCCTGCGCGGCGGTCACGGCACGGCGCGCATCCTCGGTCGGTGCATCGGCGCCCACGCCGGCGGCGCGGCCGATCCCGTTGGGGTCGAGGATCATGATGACCGACCCGTCGCCCAGGATGGTGTTGCCGCTGAACATGGTGACGTGGCGCAGGATGGGGGCCACCGGCTTCACCACGATCTCCTCGGTGTCGAAGACGCGGTCGAGGATGATGCCGAAGGCCTGGCCGCCGACCTGCATGACGGCGACGAAACCCTCGGCCTCGCTGGCCGGGGCCGGCAGGCGCAGCAGGCCCGCGAGCGAGACCAGCGGCAGCAGCCGGTCGCGCAGGCGCAGCACCGGCGCGTCCTTGATGCGTTCGATGTGCGGCGCGCCGTCCTGCGCGCCGTCGGGCCGGGTGCCGGCGACACTCACGAGTTCGACCACGCCGATCTGCGGCAGCGCGAAGCGCTCGCCACCGGCTTCGACGATCAGCGCGGAGACGATGGCGAGCGTGAGCGGGATCTTGATGGTGAAGGTGGTGCCGCGCCCTTCCTTGGATGCCAGTTCGACCGTGCCGCCGATCTTCTCGATGTTGGTCTTGACCACGTCCATGCCGACGCCGCGGCCGGACACCGATGTCACCTGCTGCGCTGTCGAGAAGCCCGGCGCGAAGATGAAGCGCAGCACCTCTCTTTCGTTCATCTGGGCCAGTTCGGCCTCGGTCGCGAGGCCATTCGCCAGCGCCTTGGCGCGGATGCGTTCGACCGGCAGGCCGCGCCCATCGTCGCCCACCTCGATGATGATGTGGCCGCCTTCGTGATAGGCGTTGAGCAGCACGCGCCCGGTCTCGGGCTTGCCGGCGGCGCGGCGCTGCTCCGGGGTTTCCAGCCCGTGGTCGCCGGAATTGCGCACCATGTGCGTGAGCGGGTCGCGGATCAGTTCCAGCACCTGGCGATCAAGTTCGGTCTGCGCGCCGCGCATGTCGAGTTCGATCTTCTTGCCCAGTTCATGCGACAGGTCGCGCACCAGCCGCGGCAGCTTCGCCCACGCATTGCCGATCGGCTGCATGCGCGTCTTCATCACACCCTCCTGCAGGTCGGAGGTGATGTGCGACAGGCGCTGCAGCGGCACCGCGAAGGCATCGGAGTGATGCCCGCGCGCCAGCTGCAGCAACTGGTTGCGCGTGAGCACCAGTTCACTGACCAGCGTCATCAGGTCCTCGAGCACCTCAACCGCGACCCGGATGGTCTGCGGCGCGGCGATGCCGCCGGCGCTCTCGGCCGGCGGGGCGTCGGGCGATGGCGCAGCCGCGACGGGCTGCGGGACGGGCGGGGCTTCCGCCGCCACGTCCATGGGAGAGGCCGGGGCTTCCGGGGCGGGTGCGGCGGCGATGCGCCCCTCCGCGGCCGCGTTCAGGGCTTCGATCAGCGGGGCGTCGTCGCCCGCGGGTTCCGCCCCGGTCGCCTCCAGCCCGGCGACGATCGCCTTGATGCGGTCGAGCGAGGAGAGGATCAGGCTGATGCCCGCCTCGGTGACCGGCAGCGAGCCGTCGCGGTAGCGCCCCAGCACGTTCTCCGCCGCATGGGCCACCGCCTCCAGCCGCGACAGGCCGAGGAAGCCGCAGGTGCCCTTGATGGTGTGCACCAGGCGGAAGACTTCCGACAGCGTGGGCTGGTCGTCCGGCGTGCGTTCGAGCCGCAGCAGCGCGGAATCGAGCGCGGTGAGTCCCTCATGCGCTTCGGTCAGGAAGTCGGCCAGCAGATCGTCCATCGCCATCCCCGGGGTGCTTGCCGGGGCAGCATGCGCGCAGCGGGCCGAACAATCGGTAAAGCGCGCGGCGGCGGGCGCGCGCACGCCCGGCCGCCGAGGTCAGGGCATCATTCGCCGATGCTGAGCACCAGCGGACCGCAGCCCTCGCCGGGTGGCATCGCCAGGCTCAGCCGCACGCTGCCCGCCGCCGCGCTGGCCGCAAGCCACAGGGAGAGAACCTCCCGCCCGGTCGGCTCGCCCGCCAGCGGCGCGCCGGCCACGGCCCGCAGCAGCGCCGGCGGCCAGGCGGCGCGCGGCCCTTCGGGCAGCACCGCCAGTTCACGCTGCGGGTCGCCCACCAGGCGCACCACGCCGCCGCGCGGCAGCGCCTCGCCGGCCAGCAGCACGGCGGTCAGCAGCACGGGCACGACCTCCTCGGCCATCATCACGCCGGCGTCGAGCGACGCGGCATCGGCACTGGCGCGCCCGCCGGCGATCTCCCCGGCGGCCAGGCCGAGCACGGCGCCGAGCGCGCATTCCCCCTGCCCACCCAGCAGCGCGCGCCACAGCAGCAGGCGCCGGCGCAGCACGGCGGCGGCATCGACCGCCAGTTCGGCGGCCTCCCCCCCTGCGCCGTCGAGCAGTTCGAGGGCATTGCCCACGGTGCCCGCCACGCCGCTGATGTCGTGGCACAGGCGAAGACCGACCAACCGCGCCAGGCGCAGATCGGACAGCGGTGGTACGGAGGGCATGGCCCGGGACATCCCTTGCGTCATGGCCTGAGACAGTATCCTCTGCGGTGCTTCCGCCATCTTAGCGCCGGATCGCTGACGGCCATCATCCAGTGACTGCAATCATAGAACCAGGCATGCGCGTGCGCCTTCCGGGACAGCCCGATTGGGGAATCGGACAGGTCCAGTCGGTCACGGGCGATCGCATTACGGTCAATTTCGAGCACGCGGGGAAGGTCTTGATCAACGCCGCGGTTGTTGTGCTGGATGTCGTGGAGGATGAGCGGCGGTGATCGCCCTGGTTGAGACGGCCACCCCGCTGCTCCTGGACTGGCGGTTGGCGGCGGCAATCCTGGCGACCGCCATCGCCGGCATCATGCGCGGCTATTCCGGCTTCGGCACGGCGGTGATCCTGGCACCGGTCTATTCGCTGCTGTGGGGCCCGCGCGCCGGCATCCCGGTGATGCTGATGATGGAGCTGGTCGTCTCGGTACAGTTGCTGCCCGGTGCGATCAAGGATGCCGACCGGCGCGTGGTGCTGCCGCTGGGCGGGGCCGCGGCGCTGGCCACGCCGCTGGGCGCCTGGGTGCTGCTGACCGCCGACGGGGATGCGCTGCGGCGCTTCATCGGCGGCTTCGTGCTGGTGTTCGGGCTGCTGCTGATGTCGGGCTGGCGCTACCACGGGTCACGGCCGTTGCCGCTCAACCTCGCGGTCGGCACCGCGGCCGGGCTGCTGAAGGGCGCGACCGGCATGAGCGGCCCGCCGGTGATCCTGTACCTGCTGGCGGGCCTGGAGGAGGCGAAGCGCCACCGCGCCAACCTGATCCTGTTCTTCGCCACCATCGCCATCGTGTCGATGGTCCCGCCGCTGATCGGCGGGCTGATCGACCTGCCGGTGCTGGTGCGCCTGGCTGTGCTGCTGCCGATCATGGCGTTTTCGGTGCCGATCGGCGCGCGGCTGTTCCGGGTGGTGCCGGACCGGCTGTACCGGCCCTTCGCCATGGGCGTGCTGCTGGTGGCCGGCGGGCTCGCGCTTTTCGGGTAGTGCCGGGTCGATCAAGGTGGAATGGCCGAAGCGGCGCCGGCCGAAAGGGACTTGCGGCCACCGCCCCACCGGCCCCAAATCCAGCCCATGCAGGACGTCGCTTCTCCGCCGGCCACACTGACCGACCCCTTCGGGCGCGGCGTGACCTATCTGCGCGTGTCGGTCACCGACCGATGCGACCTGCGCTGCGTCTATTGCATGGCGGAGGACATGACCTTCCTGCCCAAGCGGGAGATCCTGTCGCTCGAGGAACTCGACCGGCTTTGCGGCGCGTTCATTGCGCTCGGCACCGACAAGATCCGCCTGACCGGCGGCGAGCCGCTGGTGCGCAAGGGCGTGATGACGCTGGTGCGCAGCCTGGGCGCGCGCATCGGCGCGGGCGGGCTGCGCGAACTCACCATCACCACCAACGGCACGCAGCTGGCGAAGATGGCGCAGGACCTGTTCGCGGCGGGGGTGCGGCGGATCAATGTCTCGCTGGACACGCTCGACCCCGCTGCCTTCGCCGCGCTGACCCGCTGGGGCAAGATCGAGCAGACGCTGGATGGCATCTTCGCCGCAAAGGCGGCGGGGCTCGCCATCAAGATCAATGCCGTCGCACTCAAGGGCGTGAACGAGGACGAGTTCGACCGCATGGTCGCCTGGTGCGGGGAACATGGCTTCGACCTGTGCCTGATCGAGACGATGCCGATGGGCGAGATCAGCGAGGACCGCACCGACCAGTACCTGCCGCTGTCCCTGGTGCGTTCCCGCCTGCGCCATACCTGGACGCTGGAGGACACCGACTACGCGACCGGCGGCCCGGCCCGCTACGTGACGGTGAAGGAGACCGGCCGGCGGATCGGCTTCATCACGCCGATGACCCATAATTTCTGCGAATCCTGCAACCGGGTGCGCCTGACCTGCACCGGCACGCTGTTCATGTGCCTGGGCCAGGATGATGCCGCCGAATTCCGCGACATGCTGCGCGACCCCGGCGTGGACGATGCCGCGCTGGCGCAGGCCATCCGCGACGCCATCGCGCGCAAGCCGAAGGGCCATGACTTCATCATCGACCGCCGGCGCAAAGCCCCGGCCGTGGCGCGGCACATGAGCATGACCGGTGGCTGACACACTGCAGGGCATGGTCGACCGCCTGAGCATCCCCGGCCTGCCCGCCTGGGTCGGGCTGGTCATCCTGCTGGCGATCGGCGTGTCGCTGCTGGCCCTGCTGGCGATGCCGTATTCCGTGTTCGGCATAAAATCGCGGCTCGAGGCGATCGAGGCCGAACTGGCCGACCTGCGCACCGAGATCCGCGCCCTGGTGCGCCAGCCCGGCGCGCCAGCGCGCGCGCTGATCGAGGAAGACTACGTGCCCCCGCCACGCCGCACCGAGCCGCGCATCGCCGCGCCCGAACCGAGCCTGGCGCCCCCGGTGCCCCCGCCCGCCGCGCGCCCGGCCCGTGGCCGCGCCGAGCCGCGGCTCGACTGGCCACGCGCGGATCGCAACGCGTGACCGGCCCGCGGGCCGCATGAGGCGGCGCAACTGCCGGGGAGCGGAACGATGCGTGTCAGCGTGATCCAGATGAACCAGGGATCGGACAAGGCCGCCAACCTCGCGCAGGCGACGCGCCTGATCGAGGCCGCGGTCGACGCCGACCGCCCCGCCCTGGTTTCCCTGCCCGAGACCTGGACCAACCTCGGCGGCGGGCGCGAGAGCCGGCGCGCCGCGGCCGAGGTCCTGCCCGCGCCCGGCGGCGACGGCGGCGCCGCGTACGAGATGCTGCGCGGCCTGGCGCGTCGGCACGGCATCACCGTCCATGGCGGGTCCATCATCGAGGATGGTGGGGAGAAACTGTTCAACACGACGCTGGTCTTCAGCCCCGACGGCACCGAGGTCGCCCGCTACCGCAAGATCCACCTGTTCGACATCACCGCCCCGGATGGCACCGGCTATCGCGAGAGCGCGCTGTATGGCAGCGGGTCCGACCTCGCGATGTTCGAGGCCGGCGGCATCCGCTTCGCCTGCACCATCTGCTACGACATGCGCTTCCCGGAACTGTTCCAGGAACTGCGCCGGCGCGGCGCCGAGGCCATCCTGGTGCCGTCCAACTTCACCCTGCAGACCGGCAAGGATCACTGGGAGCCGCTGCTGCGCGCCCGCGCCATCGACACCCAGTGCTGGATCATCGCCGCCGCGTCCTACGGCACCTACGAGGAACGCGGGGCCGCGCGCAGCGTCTACGGTCATTCCCTGGTCGCCGATCCCTGGGGGCATGTGGTGGCGAAATGCAGCGACGGCGTGGGCTGGGCCAGCGCGCGCATCGACCGCGCCGTGACCGAGCGCGTGCGCGCCGGCATGCCGCTGCTGGAACACCGCGAGGCCGCGCGGGGCTGGGTCTCGAAGGCCGGCGCGTGAGCGTGCCGCGCCTGGCCATCCTCGCCGCGCAGAACGAGGCGGCGCGGGCGGCGCAGGAGGCACTGGCGGCACGCTATGGCGCGGCGGAACCGGACACCGCCGACGTGGTGGTGGCGTTGGGCGGCGACGGTTTCATGCTCGAGACGCTGCACCGCTTCCTGCGCCGCGGCGTGCCGGTCTATGGCATGAACCGGGGGTCGGTCGGCTTCCTGATGAACGACTACCGCGAGGACGACCTGCCCGCGCGCATCGCCGCCGCCCAGGCCGCCACGCTGCATCCGCTGCGCATGCGCGCCGAGGCGAACGGGTCCGCGCCTGTCGAGGCGCTGGCGATCAACGAGGTCTCGTTGCTGCGTGAAAGCCGCCAGGCGGCGAAGGTGCGCATCCTGGTGGATGGCAAGCAGCGGCTGGCGGAGCTGATCTGCGACGGGGTGCTGATCAGCACGCCGGCGGGCAGCACGGCCTACAACCTCTCGGCGCATGGGCCGATCGTGCCGCTGGGGGCGAACCTGCTGCCGCTGACGCCGATCTCGGCCTTCCGCCCGCGGCGCTGGCGCGGCGCCCTGCTGCCCGCCGATGTCGAGGTGGTGTTCGAGATCCTGGAACCCGACAAGCGCCCGGTCGCGGCCGTGGCCGACTACACCGAGGTGCGCGACGTGCGCCGCGTGACGGTGCACGAGGCGCGCGACGTGTCGCTGACCCTGCTGTTCGACCCCGACCACGGGCTGTCCGAACGCATCATCGCGGAGCAGTTCACGGTGTGAGCGGCGGCGGGCTTTCCGACCGCGCACTCATCTGGGGCATGGCCGTCACCCAGCTGATCGGCTGGGGCACGCTGTTCACCCCCTTCCCGCTCATGGTCGGGCCGATGGAGGCGGAGCTCGGCTGGTCGCGCGTGACGCTCAACGCGGCCTATACCGCCGGGCTTCTGGCCGCCGGGCTGGCGGCGGTGCCGGCGGGGCGCTGGTTCGACCGGCACGGCGCGCAGGGCATGATGGGCCTCGGCACCGCGGCCGCCGCCCTGCTGCTCGTCGCCTGGAGCACCGTCAGCCACCCCATCGCCTTCTTCGCGATCTGGATCGGCATCGGGGTCGCGCAGGCGATCGGGCTGTGGGGCATCGCCATGGCCGTGGTGGTCGAGCAGGCGCGCGATGCCACGCGCAGCATCACCATCATCAGCCTGGTCACCGGCTTCACCGGCACGGTCTTCCTGCCGCTGACCGATGCGCTGATCGGGGCCTTCGGATGGCGCGGGGCGCTGCAGGCGCTGGCCGTGCTGCAAGCGGGCGCGGCGTTGATCACGGTGCTGATGCTGCGCCACGCGCGGCGCCCAGCCCCACCCACGGCACAGGCGGCGGCGCGCGTGCCGCTTCGCACGCGGTTGCGCGAACCCGCCTTCCTGGGCCTGGCGATCTGCTTCGCCGCCCATGCCTTCATCGCCACCGGGCTGGGCGCGCACCTCATCCCGCTGCTGCGCGAACGGGGTTGGCCTGAGGCGACGGTGCTGCTGATCGCCGCGGCGCACGGGCCGGCGCAGGTGGCCGCGCGCGGGCTACTGTTCGCGGCCGGACGGCGCGTGAGCCTGCGCCGGGTGGGCGTGATCGCCGCAGCCCTGGTGCCGGTGGGCATGCTGGCACTGGCCGCCGGTCCGGCGAGCCTGGCGCTGACCATCGTGTTCGTGCTGGCCTGGGCCGTGGCGGATGGGCTGATGACCATCATTCGCGCCGCCGGCACCGCGGAGATCCTGGGCCGCGAGGGCTATGGCACGGTGACCGGCGCGCTCTCAGCCATTTCGGTGCTGCCGCGCACCGGCGCGCCGCTGCTGCTGGCGCTGCTGTGGGACGGGTTGGGCGGATACGGGCTGGTACCCTGGCTGCTGGTGGCGGTGGGGGTGGTGGGCGCGGCCGGCTATGCCGCGGCGGCGCGGGTGCGCTGACGCGTCGCGGTCAGCGCGTGATGCCGATTTGGTCCTCGGGCCAGCGTTCGGCGACAAAGACCGCATTGCCGTACCAGATGCCCCGATCGTGCGTCCTCCTGGTCAGGTTGAAGCGCGTGCCGGCAAAGAGATTGAACAGGCCATAGCCGAAGGCGAACAGGAAGTCGGCCAGACGCGGGAATGGCACGTGCATCGCATTGTCGGGGGCGATGCCGCATTCCACCTCGACATAGGTGACGCGGCGCGCCGCGAGCATGTTCCGAAAGCCGGCCAGCACTTCGAGGTCGTGGCCCTCCGTGTCGATCTTCAGGATATCGATGCGTTCGATACCCTTGTCGGCGCAGAAGGCGTCACCGGCGACGACCTCCACCTCCTCGGTTTGCCCGCGCGCTTCGAAAGGGGCGACGATCCGATTCATCACCCCGAGCGGTCGCGCCAGCATGACCGCGCGTCCCGGACGACTGGCAAAGGCGAGGCGGTGGCGATGCAGCGCAGCATCGCCGGCGGTGTTCTCCTCGAGCTTCGCGAAAGTGGCGCTGACAGGCTCGAAGGCGTGGACAACAACGTTTGGCCAGGCGCGACGGATCTGGGCCACCGTCTGGCCGACATTGGCACCGATGTCGAAGATGCACTCCGGTGCGAAGTCCCGATCCGCGGCCTGGATGTGCTGAAAGACGTTCATTGCGGGAGTGGGGCGGACTCTCTGTCGGTATGTCAAGGCGCGAGGGAAAATCGCCGCGGGCGCCGCCCGCAGCGGCGCGCCATTGGCTCAGCTCCGGTCGTTCAGGTGGCAGGCGCTGCGCTGCCCGGGCGCCACTTCGCGCAGCACCGGCTTCTCGACCTTGCAGCGTTCCATGGCATGCGGACAGCGCGGATGAAAATGGCATCCCGGCGGGGGATTCAGTGGCGATGGGATTTCCCCCTTCACCACCGAGAAGGCGCGCTTGCGGCTTTCGATCCGCGGCACCGAGGCGAGCAGCGACTGCGTATAGGGATGGTTCGGGGCGGCGAAGACCGTCTCGCTCGGTGCTTCCTCGACCACGCGGCCGAGATACATGATCACCACGCGGTCGCTGAGGTGCTCCACGACGCCCAGGTCGTGGCTGATGAACAGGTAGGTGAGGTCGAGTTCCGTGCGAAGCCGCATGAACAGGTTGAGGATCTGCGCCTGGATCGACACGTCCAGCGCGGCCACCGCCTCGTCGCAGACGATGAAGTCGGGCTTCACCGCCAGTGCGCGCGCGATCCCGATGCGCTGGCGCTGCCCGCCGGAGAACTGGTGCGGGTAGCGCCGCTTGAAGGCCGGGTCGAGGCCCGCGCGGCGCATCTGTTCGTCCACGTAGGCGTCGTAGCCGCTGCGGGTGACGATGCCATGCACCAGCGGCGCCTCGCCCACGATGTCGGCCACGCGCATGCGCGGATTGAGCGAGGCGTAGGGGTCCTGGAAGATCATCTGCGTGCGCAGCTTCATCTCCCGCGCGGCGGCGTTCGACCGGTCCAGGATGTTGGTGCCGTTGCGCAGGATCATGCCGTCCGACGGCGGCAGGATGCCCGCCACCATGCGCCCGAGCGTGGACTTGCCGCAGCCCGATTCGCCGACCAGGCCGACCACCTCGCCCTTGCGGATGGTGAGGTCGACATTGTCCACCGCGTGGACGATCTCCTCGCGGATCGGCGCGCCGAGGCGTTTGGCGATGCGCCCGGCGAAATCGAGCTTCTTCTCGAAGCGGCGCGAAATGCCGCGCAGTTCCACCATGGGCGAACCGGCATCGAGCGCCGGCGTGGCGAAGGCGGCGCTCATGCAGCCTGCTCCGCCGCCGAGGTGAGGGGCAGGAAGCAGCGCGCCTCACGCCCGGGAAGGATTTCGCGGATTTCCGGTTCGGCCATGCACGGTGCGGCGGCGCGTGGGCAGCGCGTGCGGAAGGCGCAGCCGGGCGGCAGGTTCAGCAGGGACGGCGTCATGCCGGGAATCTGGCGCAGCGGCTCGCCGCGCTTGTTGCGCGACGGCACGGAGCCGATCAGGCCCGAGGTATAGGGATGCAGCGGGCGGTCGAGAACCTCGGCGACCGTGCCCTTCTCGACGATGCGCCCGGCATACATCACGGCAATGTCGTCCGCGAGGCCGGCCACGACGGACAGGTCGTGGGTGATCCAGATGAGCGACGTGCCGGTGGTCTCGGCCAGCTTCTGCGCCTCGGCCAGGATCTGCCCCTGGATGGTCACGTCCAGCGCGGTGGTCGGTTCGTCCGCGATGATCAGTTCCGGTTCGTGCAGCAGCGCGATGGCGATGGCGACGCGCTGGCGCATGCCGCCGGAGAACTGGTGCGGATAGGCCTTCAGCCGCTCGTCCGGGGACGGGATGCCGACCATGCCGAGCGTGTCGCGCGCGCGCTGGCGGGCGGCTTCGTGGGTGACCTTCCTGTGGGCCTGCACCGTCTCGATCATCTGCGTGTCGATGCGCAGGACCGGGTTCAGCGTCATCATCGGGTCCTGGAAGATCATCGCGATGCGGTTGCCGCGCAGGTCGCGCATCTCCTCCTCGCTGAGCTTCGCGAGGTCGCGCCCCTGGAACAGGATGGACCCGCCGGCGATCCGCCCCGGCGCATCCACCAGGCCGATGATCGAGAAGCCGGTGACCGACTTGCCCGAACCCGATTCACCGACCAGGCCCATGACCTTGCCGCGGCGCACGGAGAAGGAGACGTCGTCCACCGCCTTCACCACGCCCGCGCGGGTGAAGAAGTGGGTCTGGAGGTTACGGACCTCGAGTGTGGGAGCCGTCATGCTCACTTCTTCAGCCTGGGATTCAGGACGTCGCGCAACTGATCCCCCATCAGGTAGCGCGATGCCGGGATAGAAGGATATCCAGTACTTGCCCGAGAGCATGTACTCGTACCCGTTGGCGATCAGCAGGCCGAGCGAGGGCTCGGTGATCGGCACGCCCAGACCCAGGAAGGACAGCGTGGCCTCCAGCGCGATCGCACGCGCCACCTGCATGGTGGCCACCACGATCAGCGGCGGCAGGCAATTGGGCAGCAGGTGGCGGAACAGGATGCGATAGGTGGGCAGGGCCAGGCACTGCGCTGCCTCGATGTATTCGCGCCGGCGTTCCACCAGCGCCGTGCCGCGCACAGTCCGGGCATAGTAGGCCCATTCCACGATCACCAGCGCGATGACCACGTTCATGATGCCCTTGCCCAGGAAGGCCAGGATCATCAGCGCGACCAGGATCGACGGGAAGGACAGCTGCAGGTCGACCAGGCGCATGATGACCGTGTCGGTCTTCTTGCCGGCATAGGCCGCGAGCAGCCCAAGCGAGGCGCCGACCACGCAGGCGATCAGCGCCGAGCCGGCGCCGACCATCAGCGAGATGCGCAGCCCGTACATGATGCCCGACATCATGTCGCGGCCCTGGTCGTCGGTGCCGAGCCAGAAGGTGAAGCCGGCGCCGCCCGTCGTGCCCGGTTCCTGCCGCCCGTCCATGATGTCGAGCTGCGCGAGGTCGTACGGATTCTGCGGCGCGATCCACGGCGCGAAGATCGCGATCAGCGCGATCATGGTGAAGACGATCAGCCCGCCGACCGCGACCTTGGATTCGCAGAATTCGGAGACGAAGCGCCGGAACGGCGTCTCGACCTTGGCGGGGACCGGCGCGCTGGCCGGCGCCCCCTTCAGTGCGACATCTCCAGCCTCACGCGCGGATCCAGCATCGAGTAGGTCAGGTCCACGATCAGGTTGATGGTGATGAACAGCAGAACGATGATCATCAGGTAGGCGACGATGACCGGCCGGTCGAGCACGTTGATGCTGTCGATGATCAGCTTGCCCATGCCCGGCCAGGCGAACACGCTCTCGGTCACCACCGAGAACGCGATGGTGGACCCGAGCTCAAGACCCACCACCGTGACCACCGGGATCAGGATGTTCTTGAACACGTGCACGAAGGTCACGCGCGCCGGGCTGAGGCCCTTGGCGCGGGCGAACTTCACGTAGTCCATCAGCATCGTCTCGCGCACGCCCGCGCGGGTCAGGCGGATCACCAGGCTGATCTTGAACAGCGCCAGGTTGAGCGCCGGCATCGCCATGTGCCGCAGGCCATCCCATGTCAGGAAGGACCATTGCAGCCCCTCGTTGCAGGATTGCAGTCCGACGAAGCCAAGCACCGAGCAGGTTTCCCCGCGCCCGGTCGATGGCAGCCAGCCCAGTTGCACGGCGAACACCATGATGAGCATCAGCCCGACCCAGAAGGTCGGCAACGAGAAGCCCAGGATCGATCCCGCCATGATGCCCTGGCTGACCGGCGAATGCGGCCGCAGCCCGGCGAACAGCCCCAGCGGCAGGCCGATGACGATCGACAGGAACATCGCCCCGAAGGCCAGCTCCAGCGTGGCCGGCATGCGTTGCAGGATCAGCGTCAGCGCCGGTTCGTTGAACACGAAGGACCGACCGAGATTGCCCTGCAGCGCGTTGGTCAGGAACACCAGGTATTGTTCCCACAGCGGCTTGTCGAGGCCGAGCGCCGCCACCGCGCGCTCGCGTTCGATCTGGTCGGCGTCGGGGCTGATCAGGATCTCGACCGGGTCGCCGATCCCGTAGATGCCGACGAAGACGATGATCGACATCGCCAGCACAACGAACAACGCCTGGATCAGGCGCCGCACGAGGTAGACCGTCATCGTCGGCGCTCCCGGTTCAGCGCGGCGCGGGGCGCAGCCGCTGCGCCAGGGTGAGTTCCTCGACGCTCGCGGTGTATTCGAAGGCGCGGCGCGTCGCCCAGATATTGGTCTGGATGTGCAGCGGCACCACCGCGACATCCTGCATCGCGGTGCGCATCGCACCCACGATCAGCGTGCCGCGCCGCGCCTCATCGAGTTCCGACAGCGATTCGAGCAGCATGGCGTCGACCTGCGGGCTGGAATAGCGCCCGCGGTTGGACGACCCCCAGCCGCGGTCGCGGTTCACGGTGGCCAGGATGTTGCGCAGCGGGTGCGACCCGTCGGGGTTGGACCCCCAGCCGATCAGGAAGGCGGAATATTCGCCCCGGCCCGCCCGGCCGACGAAGGTGGTCCAGGGCTGCGCCTCGACCGCCGTGCGCACGCCGATGCGCGTCCACATCTGGCCGATCGCCTGGATGATGCGCCCGTCATTGATGTAGCGGTCATTCGGGCCATTCAACTGGATGCGGAAGCCCTGCGGATAGCCGGCCTCGGCCAGCAGGCGCCGCGCGCCATCGGGGTCGAAGGCAATGGCGGGCAGGTCGTCGACATGGCCGAACACCCCCTGCGGCAGGAACTGGTTGGCCGGCACCGCGGCACCTTCCATCACCCGGTCCACGATGGCGCGGCGGTCGATCGCCATGGACAGCGCGCGGCGCACGCGCACATCGGCCAACGGGTTCCGTCCCAGCGGCCGGCCATCATTGTCGGTGACGAAGGGCGAATTCTCGGTGGCCGGGCGCAGGTGGTCGATGCCGAGGAAGATCAGCCGCAGACCCACCTGTTCGGCCAGGCGCACGCGCTGGTCCTGGCGCAGCCTTGCCACATCCGAGGTCGGCACCTGGTCGATCAGGTCCACATCGCCGGCCAGCAGGGCCGCGGTGCGCGCCGCGTCGTTGGTGATCATGCGGTAGTTCACCCGCTGGAACGGCGCGCGTTCGCCCCAGTAGCCGTCCCAGCGCTCGAACTCGATGCGGTCGCCATTGCGGTGCGCGACGGCGCGATAGGGGCCGGTGCCGGCCGCCGCGCGCAGGGAATTGAAGTCCTCGGTCGTGGCGTTCTCAGTCGTTTCCTTGTCGACGATGCGGACATTCGTCATGTCGAGCGGCATCAGCGGGTAGGGCTGCGCGGTGTGGAAGCGGATGGTCAGCGGATCGACGACCTCGACCCGCGTCATGGTGCGCGCATAGGCCGCGAAGGATGACGGGCTGTTCGGCACGTTGGGCAGCCGCTGCAGGGTGAAGGCCACGTCGTCGGCGGTGAAGGCGTTGCCGTTGTGGAAGCGCACATTGGGCCGCAGCTTGAATTCCCACACGGTCGGCGCCACGGCGCGCCATTCGGTTGCCAGGCCGGGAATGTTGCGCAGCTGCGGATCCGTGTTCACCAGCCGGTCGAAGATGATGTCGGCGACCGCGTTGTTCGGCGACAGCTGGTGATAGTGCGGGTCGATCGAGGTGACCGGCGCGCCGACCGCGATCGTCGCCGTCTGGGCGGCTGCCTGGCCGGCCGCGAGCGCGACGCCCGCTGCAACGAGCACCGTGGCGGCCTGTGTCCGCCGCTTTTGAATCCGCTTCATCCCAAGCCTCCCGGGGCGTCTTTCGTGGCCCCGGTTGTAGCAGCCCGCCCCGCCCGCCGCTAGGCTGGCGACCCGCCATACGAGACGCCGGAGACATCGGAATGACCCGCCTGCCCGCGCACCGCGCACTGCTTGCCTCTGCAATCATCGCCGCGGTCGCCGCGCAGGCCTCGGCCCAGACACTCACCATCGGCATCGGCGGGTCGCCGACGTCGCTCGACCCGCATTTCTACAATGCATCGCCCAACATCAGCCTGACCCAGCACATGTTCGACCGCCTGGTGGAACAGGACGCGCAGGCGCGGTTGCGGCCGATGCTGGCGGAATCGTGGCGTGCGGTCGAACCGACCCTGTGGGAGTTCAAGCTGCGCGCCGGCGTGACATGGCATGACGGGCGCGCCTTCACCGCGGACGACGTGGCCTTCACGATCGAGCGCGTGCCCACGGTGCGCAACAGCCCGGGCACCTTCTCCGGCCTGATCCGCGCCATCACCCGCATCGAGGTCGTGGACGCGCAGACCATCCGCTTCCACACCGCATCCCCGCATCCGCTGCTGCCGACCGAACTGGCGTCCATCCAGATCATCTCCCGCCATGCCGGTACGGGGGCGGAGACGGACCAGTACAATGCCGGCACCGCGGCGATCGGCACCGGGCCCTATAGGCTGGTCTCCTACCGGTCGGGCGACCGGACCGAATTCACGCGCAACGAAGCCTATTGGGCCGGGGCGCAACCCTGGGCGCGCGTGTCCTACCGCTTCGTCGCGAACGACGCGGCACGCACCGCAGCCCTGCTGGCCGGCGATGTGGACGTGATCGACCAGGTGCCGTCGTCGGACCTCGCGCGACTGCGGCGCGAACAGCGCGTCAGCCTGCACGAGATCCAGGGTCTTCGGCTGATTTACCTGATGTCGAACTTCAACCGCATCGAGGACCCGCTTTTCGTCACCGACAATGACGGCCGGCCGCTGCCGCGCAACCCGTTCCACGACGTGCGCGTGCGCCGCGCGATGTCGATCGCGATCGACCGCGCCGCACTGGCGGAGCGCATCATGGAAGGCACCGCGCGGCCGACCGGCCAATGGCTGCCGCCAGGGTCCTTCGGCTACAATCCCGACGTGGCCGTGCCGGCCCACGACCCGGACGGCGCGCGGCGTCTGCTGGCGGAAGCGGGCTACCCGCAGGGCTTCCGCATCACCCTGCACGGTCCGAACGACCGCTATCCGAACGATGCGCGCACCATCCAGGCGGTGGCGCAGATGTGGACGCGCATCGGCGTGCGGACCGAGGTGCAGGCGCTGCCCTGGGCGAGCTACGCCGCGCGCAATTCCCGCCAGGAATTCAACATGCGCCTGGGTGGGTGGGGCAGCGTGACCGGCGAGGCGTCGTACATGCTGGTCAACATCTTCGGCACCTATGACCGCGAGCGCAGGCGCGGCGCGTCGAACAATTCGCGCTTTTCCAACCCGGCGCTGGATGCGCTGACGGATCGCGCGGCCTCGACGCTCGATGACGCGCAGCGGGAGGTTCTGCTGCGCGAGGCCGTGCGCATCGTCACGGTGGATGATGTCGCGATGATCCCGCTGTACCAGCTCGTGAACTTCTGGGCGACGCGCCGCGGCATCACCTACGAGGCCCGGATGGACGAACGCACCACGGCCATGAGCGCGCGGCCCGCGCGCTGAACCGCGTCAGGCCGGGGTCGCGAGCTTCAGCCCGACGATCCCGGCCAGGATCAGCCCGACGCAGGCGAGGCGAAAGGCGGTCGCCGCCTCGCCGAACAGCAGGATGCCGAGGATCACGGTGCCCACCGTGCCGATCCCCGTCCAGACGGCGTAGGCGGTGCCGAGCGGCAGCGTCTTCAGCGCCAGCCCCAGCAGGCCGAGGCTGACCACCATGCTCGCCACCGTCAGCAGGGTGGGCAGCGGGCGCGTGAAACCCTGTGTGTATTTCAGCCCGATGGCCCAGCCGATCTCGAACAGGCCGGCGGCTACGAGGTAGAGCCAGGCCATCAGCAGGTCCCCGTGGCCTGCACGGCGCGTCAGGCCTGGCGCGCCGCCACGAAGCGTTCCAGCCAGTGGATCGTGTAGTCGCCGGACTGGAATTCCGGATCGTCCATCACCGCCTGGTGCAGCGGCAGCGTGGTACGGATGCCCGCCACCACCATCTCGCCGAGTGCCCGGCGCATGCGCCCGATCGCCTCGCGCCGCGTCGGCGCATGCACCACCAGCTTGGCCACCAGGCTGTCGTAGTGCGGCGGCACGGTGTAGCCCGAATACAGCGCGCTATCGACGCGCACACCCAGCCCGCCCGGCGCGTGATAGGTGGTGATGCGGCCGGGGCTGGGCGCGAAGGTCTCGGGATCCTCCGCCGTGATGCGGCATTCGATCGCATGGCCCGAGAAGGCGATGTCGGCCTGCGTGTAGCCGAGCGCTTCGCCCGCCGCGATGCGGATCTGTTCCTTCACCAGGTCGATGCCGCAGACCATCTCGGTGACGGGGTGCTCGACCTGCAGGCGGGTGTTCATCTCGATGAAGGCGAACTGGCCGTCCTGCCACAGGAATTCCAGCGTGCCGGCATTGCGGTAGCCGAGCTTCGACAGCCCCGCCGACACGCGTGCACCCAGTTCATCGCGCTCCGCGCCGGTCAGCACGGGGCTGCCGGCTTCCTCGACCAGCTTCTGGTGCCGGCGCTGCAGCGAACAGTCACGCTCGCCGAAATGCACGACATTCCCGTGGCTGTCGGCCAGCACCTGCAGCTCGATGTGGCGCGGGCGGTCGAGGTACTTCTCCAGATAGACGCTGTCATCGCCGAAGGCGGACTTCGCCTCGGCGCGCGCCACGCGCCAGGCTTCCTCGAGTTCGTCGGCGCTGCGCGCCACCTTCATGCCGCGCCCGCCACCGCCGGCCGCGGCCTTGATGAGCACGGGGTACTTCACCTGCTCGGCGACCGCGCGCGCTTCCTCGAAGGTTTCCAGCGCGCCGGTCGATCCCGGCACCAGCGGCACATCGAGCCGCCGCATCGCATCCTTGGCGGCGATCTTGTCGCCCATCATGCGGATATGGTCGGGCGAGGGACCGATGAATTTCAGCCCATGCGCCTCGACCATCTCGGCGAAGCGGGCGTTCTCGCTCAGGAAGCCATAGCCCGGATGCACCGCATCGGCACCGGTGATGGTCGCGGCGGACAGGATCGCCGCGACGTTCAGATAGCTGTCGCGCGCCGCCGGCGGGCCGATGCACACGCTCTCGTCGGCCAGGCGCACGTGCATCGCCGTGGCGTCGGCGGTCGAATGCACGGCGACGGTGCGGATGCCCATCTCCTGGCAGGCGCGATGAACACGGAGCGCGATCTCGCCGCGGTTGGCGATCAGCACCTTGCCGAACATGGGATACGGCAACCTATTCGACGATCATCAGCGGCTCGCCGTATTCGACCGGCGTGCCGCTCTCGACCAGGATGCGCGTCACGGTGCCCGAGCGCGTCGCCTTGATCTGGTTGTAGGTCTTCATCGCCTCGATCAGCAGCAGGGTCTGGCCCTGTGCCACCTTCGACCCCACCGCGACGAAGGGCGCGGCAGTCGGTTCCGGCGAGAGATACGCCACGCCCACCATCGGGCTGGTCACCGCGCCCGGGTGGTCGGCATCCAGCGCCTCGGCCACCACCACCGGTGCGGCGGCCGCGGCGGCCGGCGCGGTCACATTCACCTGCGTTGCCGCCGGCGCCGCGATGATCGACTGGCGCACCACGCGCAGCCGCGCATCCTTGTCCACCAGCTCGATCTCGGTGAGGTCCGTCTCGCGCAGGATCTGTGCGAGCTCGCGGATGGCGGCCGCGTCGAATTCGATGAAGTTGCCCATCATTCCCCGTCCTGCTCGACCAGGTCCGCCATGGCGCGCATGGCCAGCGCATAGCCCGACACGCCAAGCCCGCAGATCACGCCGGTCGCCGCCTTCGAGACAAAGCTGTGGTGCCGGAATTCCTCCCGGCGGTGGATGTTGGTGATGTGCACCTCGATCACCGGCAACCCGACGGCCAGCAGCGCGTCCATCACGGCGATCGAGGTCGTGGTGTAGCCGGCGGGGTTGATGATGATGCCCGCCGCACGGCCGCGGCATTCCTGCACCCAGGTGACCAGCTCGCCCTCGCTGTTGGTCTGCCGGAAGTCGATCGCCAGGCCGTATTCCTCCGCCGCCTCGGCGCACAGCGCCTCCACGTCGTCCAGCGTCGAGGAACCGTATTTCTCCGGTTCGCGCACACCGAGCATGTTGAGGTTGGGGCCGTTCAGCACGGCGATCAGCGGCGGGGTCACGGGCGTTTTACCGGATGATGGGGCCGGATGGGCTAGCACGGGGGGTTTCCGGGGGGCAAGCGGGGGTCTGGCCTGCCATGCGCCCGGCCGGCTTGCGGCCCCCCCCCGGCTTCGCCACATTCCGGGCCAGCATGACCCAGCACATCGCCGTCACCGTCAACGGGGAAACACGCGACATGGCGGCGGGCGATACCGTCGCCGCCCTGCTGCGCGCCATCGGCCTCGATTCGCGCAAGGTCGCGGTGGAGCGCAATGAGGAGATCGTGCCGCGCTCGACCTACGACAGCGTGGCGCTCGCGCCCGGCGACCGGCTCGAAATCGTGCATTTCATCGGCGGAGGCTGACACCATGGACGGGACCCCCGCCACCATCGGCGACGACACCTGGGAGGTAGCCGGGCGGCGCTTCCGCTCCCGCCTGATCGTGGGCACCGGCCGCTACAAGTCGCTGGAGGAGACCGCCGCGGCGATCGAGGCATCGGGCGCCGAGATCGTCACCGTGGCCGTCCGCCGGGTGAACCTGTCCGACCCGAACGCCCCGATGCTGCAGGATTTCGTCTCGCCCAAGCGCTACACGTACCTGCCCAACACCGCCGGCTGCCACACCGCCAACGATGCCGTGCGCACGCTGCGCCTGGCGCGCGAGGCCGGCGGGTGGAACCTGGTCAAGCTGGAAGTGCTGGGCCCGCCGCCCTTCCTGTACCCGGACATGGAAGGCACGCTGGAAGCCGCGAAGGCGCTGATCGCCGACGGGTTCGAGGTGATGGTCTACTGCGCCGACGACCCGGTGGCGGCGAAGAAGCTGGAAGACCTCGGCTGCGTGGCGATCATGCCGCTCGGCGCACCGATCGGCTCGGGACTCGGCCTGACCAACCCATTCATGATCCGCGCCATCAAGCAGCAGGCCAAGGTGCCGGTGCTGGTCGATGCCGGGATCGGCACGGCGTCCGATGCCGCGAAGGCGATGGAACTGGGCTGCGATGCGGTGCTGCTGAATTCCGCCATCGCCCACGCCAAGGATCCGGTGCGCATGGCGGTCGCGATGAAGGCGGCGGTCGAGGCCGGGCGGAATGCGTTCCTGGCGGGACGGATGCCGGTGAACTACCAGGCTGATGCGTCGAGCCCGATGGCCGGGCTGATCCGGTAGCACCGGCGTCGCCCACTCACGCGGCGCCTCGCATCGCCTCGATCTCCTCCTCGATCGCCTCCCACGGCACCTCGGCATGCCAGCGCGCCGGCGCCTCGAGCGCATCCGCCAGCCGCCGCTTGTAGTCCGCCTTCGGGATCTCGACCGCCCCGAAGCGCGCCAGATGCGAGGTCAGGAACTGCGTGTCGAGCAGCACGAACCCGCACAGGCGCAGCCGCGCGACCAGGTGCACCAGTGCGACCTTCGAGGCATCGGTGACGCGGGAGAACATGCTCTCCCCGAAGAAGGCGCCGCCCAGCGCCACGCCATACAGCCCGCCGACCAGGCGCCCGTCCTGCCAGGCCTCGACCGAATGTGCCGCCCGGCGGTCGTGAAGCGCCACGAACAGGCGTTCGATCTCCGGGTTGATCCAGGTGTCCATGCGCCCCGGCGCGGGTTCGGCGCAGCCGCGGATGACGCCGGTGAAGTCGCGGTCGGCGGTGACGGCGAAGCGGCCCGACAGCGCCGTGCGCTTCAGCCGCCGCGGCAGATGAAAGCCGCCATCGATCGGCAGCACGCCGCGCAGCGCGGGGTCGAGCCAATACAGCCGGTCGGAACTCCGGCTCTCGGCCATCGGGAAGACGCCCGCGCCATAGGCGCGAAGCAGCAGGTCGGGGGTGACCTCCAGCTGACGGCGGCTCATGGTATCACCCTGCACCAGCGGGGGTGGCCGCGTCACTCCTCGTCGTCGTCGGCGGGGGCGACCGGGAGGATCGCGGTCTCCTTCAGGGTTGCCAGGGCCAGGATCGTCTCGGTGCGCTCCACCCCGCCGCGGCGGCGCAGCTCGCCCGCGACGAAGGCTTCGAGCTCGGCCAGGCTCGCGACGCGCAGCTTCAGCAGGTACGACCAGGCACCCGAGACCGCGTGGCATTCCAGCACGGGTTCGAGCGGCAGCAGGCCCTCGCGGAACTTCTGGTCGGTGGTGGTGGGGCGCAGCGCCACGAAGACCCAGGCGAGCAGCGGGCAGCCGACGGCGGCGGGGTCGAGGTCGGCGCGCCAGCCGCGGATGGTGCCGCGCTCCTCGAGCCGCTTGACGCGCTCGGCGGTGGCGGAGACCGACAACCCGGCGACCTTGGCGAGTTCAGCGAGGCCGGCGGCCCCGTCATGCTGGAGCGCGACCAATATGTTCCGGTCTATGCTGTCCATGACCGCACCGTATCCGGCATGGGGCCGCGGGGGAAGGAAAAACATCGCGCCGCGGGCATCGGCCCGGCGGGCAACGCGCGACCTCGGTCGCAAGCTGCCCGCGATTCGCGACCGGCGGAGCCCGCGTCACCCGGATCGGCCGATGCCGCTTGTGACGGCGCGAAGCCTTCACCCGCCGTCCGTCACCTGCCGTTCGGATCGCGCCCGGACCACCGGCCGCTCCCGCGCACCAACCGGTGGCGCGTCAGTCGCCAACCTTTCGGATCGCGCCCCCGCGCGATCCGCGAGCGCACAGCGCGACCGCGCCCAGACGATCAGCCCCCCAGGGCGCACCAGTGCATGGCGCGAAGGCAAGGCGGCCGGATGGCCGCCGCCCGCCGCCTGAGGGTCAGATATAATGCTCCGCCAACGGCCGGAAGCCGTTGAAGGATTGCGACGCGTAGCTGGTCACATACGCCCCGGTCGACAGCAGTTCGACCCGGTCGCCACAATCCAGCGCCATGGGCAGGCGGTAGTTCGACTTCTCGTACAGCGTGTCGGTGCTGTCGCAGGTCGGGCCGGCGATGGTCACCGGGCCGTCCGCGCCGCCGTCATGCGGCGTGCGGAAGCCGTATTTGATCGCCTCGCCCTCGGTCTCGGCCAGGCCGCCGAAGCGCCCGATATCCAGGTAGACCCAGCGCACCGGGTCGTCCTTCGCCTTGCGCGAAACCAGGACCACCTCGCTGCTGACCACGCCGGCATCGCCGACCATGAAGCGGCCGGGTTCGACCAGCATCTCGGGCAGGTCGTTGCCGAAATGCTGGGTCATCGCGCCCATGATGGCGTTGCCGAAATCGTCGATGCCGGGCACTTCGGCGCGGTAGCGTACCGGGTAGCCGCCGCCCAGGTTGACCATGCGCAGCTTCACCCCGGCCTCCTTGAGGTCGGTGAACAGCATCGCGACGCGCGCGATCGCGCCTTCATAGGCGGCGGTGCTGGTCTGCTGGCTGCCGACATGGAAGGAGATGCCGTAGGGGTCGAGGCCGAGCTCGCCCGCCTGCACCATCAGGTCACGCGCCATCTCCAGCTCGCAGCCGAACTTGCGGCTGAGCGGCCATTCGGCACCCTCGTTCTTCACCAGGATTCGGCAATAGACGCGCGCGCCCGGAGCGTTGCGGGCGATCTTGAGCAGCTCCGCCTCGCTGTCGAAGGCGAACATGGTCACACCGGCCTCGTGCGCCGCGCGGATGGCCGAGACCTTCTTGACGGTGTTGCCATAGGAGATCGCGCCGGGCAGCGCGCCGGCGGCCAGGCAGGCCTGGATTTCCTCCCAGGAGGCCGCGTCGAAGGACGAGCCGAGCCCGGTGAGCCGCTCCAGGATCGGCGTGGCGGGATTGGCCTTGACGGCATAGTACACGCGCGCCAGCGGCAGCGCCGCCTTCAGGGCTCGGTAGTTCTGTTCCACCCGGTCCACGTCGAGGACGAGGCACGGGGTCGCAGGCGCGTGGTCGCGCAAATAGCCAGCGATCTTGGGGGTCATCGCCGCACCTTTCCAGGCTCCGGAGGGCCGCCTGTCGAGGCGACGGCCCAAGGTTAACGAAACGGTCGAACGAACCAGCGACCAGAGTGGGCCGCGCGGCGGGACGCCGGGCGGGGTTGCCAGAACGCTTGACGTCGTTGCGTAAACCCTTTGGCCGGAGTGCGGCCGGGGGCCAGAGGCACGTGCGTACTGCGTCTAGGGCGGCCGTATAGGGCCGGTGATCGTGCACGCAAAGGGAAATTTGCGCAGCGCCCGCATTTTTTTCTCAAACGCGGCGAAATGCCAGGAAAGGGGCCAGGGGAGATCGTCGGGTCCGGGCGATTCGACCCGTGGTGGGTTCGAATCGCAGGAAGGTTACCGGTCATTCAGCGCAGGGGCTGCGCCCAAGCCAGGATGCTGCGGCATCCGGCTTTCGGCATCGGTCGAATGGTCGTCCCATGCAGCGCGCTTTCAGGCGCCTCGTCCGCCAAAGCGCCCTCGCCCCGGTCGCGGTCCGGACGGACAGGCCCGCCTACGCTTCGGCGGGAATGCGGGCGATACCCTTGATCTCGAAGTCGAAGCCGGCGAGCCGCTTCGATCACGATGCGGCTGCGCCCCGATCAAGGCTGCCTTGCAGCCGGCCGCGGCGGCCGGCAGGTCAGGCGGCGGCGGCCGTCGCCGTCGCGTTCTCGTTGGCGCCGCGCCGCAGCGCCTGGCGGTAGCGTTCCCGGCGCCATTGCAGCAGGCGCCAGGCGCCCTTGGCCGCGATGTCGGCCATGCGGCCGCGCGGTTCCAGGCCGATCGACTTGAAGATCATGCCCATGCCGCGCTCGATGTGGTGGAAGCGGTAGAAGCCCATCGCCCGGCCCATGTACCCGCTGATGCAGCGGTCATGGTCATAGGGCGTGCCCTCGGGCTCGTTGCCGCAATGGAAGGCGAAGGCCAGTTCGTCGTCCTCGCTTTCCCCGATGCGGCCGAGGGCCACGCGCAGGCGGCGCGGGAGCGACAGGTTCTCGCGCCCGAGGTAGCGCTTGAGGTGGTCATAGAACAGCTTGAAGTGGCGGTATTCGTCGGCGGCGATCAGCTTGCAGACCTGCTTCAGCGCCGGCTCGTCGGTCGCCTCGGCCAGGGCGGTGTAGTAGGACGAGGTGCCGGTCTCGACCATGCAGCGCGCAATGAGTTCTCCGCTGCGCGACCCGCGGATCGACGCATCGGCGTTGAGCTGTACCTGGTAGCCGGCGCGATAGCGCGCGAAGGCGGCCGGGAAATCCCAGCCCGGATCAGCCAGTTCGCCCCAGCGGCCCAGCGCGTCGCCATGCTGCGTTTCCTCGACGCCCCAGTGCTCGGCGGCGGCCTTGAAGTCCGGATCATCGTTGAAGACGCGCGACAGGTAGGTGACGTAGTCTGCGGCGTTGCGCTCGACCATCGCGGCCGCCTTGACCAACGGCACGATGTCCGGATCGACCTTGGAGGGGTCAAAGCGGTCCCAGCCCACCTCGTCGATATGCCAGTGCTTCATGCGTACTCCCTCGCCGCGGCAGGACCCCGGCAGCGCATCGGGCTGCCGCCAATCTTCGTGGGCGGCGTGGCGGATTCAAGGCGCGCCAAGCGAACGACTCGGCGCGGTGTTGGCGACCGTCGCTGCAATCCTACCCCATCGGGGCCGTAACGGGGGGTGGTTGGCAAGCCAACGCCACCGCCGGCTCCCCACGCCCCGCGCAATGCGGGGCGGCCGAACGGCGTGCAGCGGCCCGGCCCGGCCCGCGTCAGGCCGCCTGCGCCGCCGCCAGCATCGCGCGGGACGACAGCACCCGCGCCATCGCGGCCTCGCGCTTCTCGGGCGTGGTGCCCTCGGCATTCAGGTCCGCCAGCGCCTTCTCGGCCTCGTTGATGCGCTGCTCGGCGTCGGCGCGCGAGAGTTGGGCGACCGGCGTCGCCTCATCCGCCAGCACGGTGACGCGGGTCGGCGTGATTTCGGCGAAGCCGCCCGGTACGAACAAAGCCTCGGTCTCGGCGCCGCCTTCGCGCACCGAGATCACGCCGCCGCGCAGCGCGACGATCATCGGCGCGTGGCCGGGCAGCACGCCCATCTGCCCATCGGCGGCGGGCAGCAGGGCCATCTCCACCGGGCGCGAGAGCAGCAGCTTCTCCGGGGAGACGAATTCGAGCTGGAAGGTGGCCATCCGTGCAAACCCCTACGACGTCAGAAGTGGCGCCCGGCCAGCGCGCCAAGCCATCACACCGTGCATACCCGCACCGCGACAGCGCGCCCCAACCGAATCCGGCCGCACAGCGGCCGGCGCCGCCCATAAGCCTCACCCCCCAGGCGCGCCGGCGACGCGGCGAAGCCAAGCCGGCGGATGCCGGCGCCTGAGGGCTCGAAAACTAAGCCGCCGCCTTCAGGCCCTCGGCCTTCTTCACGGCTTCCTCGATCGTGCCGACCATGTAGAAGGCCGCTTCCGGCAGGTGGTCGAACTCGCCCTTGCAGATCGCGGCGAAGGACCGGATCGTGTCCTCGAGCTTCACGAAGACGCCCGGGGAGCCGGTGAACACCTCGGCCACGTGGAACGGCTGCGACAGGAAGCGCTGGATCTTGCGCGCGCGCGCCACGACCAGCTTGTCCTCCTCCGACAACTCATCCATGCCCAGGATGGCGATGATGTCCTGCAGCGACTTGTAGGTCTGCAGGATCTTCTGCACTTCGCGGGCGGTGTTGTAGTGCTCCTCGCCCACAATGCGCGGGTCCATCGCGCGGGAGGTGCTGTCCAACGGGTCCACCGCCGGGAAGATGCCCAGTTCCGCGATGGAGCGGTTGAGCACGGTGGTCGCATCCAGGTGCGCGAAGGACGTCGCCGGCGCCGGGTCGGTGAGGTCGTCCGCCGGCACGTAGATCGCCTGCACCGAGGTGATCGACCCCTTCTTGGTGGAGGTGATGCGTTCCTGCAGCGCGCCCATGTCGGTCGCCAGCGTGGGCTGGTAGCCCACCGCCGACGGGATGCGCCCCAGCAGCGCCGAGACCTCGGCGCCCGCCTGGGTGAAGCGGAAGATGTTGTCGATGAAGAACAGCACGTCCTACTCCGCGATCGACAGGCCCGACAGCGCCACGCGCGCACGCGCACCCGGCGGCTCGTTCATCTGGCCATAGACCAGCGCCACCTTGGAGCCCTCGGTATTGCCCTCGTTCAGCTTGATGACGCCGGCATCGACCATCTCGTGGTACAGGTCGTTGCCCTCGCGCGTGCGCTCGCCCACGCCGGCGAAGACCGACACGCCGCCATGCGCCTTGGCGATATTGTTGATCAGTTCCTGGATGGTGACGGTCTTGCCGACGCCGGCGCCGCCGAACAGGCCGATCTTGCCACCCTTCAGATAGGGCGCCAGCAGGTCCACCACCTTGATGCCGGTGACGAGGATCTCGGCGCTCGTCGCCTGCTCGTCGAAGGACGGCGCTTCGCGGTGAATGGTGTAGGTCTTGTCGTGCGGGACGGGGCCGCGCTCATCGATCGGCTCGCCGATGACGTTCAGGATGCGCCCCAGCGTACCGACGCCCACCGGCACCGAAATGCCCGCGCCGGTGTCGATGACCTCGGTCCCGCGCACCAGGCCGTCGGTGGTGTCCATGGCGATGGTGCGAACGGTGCGCTCACCGAGGTGCTGCGCTACTTCCAGCACCAGCACCCGGTCCTCGACCTTGGTGTGCAGCGCGTTCAGGATGTTGGGCAGGTCCTGCGGGAACTGCACGTCCACCACGGCGCCCAGCACCTGCGTGACCTTGCCGACATTGTTCTTCACGATGGCAATCCCCTGCTCGATCGGCGCCGCGTCGGCGGCATCGGACTTCTTCTTCGGTGCACGCGCCATCACAGGGCCTCCGCCCCGGAGATGATCTCGATCAGCTCGCGGGTGATGTTGGCCTGGCGGGTGCGGTTGTAGTTCAGGGTGAGCTTGTTGATCATCTCACCGGCATTGCGGGTGGCGTTGTCCATCGCCTGCATCTGGCTGCCGTAGAAGCCGGCATTGGTCTCCAGGATGGCGCGGTAGATCTGCACGGCCAGGTTCTGCGGCAGCAGCGCGGCGAGGATTTCCTCCTCGGCCGGCTCGTACTCGTACTGGGCCTGCGGCCCGATCGCGATCTCGTCGTCGGCTTCCGGCAGCGCCGCCGGGATCAGCTTCTGCTCCGACGGGATCTGCGCGATCACGCTGCGAAAGCGGTTGTACAACAGCGCGCAGACATCGAATTCGCCGCTCTCGAGCATCGCGGTGATCTTGGCCGCGACCTCGGCCGCGTCCTCGAAGCCCACGACCTTCTTGCCGGCAAACGAAATCTCGCCGACGAAGCGCGACCCGAACTCCCGCTTCAGGAAGGTCGCGCCCTTGCGCCCGACCGCCAGGATCTTGACCGTCTTGCCCTGGCCTTCGAGCTCGCGGATCCGGTTGCGCGCGAAGCGCCCGATATTCGTGTTGAACGGGCCGGCCAGGCCTCGGTCGCCCGAGATCACGACCAGCAACTGCACCGCATCGCCGCCGGTGCCCACCAGCAGCCGCGGCGCGTCCGGCTGGTTCGCGACCGCGACGCCGAGCGAAGCCAGCATGCGCTCCATGCGTTCCGCATAGGGGCGCGCCGCCTCGGCACGGGACTGCGCCCGGCGCAGCTTGGCCGCGGCCACCATCTTCATCGCCTGCGTGATCTTGCGCGTGGACTTCACGCTGTTGATCCGCATGCGCAGCGCCTTGAGGCTCGCCATGTGTGGCTCTCCGCGCCTTGCCTTGTCAGCCGAAGGACTTGGCGAAGTCGTCGAGGAAGGCGACGAGCTTCGTCTCGGTTTCCTTCTTGATCTCGCGATCGGTGCGGATCGCCTCGACGATGTCGGGCGAACGCGCCTTCATGTCGGCCAGCAGCCGGCGCTCGAACTCACCCACCTGCGCGACGGTGATGCGGTCAAGATAGCCGCGCGTGCCGGCGAACAGGGAGATGACCTGCTCCTCGACCGGCACCGGCTTGTACTGCGGCTGCTTCAGGAGCTCGGTCAGGCGCGCGCCGCGAGCGAGCAGCGCCTGCGTCGTGGCATCGAGGTCGGAGGCGAACTGCGCGAAGGCCGCCATTTCGCGGTACTGCGCGAGCTCCAGTTTGATCTTCCCGGCGACCTGCTTCATCGCCTTGATCTGCGCGGCGGAACCGACGCGCGACACGCTGAGGCCGACGTTCACCGCCGGGCGAATGCCCTTGTAGAACAGTTCGGTCTCCAGGAAGATCTGCCCGTCGGTGATCGAGATGACGTTGGTCGGGATATAGGCCGACACGTCGCCCGCCTGCGTCTCGATGACCGGCAGCGCGGTGAGCGAACCCGCGCCGAAATCGTCGTTCATCTTCGCCGCGCGCTCAAGCAGGCGCGAATGCAGGTAGAACACGTCGCCCGGATAGGCCTCGCGGCCCGGCGGACGGCGCAGCAGCAGCGACATCTGGCGATACGCCACCGCCTGCTTCGACAGATCGTCGTAGAAGATGACCGCGTGCATGCCGTTGTCGCGGAAGAACTCGCCCATCGCGCAACCGGAATACGGTGCGAGGAACTGCATCGGCGCCGGGTCGGACGCGGTGGCCGCCACGACGATCGAATATTCGAGCGCGCCCTGCTCCTCGAGCGTCTTGACCAGCTGGGCCACGGTCGAGCGCTTCTGCCCGACAGCGACATAGATGCAGTAGAGCTTCTTCGACTCATCACCCGAGGCGTTGATCGGCTTCTGGTTGATGATGGTATCGATGATCACCGCGGTCTTGCCGGTCTGGCGGTCACCGATGATCAGCTCGCGCTGGCCGCGGCCGATCGGGATCAGGCTGTCGATGGCCTTGATGCCGGTCTGCATCGGCTCATGCACCGACTTGCGCGGGATGATGCCCGGCGCCTTCACCTCGACGCGCGTGCGCTTCACGTCGACCAGCGGGCCCTTGCCGTCGATCGGGTTGCCCAGCGCATCGACCACGCGCCCCAGCAGCCCCTTGCCCACCGGCACGTCCACGATCGACTGCGTGCGCGAGACGGTGTCGCCTTCGCGGATCGCCTGGTCGTTGCCGAAGATCACCACGCCGACATTGTCGGATTCGAGGTTCAGCGCCATGCCGCGCACGCCGGCGGCAGGGAATTCCACCAGCTCGCCCGACATCACGTTCTGCAGGCCGTACACGCGGGCCACGCCGTCGCCGACGGTCAGCACGGTGCCGACCTCGGCGACATTCGCCTCGGCATCGAAGCCGGCGATCTGCGCCTTCAGGATCTCCGAGATCTCGGCAGGACGGATATCCATGGTCAGGCGGCCCCTTTCATCGCGTACTGCAGGCGCTGCAGCTTTGACTTGATGCTGTTGTCGTACAGGCGGGAGCCGATCTTCACGATCAGCCCGCCCAGGATGGACGGATCGACGCTCTCGGACAGCCGCACGCCGGAATGCCCGGCCTCGGTGAGGCGCGCGACGATCTGCGTGCGCTGCGTGTCATTGAGCGGATGGGCGGTGACAACCTCGGCGGTCTGCTGGCCGCGGCGTGCCGACAGCAGCGCGCCAAAGGCCTGCGCCACGGACGGCAGCGCCGACAGGCGGCGGTTCACGATCATAACGCCGACCAGGTTGCGCACCTCGGTGCCCGTGCCAACGCGGTCGAGCACCGCGAAGGTGCCGGCGCGCTGCTTCAACGCATCCAGCCGCGGGTCGGCGATGAAGTCGCGGAAATCGGCATCCTCGCGCCACAGCGCGAGAAGTTCCTCCAGGTCGTGCGCGATGCGGTCGACCGCGCCGGGCTCGGTGGCGCGCAGGTCATCGACCAGGCCCAGCAGCGCCTGGGCATAGCGCGCAGCGGCGCCGACCGGGCTCGGGGAGGAGGGGGAGACGGTCTGGATGGTCTCGGCGGCCACGAGCGATCCCGGTCCTGGTGTGCGGCGCGTTCCGGCGAACGCGCCAAGGGTCATGGCCGCGCGGGACAGCAATCCCGGCGGCGGCGCGCGCTTAACATAGGGTGTGCCGCACCGCAACCGAGCGCGCCGCGATTTCGCGCCGCGCGCACCGTTCCGTGCCACCCTGCGGGAGATGGCGGAACGCTTCTTCGGCTGGCAGGTGGTCTGGGCGGCCTTCGCGCTGGCAGCCTTCGCCTGGGGCATCGGCTTCTACGGGCCAGGGGTCTGGCTGCAGGCGCTCAGCGCCGGGCGTGGCTGGTCGGTGGGCGCCGTCTCGGCCGCCATAACCCTGCATTTCCTGGCGAGTGCGCTGTTGGTGGCGCGGCTGCCGGCGGTGCTGGCGCGCTTCGGCCTGGTATCAGCGGTGCGCGCGGGCCTGGTGCTGTCGGCAGTGGGTGTCTGCGCCTGGGCGCTGGCGCCCGCGCCCGTCTGGCTGATGCCGGCGGCGCTGCTCACCGGGGCGGGCTGGGCCATGACCAGCGGCGCGGCCATCAATGCCATCATCAGCCGCTGGTTCGACCGCAGGCGGCCGGCGGCCCTCGCCATGGCCTATAATGGTGCGTCGATGGGCGGGATCCTGTTCGTGCCGCTGTGGGCGGCGCTGATCGCGGGATTCGGCTTCGGAATGGCGGCAATGGCGATCGCAGCGGTGGGGCTGGCGGTGCTGTGGCCGGTGGCGGGGCGATGGTTCCGGCCTGATCCCACGTCCATGGGCCTGCACCCGGATGGGGATGCGCAGCCCCCGGTTCCGCGCGCCGCCGCCACGCCGGTCGGCCCGCTGTGGTCGCAGCCGGCCTTCCGCACCTTGTCGCTGGCCTTCGCGCTGGGGCTGGTGGCGCAGATGGGCCTGCTGTCGCAGCTGTATTCGCTGATGGCGCCGGCGCTGGGGGTCAATGGGGCAGGCTGGGCGCTCAGCCTGGCGACGGTCTGCGCCGTGCTGGGCCGCACCGCGGCGGGTTCGCTGCTGCCGCCCGAGGCTAGCCGGCGCGGCGCGGCGGTACTGAATTTCCTGGTGCAGGCGGCGGGGTCGGTGGCGCTGCTGGCGGCGGGCGGCACCAGCGCGCCGCTGATGATCGCCGCCTGCGTGCTGTTCGGCCTGGGCATCGGCAACCTGCTCTCGCTGCCGCCGCTGATCGCCCAGGCGGAATGGCCGGCCGCCCAGGTCGGTGCGGTGGTGGCGCTGATCACGGCGGTGAACCAGGCCTTCTATGCCTTCGCGCCGGCGCTGTTCGGCGTGCTGCGGGACCTCGCGGGGGATTGGACGGTGGGCGCCGTGGCACTGGCGCTGCAACTGGCCGCGGCGGCGATGCTGCGTGCGCGCCGCTGACCCGCTGGACGCGCCCCGCCCCGCGCGCGAGCATCGCTGCAACCAACCCTGAGGACGTGCCATGCTCGACAACCCGCCGATGCTCACCATCCATCGCGGCCATGCGCGGCCCGACCCGGCGCTGGTGGCGGCCTTCCGTGGCGCGCAGACCTCGCATCTGGCGGATGCGATGGAGGGGCGCGGCGCGCTCGACTACCGCATCAAGCCGATGGACCCGGACAATGCGGTGTTCGCCGGGCCGGCGCTGACCGCGCTGTCCTACCCGGCGGACGTGGTCGGCGTGTACGGCGCGCTGGCGGAGGCGCAGCCGGGCGACGTGATCGTGGTGGCGAACGATGCCTATACGGCCACCGCCGTGGTCGGCGACCTGGTCGCCGGCATGATGAAGAACAAGGGCGTCGCCGCCTTCGTGACCGACGGTCTGGCGCGCGACCGGGCGGGCATCGTCGCTGCCGGGATGCCGCTGTTCGCCGCGGGCATCATGCCGGCCTCCCCGGCCGCCAACGGGCCGGGCGTGGTGGGTGCGCCGGTCACCCTCGGCGGCCAGCATGTGCGGCCCGGCGACATCATCGTGGGCGATGCCGATGGCGTGGTGGTGGTGCCGCTCGATCGCGCGCAGCAGGTCCTGGAACGCCTCGTGGCCGTGCGCGCGGCCGAGGCGAAGGCCGTCGCGTCGGTCGAGGGCGGCGCCACCGCCAATGACCGCATCCGTGCCGTCGCCGCGGCCGCGCGCATCATCGGCCCGTGAGCGGGTCCCATAGCGGCATGCCCAGTACCGCGGCGACCAGGATCAGCGCGATGCCGGCGAATCGGAAGGTTGCCTCGCTGGCGCGGCCGAACAGCGCTGACCCCGCCCACAGCCCGGCGCCATAGGCCGGGCCCGCCGCCAGCGCGAACCACACGCTGTCCATCCCGATCAGCCCGCGCCAGGCGAAGGCGGCGGTCACCGCCACGGTCAGGACGGCGAAATACAGGTTCATGTTGGCGCGGACCACGACGGCGGGCGCGTTGCGCCCCAGCCAGAACACCGCCGGCGGCACGCCGCCCAACATGGCCGCGCCGCTCATCAGCCCACCCGCCGCGCCCACGCCGAGCGTCAGCGGCACGGATCCCGGCCCGCGGTAACGCAGGCCGGACCCCAGCACCGCCACCGCGACCAGCACGAGGCCCGTCATCACCCAGCGCAATGCGACAGGGTCGCTGGCCGCCAGGATCAGCGCACCAAGGGGCACCGCGCAGATGGCGCCGCCCGACATCGCCGCCACCTCGGCCCGCGCGGCGTGGCGCCAGGCATTGGGCAGGAACACCAGGCAGGCCACGCATTCCATCAGCGCCAGCACCGGCACCGCGGTGCGCGGCCCGACCGCCGCCGAGGCCAGCGGCACGAAGACCAGCGCCGCGCCGAAGCCCGAAAAGCCGCGCGACACCCCGCCCACCAGGGCAGCGCCGGCAATGCCCAGGATCGCGCCGATCGGCGGCAGGCCGGCAAACAATCCATCCATGCCTGCGAGACTCCGCCGCCCGGCCGCCGCCGTCCAGGCCCGTCATGCAACCTGCGCTTGCAGGACCGCGCGATCCGTCCTTCCATGCCGCCGACGCCCGCGAAAAGGGGCGACAGGGAGAGAGAACGCCATGTCCTCACGACGCATCCTGCTCGGCTTTGCGGCCGCGCTGCTCGCAGCACCCGCGGTGGCGCAGGCGCCCGCACCCGCCCCGGTGCCCGGCTGGGCGGTCGGACGGCCCGAGGGGTCGACGCTGGCGCCGCATGCCGCGCGCCTGACGGTCACGCCGCTCGACCAGGTGCCGGTCGGCGCCATCCGCCTGCCGCCCGGCTTCCAGGCCGAGGTGTTCGCGCACGGCATGCCGGGCGTGCGCGCCATCGCGGAAGGCCCGAACGGCACGCTATTCGCCGGCACGCGGGCCATCGGGCGCGTCTATGCCATCACGCGCAACCCCGACGGCACGACGCGCACGCGCACCCTCCTGCAGGGCCTGGCGCAGCCGAACGGCCTCGTGATGATCGGCAACAGCCTGTACGTCTTCGCGGTCAATCGCGTGCTGCGCTACGACAACATCGAGGCGAACCTCGACAACCCGCCGGCGCCGGTGGACCTGACCGCCGCCTTCGCCCTGCCGACCGAGCAGGAACACGGTGGCAACCACCACTGGAAGTTCGCGACCCTCGGCCCCGATGGGCGCATCTACACCAATGTCGGCGTGAACTGTAACGTCTGCGACACCGACCGCGACAAGTTCGCGCTGCTGGTCTCCTTCAACCCGGATGGCAGCGGCCGTCGCATCGAGGCGCGCGGCGTGCGCAACTCGGTCGGCATGGCGCACCACCCGGTCACGCGCGAATTGTGGGCGACCAATCATGGCCGCGACTGGGCCGGCAATGACACGCCGGAGGATTCGCTCGTGCGCGTGCGCCGCAGCGGCGAGGATTTCGGCTTCCCCTATTGCCTCGGCACCTGGGCCGACCCGCAGTACAATCGTGGCCGGAACTGCAGTGAGTTCTCGCAGCCCGCCGCTCTGCTCGGCCCGCACACCGCGGTGCTGGGGATGCGCTTCTACACCGGCACCATGTTCCCCGAGCAGTACCGCAACCAGATCTTCATCGCGCGGCGCGGGTCCTGGAACCGCGAGCGCCTGAGCGGGTACGACGTGGTGGTCGCGCAGCTCGATGCGCAGGGCAACGTGACCCGGGTCGAGGAATTCCTCACCGGCCTGCGCGACGACGCCAACCAGCGCTTCGCCGACCGGCCGGTCGAGGTGCATGTGCTGCGCGACGGCTCGATGCTCGTCTCCGGCGAGCAGATGGGCGCGATCTACCGCATCACCTATCGCCGGTGAGGCTGGCGGGACTTCTGGCGGCGGCGCTGTTCGGCGCCGCCGCCGCCTTCCCCGCAGCGGCGCAGGACGCCGCCCGCGGGGCCGAGATGGCGGCGCATCGGTGCGCCAACTGCCACGGCGATGACGGGCGCAGCCGGATGGAGGGCATTCCCTCGCTTGCCGGCCAGCCGGCGCTGTTCATCACCACCCAGATGATCCTGTTCCGCGAGGGGCTGCGCCAGGTGCCCGCCATGGTGGCCTTCGCCGAGGGCCTGCCCGACCGCGACATCGAGGACCTCGCCGCGCATTTCGCATCGCTGCCGCCAGGCCCGCCCGAGGACCGCCCGGCGCGCGACCCGGCGCTGTTCGCCGCCGGGCAGGCGCTGATCGGACCGCGCAACTGCGCGGTGTGCCACCTGCCCTCGCTGGCCGGGCGCGAGCAGGTGCCGCGCATCATCGGCCAGCGGGAGGATTTCCTGGCCCGCACCATGGCGGAATACCGGGATGGCGTGCGCGTGGGCGCCGACTCCCAGATGAACGGCGCCGTGGTCGGCCTGTCGGATCCGCAGCTCGCGGCGCTGGCCCATTACCTGTCGCAGCGGGACTGAGAGCTTTGTTTTGCCCGCAGACGGCGGGCGCCGCACACCTGCGCGCCTGCCTTCGTGCCAAGCACCGGCGCGCCGGCGGCGACTGGCGGTCCGGGCGCGGTCGCGCTGTGCGCTCCCGGATCGAGGCGAGCCTTCGGCCGCACGGCCTGGACCTGCGGTGCCCGCCCGCGGCGCGGGCCACGGCATGACCCCGGCCGTGGTTGTCGTGCGGCGCCGCGCGGGCTAAGCGTCCGGCGCCATGACGCCACCACCGGACGCGTCGGCCGGGCTCGCGCCCGGCTCGTCTCGCTCACGCCATCCCGAAGGCCCGCTGCCGGCGCTGCGCGCGCTGATCGCGGCCGGCACCATCACTGCCGACCCGGCGCAGGAACTGGCGGCGGAGAAGCTGCAGGACCTCTGGCGCCGCACCCGCGGCTACGACGCCCGTACCGAACCGCCCGACACCGGCGGCTTCCTCGGCCGCTTCTTCCGCCGCAAGGCGACGGAGGAAGCCCCCGCCGGCGCACCGATGGGCCTGTACCTGGTGGGGGAAGTCGGGCGCGGGAAGTCCATGCTGATGGACCTGTTCTTCGAATCGGCCGAGGTGCCGCGCAAGAAGCGCCTGCACTTCCACCAGTTCATGCAACAGGCGCACCGGCGCATCCATGCCTGGAAGATGCGCGATGCCGATGCACCCGCCCCCACCGACATCCACGACCACGACCCGATCCCGCCGCTCGCGGATTCCATCGTGGCCGAGGCCGCGCTGCTGTGCTTCGACGAATTCCAGGTCCACGACATCGCCGACGCGATGATCCTCGGCCGGCTGTTCGAGGCGCTGTTCGCCCGCGGCGTGGTGGTGGTCGCGACATCCAACACCGCGCCCGACGACCTGTTCCGTGGCAAGCCCGGGCGCGACGCCTTCCTGCCCTTCATCCAGCTCATCAAGAAGCGGCTGGAGGTGCTGGTGATCGATTCGGCGCGGGACTACCGGCGCGAACGCATCCGCGGCCTGCCCACCTGGCACGTGCCGCCGGATGGCCGCGCGGAACGCGCGCTCGATGCCGCCTTTGGCGAACTGACCGGCGATGCGCCGCCCGCGGCGATGAAGCTGACCCTGCTGGGGCGCGCAATGGACGTGCCGCAAGCCGTGCGCGGCGTCGCCCGCTTTGCCTTCGATGAATTGTGCGGCCGTCCGCTGGGTCCGTCCGACTACCTGGCGGTGGCGACGCATTTCCACGCCCTGGTGCTGGACGGCATCCCGCGCCTGGGGCCGGAGAATTTCGACAAGGCACGGCGCTTCATCACGCTGGTCGACACGCTGTATGAACATCGCGTGAAACTGGTGGCCAGCGCCGAGGACGTACCCGACCGGCTGTACGAACGCGGCGAGAATGCCGCGATGTTCGAACGCACGGCGTCGCGCCTGGTGGAGATGCAGTCGCAGGCCTACCTGGCGTTGCCGCATCTGACCTGAGGGCTCCGGATCCTTCCGGCGGCGAGTCAAGTGACCTGGCGCACGCTTCGCGCTTTCCCTCGGCCGGCGTGATGGTTAAGGTGCGGCGCCTTTGTAACATCTGGCAATGAATGGAGAGATTCGACGCATGCGGCTCCTCGCAACTGCCCTGATCGCCCTGGCCAGCCTCACCTGGAGTGCCGCGCCCACCGAGGCACGGACGCGGGAGCAGGCGCAGGCGCAGACCCGGCAGGGGGCACCGCAGGCAAACCGGGCTTCCGCTGCCCGCGCCGCGAGGGCGCCGCAGCGGCAGGCCGCCTCCCCCACCCGCGAGGCGTCCACCCGGCCGGCAGCGCTGCGCCCGACCGCCGTCCGCCAGGCCGCCGCCAGCCCGCAGCGGGATGCCCGCGGCACGCGCCAGGCGTCGGCGACCGGTACGCGCGATGCCCGCGGCACGCGCCAGGCCACGACGCGCCAGGCCGCCACGCGCGCCGGCAACCGGCAGCAGGCGGCGGCGAATTGCCGCGGCCGCAACTGCGCCCCGCGCACCCGCACCGTGTCCTGGCAGGGCGGGCTCGAACCCGCCACGAACGCCCAGGCGCACGCCTGCCCGAGCGGCACCCTCGCGACCCTGGCGCATGGGCACGCCAATATCGTCCGCTGCATGCCCATGTAACCGGCCAGCCTTGCCGGCGGCCGGGGCGCGGAGTAGGTAGCAGCGCGTTTTTGCGCACTGCACCAGACCCGAGGAAGCCTCATGGCCCGCAAGAAGATCGCGCTCATCGGCGCCGGCAATATCGGTGGCACGCTGGCCCACCTGATCGGCCTCAAGGAACTGGGTGACGTCGTGATGTTCGACGTCTTCCCGGGCGTGGCGGCGGGCAAGGCGCTCGACATCATGCAGTCCGGCCCGGTCGACGGCTTCGATGCCGCCATGGCGGGCACGGGCGACTATGCCGACATCGCCGGCTCCGACGTGGTGATCATCACCGCCGGCTTCCCGCGCATGCCGGGCATGAGCCGCGACGACCTGGTCTCCAAGAACGCCGGCGTCATCGCCCAGGTGGCCGAGGGCGTGAAGCAGCATTGCCCGAACGCCTTCGTCATCGTCATCACCAACCCGCTGGATGCCATGGTGTGGGTGTTCCAGCAGAAGTCCGGGCTGCCGGCGAACAAGGTGGTGGGCATGGCGGGCGTGCTGGATTCCAGCCGCTTCCGGCTGTTCCTGGCGCAGGAATTCAACGTCAGCGTGGAGGACGTGACCGCCTTCGTGCTGGGCGGGCATGGCGACACCATGGTGCCGCTGACCCGCTATTCCACCGTGGCGGGCATCCCGGTGCCCGACCTGGTGAAGATGGGCTGGACCACGCAGGAGAAGGTGGACGCGATCTGCGCCCGCACCGCCAATGGCGGCGGCGAGATCGTGAAGCTGCTGGAGAAGGGCTCGGCGTTCTACGCGCCGGCGGCCTCGGCCATCGCGATGGCGGAATCCTACCTCAAGGACAAGAAGCGCGTGCTGCCCTGCGCCGCCTGGCTGACCGGCCAGTATGGCGTGAAGGACCTGTATGTGGGCGTGCCGGTGGTGATCGGCGCAGGCGGCGTGGAACGCATCGTCGAGATCGAGCTGAACGCCGCCGAGAAGGCCGCCTTCGACAAGTCCTGCGGCGCGGTGCAGGAACTCATCGACGCCTCGAAGAAGCTGGTGGGCTGATCCACCCGGGCCCGGCGGCGACGCCGGGCCCTTTTCCTGTCCGCCCCCACTGAGGGAACCCCCCGGCATGAACATCCACGAATACCAGGGCAAGGAGCTGCTGCGCCGCTATGGCGTGACGGTCCTCGACGGCCATGTCGCCTGGTCGGCCGCCGAGGCGGTGGCCGCCGCGAAGCAGCTGCCCGGCCCGGTCTATGTCGTGAAGTCGCAGATCCATGCCGGCGGCCGTGGCGCGGGGCGCTTCAAGGAAGACCCGAACGGCAAGGGCGGCGTGCGCGTCGTGAAGTCGATCGAGGATGTCCGCGCCGCGGCGGACGCCATGATCGGCAAGACGCTGGTCACCAAGCAGACCGGTGAGCACGGCAAGGTCGTGTCGCGCATCTATGTCGAGGATGGCTGCGACATCGCGCGCGAGCTGTATCTCGGCCTGCTGGTCGACCGCGACACGTCGCGCGTGACGGTCATGGCCTCGACCGAGGGCGGCATGGAGATCGAGGAGGTGGCCGAGAACCACCCCGAGAAGATCCTCAAGGTCGCGATCGACCCGGCTGCCGGCATTTCCGGCTTCCACGCCCGCAAGCTGGCCTTCGGCCTCGGCCTCGAGGGCAAGCAGGTGGCCGCCTTCACCAGATTCGTGACAGCGCTGTACGGCGCCTTCATCGAACTGGATTGCATGATCGTCGAGATCAACCCGCTGGTGGTCACCGGCAAGGGCGACATCGTCGCGCTCGACGCCAAGGTGTCGTTCGACGACAGCGCGCTGTATCGCCACAAGGATATCGAGGCGCTGCGCGACGACAGCGAGATGGATCCGAAGGAACTGGATGCCATCAAGAACGACCTGAACTACGTGGCGCTCGATGGCGAGATCGGCTGCATGGTGAACGGCGCGGGCCTCGCCATGGCCACCATGGACATCATCAAGCTGTACGGCAGCAGCCCGGCGAACTTCCTCGATGTCGGCGGTACCGCGAATGCCGCGCGCGTGACCGAGGCGTTCCGCATCATCACCTCCGACGCCAATGTGAAGGCGATCCTGGTCAACATATTCGGCGGCATCGCCAAGTGCGACATGATCGCCGAGGGCATCGTGGTGGCGAGCAAGAACCTCGACCTCAAGGTGCCGCTGGTGGTGCGGCTCGAGGGCACGAACGTGGACCTCGGCAAGAAGATCCTGGCCGAGAGCGGGCTGGCGATCATTCCGGCCGACAACCTTGCCGACGCCGCCCAAAAGGTGGTTGCGGCGGTGAATGCCGCGCGCGCCTCCGGCGCGACGAAGGGAGCCTGAATCATGGCCGTTCTCGTCGACAAGCACACCCGCGTCATGACCCAGGGCTTCACCGGGGCCCAGGGCACCTTCCACGCCTCCCAGGGCATCGCCTATGGCAGCACCTATGTCGGCGGCACCACGCCCGGCAAGGGCGGCACGATGCACCCGGAACTGAACCTGCCGGTCTTCGACACCGTGGCGGAATGCGTGGCCAGGACGCAGGCCAATGCGTCCGTCATCTACGTGCCGGCGCCCTTCGCGGCCGATGCCATCCTGGAAGCGATCGACGCGGAACTCCCGCTCATCATCTGCATCACGGAAGGCATTCCCGTGCTCGACATGGTGCGCGTGAAGCGCGCGCTGTGCGGGGCGAAGTCGATCCTGGTCGGGCCGAACTGCCCGGGCGTGATCACGCCGGAAGCCTGCAAGATCGGCATCATGCCAGGCCATATCCACAAGCGCGGATCGGTCGGCGTGGTGTCGCGTTCGGGCACCCTGACCTACGAGGCGGTGGCGCAGACCACCGCGGCGGGCCTCGGCCAGTCCTCCTGCGTGGGCATCGGCGGCGACCCGGTGAAGGGCATGGACTTCATCGACGTGCTGGAGCTGTTCCTCAAGGACGACGAGACCAAGTCCATCGTCATGATCGGCGAGATCGGCGGCCAGTCCGAGATCATGGCGGCGGAATACCTCAAGGCCGAGAATTTCGGCCCCGGCAAGCCGAACAAGCCGGTGGTCGGTTTCATCGCCGGCGCCACCGCTCCCCCGGGGCGGCGCATGGGCCATGCCGGCGCCGTCATCTCGGGCGGCAAGGACACCGCCGAGGCCAAGATGGAGGCCATGAAGGCCGCCGGGATCCATGTGGCCGACAGCCCCTCGGCGCTGGGCTCGACCATGGTGAAGGCATTGAAGGGTTGATGTGCCGGCGGGGCGATAGCCCTGCCACAAAGGCGCCATCCGCCCTATGTTAAGCCACGCCGCCGTACCCTGGACCCAGGGGCGGCGGCGACCCGCATCTGAGACCACCCGAGCGTGACATCCGGCGGCGCCGCCCGTCGGCACGGAGAAGACAATGGCCGGAGTTGACGTCCTCGCCACCGCGATGACCGGCGCGAATGCCGCCTATCTCGCGGACCTCTATGCCCGCTGGGCCGAGAAGCCCGACAGCGTCGACCCCTCCATGGCCGAGCTGTTCGCGGCGCTGAACGACGAGGCGCGGGCGGTGCTCACGGATGCCACCGGCGCATCCTGGGCCCCGCGCACTCGCGGTGCCTTCGGCCCCGACCCCGAGACGCCGGCCGCCGCGCGGCGCGCCACCGACAGCCCCGCCGCGCAGGCCGCGAATGCCGAGGCCGCGCGCCGCCAGGTGCTCGACAGCCTGCGCGCGCTGATGCTGATCCGCTCCTACCGCGTACGCGGGCATCTGGAAGCGCAGCTCGACCCACTCGGGCTGACCGCGCCCAAGGCGCATCCGGAACTGGACCCGCGCACCTACGGCTTCACCGAGGCCGACATGGACCGGCCGATCTTCCTCGACATGGTGCTCGGCAAGGACACCGCGACGCTGCGCGAGATCATGGCGATCTGCCGTGCCTCCTATTGCGGGCCGATCGGCGTCGAGTTCATGCACATCCAGGACCCCGACCAGAAATCCTGGATCCAGCGGCGCATCGAAGGCGCCCCCTGGCTCACCGCCTTCGACCTGGCGACCAAGACGGAACTGCTGGCCGACCTGACCAAGGCCGAGGGCTTCGAGGCGTTCTGCGCGCGGAAGTTCGTCGGCACCAAGCGCTTCGGGCTGGAGGGCGGTGAATCCACCATCCCCGCGCTGGAAGCGGTGATCGAGACCGCCGTGCCGCTCGGCGTGAACGAGGTGACCATCGGCATGGCCCATCGCGGCCGCCTCAACGTGCTGGTGAACACGGTCAGGAAGCCCTACCTGCAGGTCTTCTCCGAGTTCAAGGGAGTCGGCGCCAACCCCGACGACGTCCAGGGCTCGGGCGACGTGAAGTATCACCTCGGCACCTCGACCGACATCGAGATCGGCGGGCGCATGGTGCACCTGTCGCTGCAGCCCAACCCGTCGCACCTCGAAGCCGTCGATCCAGTCGTGGCCGGCAAGGTGCGCGCGCGTCAGGACATGGCGGGCGACACCAAGGGCCGGCGCTCCGTCATGGGCATCCTGCTGCATGGCGACGCCGCCTTCGCCGGCCAGGGCGTGGTGTACGAGACGCTGGCGATGTCGCAGCTGATCGGCTACCGCACCGGCGGCACCATCCACATCATCACCAACAATCAGATCGGCTTCACCACCGTCGCCGCGCATGCCTATTCCGGCCTGTACTGCACCGATGTGGCCAAGGCGATCCAGGCGCCGATCCTGCACGTGAACGGCGACGACCCGGAGGCCGTGCTGTTCTGCGCGAAGATGTCGGCCGAATTCCGCATGACCTTCGGCGCCGACATCGTGCTCGACATCGTCTGCTACCGCCGCCACGGCCACAACGAGGGCGACGAGCCCGCCTTCACCCAGCCCATCATGTACAACCGCATCAAGGACATGCGCACCACGCGCACGCTCTACGCCGAAAAGCTGGTGCGCGAGGGCAGCCTGACCGCCGAGGCGGCGAAGGCGATGTACGACGCCTTCAACGCCACGCTGGAACAGGCCTTCGAGGCGGCGCAATCCTTCAAGCCGAACAAGGCGGATTGGCTGGAAGGCCACTGGTCCGGCCTGAAATCCGCGACCTCCGGCGAGGAGGTCGAGAAGCTGCACGAGACCGCCGTGGCGCTCGATACGCTGCGCGAGGTGGGCGGCGCGCTGTGCCGCGTGCCGGCCGACTTCAACGCCAACCCGAAGATCGTCCGGCAGCTCGAAGCCAAGAAGCAGGCGATCGACTCCGGCGAGGGCATCGACTGGGCGACCGGCGAGGCGCTGGCCTTCGGCACCCTGCTGCTGGAAGGCCATCGCGTGCGGCTGTCCGGCGAGGACGTGCAGCGCGGCACCTTCTCCCACCGCCACGCCTACCTGATCGACCAGGCGACCCAGGCCGAATACGTCCCGCTCAACAACATCCGCGAGGGCCAGCCGAAGTTCGAGGCGTTCAACTCGCTGCTGGCGGAATTCGGCGTGCTCGGCTTCGACTACGGCTATTCGCTGGCCGACCCGCATACGCTGACCCTGTGGGAAGGCCAGTTCGGCGACTTCGCCAATGGCGCGCAGGTCATCATCGACCAGTTCATCGCCTCCGGTGAGACGAAGTGGCTGCGCATGTCCGGCCTGGTGATGCTGCTGCCGCATGGCTACGAGGGCCAGGGGCCGGAGCATTCCTCCGCGCGGCTCGAGCGTTATCTGCAGCTGTGCGCCGAGCGCAACATCCGGGTATGCAACTTCACCACGCCGGCCAACTACTTCCACGCGCTGCGCCGCCAGCTGAAGGCGAATTACCGCAAGCCGCTGGTGGTGATGACGCCGAAGTCGCTGCTGCGCCACAAGATGGCGGTCAGCTCGCTGGCCGAATTCGGCCCCGGCAGCGCCTTCCGCTACGTCATCCCCGAGACCGAGGCGATCGCGCCGGAGGACCAGGTGAGGCGCGTCGTGCTGTGCACCGGCAAGGTCTACTACGACCTGCTGGCCGAACGGCGCGAGAAGGGCGTCACCGACGTGGCCATCGTGCGCGTCGAGCAGATGTTCCCCTTCCCGGCGACCAGCCTGGCCAAGGCGCTCGCCCCCTATCGCAACGCCGAGGTGGTGTGGTGCCAGGAGGAGCCCGCGAACATGGGCGCCTGGACCTTCATGGACCGGCGGATCGAGACGGTGCTGAAGACGCTCGACATCACGGCGAAGCGGCCCGACTACGTCGGCCGCGAGGATGCCGCGAGCCCGGCGACGGGCCTGGCGCGCATCCACCAGCAGCAGCAGGCAGCCCTGGTGCGCGCGGCGCTCGGGCTGTGACGCGCGGCACGACCATCAACGGACGGCAGACATGACCGACATCCTGGTTCCCACGCTCGGCGAGAGCGTTTCCTCGGCGACCGTGGCGCGCTGGCTCAAGAAGGCCGGCGAGACGGTGGCGGCCGACGAGCCGCTGGTGGAGCTCGAGACCGACAAGGTCACTGTCGAGGTCAACGCCCCCTCCGCCGGCGTGCTGGAGGCCATCACCGCGGCCGAGGGGGCCGAGGTCGGACCCGGATCCGTGCTGGGGTCGATCCTCGCCGGCGGCGCGGCCGCCGCACCCAAGGCGACCGCGGTCGCACCCGCGCCGGCCCCCGCCGCGCCCGCGGTGCCGCATGTCGAGACGCCGCGCGCCGTGACCGGGCCGGTCGCCGTGCCGGGCGCGCCCTCGGGCTCGGCGCCGGCCTCGGCGCAGGGCGCAGCACCCCTGCCCGCCGCCGCCAAGATGATGGCCGAGAGCGGCGCCGCCGCCAGCGCGATCGGTTCCGGCACCGGCAAGGATGGCCGGATCACCAAGGGCGATGTGCTGGAGTATCTGGCGCGCCCCGCGCCCGCCGCTGTCGCCCCCGCCGTGCCCAAGCCCGCCCGCGCGCCGGAGCAGGGCGAGGAGCGCGTGAAGATGACGCGCCTGCGCGCCACCATCGCGCGCCGCCTGAAGGAAGCGCAGAACACCGCCGCCATGCTCACCACCGGTGCGGCGATGGCGCTGCGCACCGAATACAAGGACGCCTTCGAGAAGAAGCACGGCGTGAAGCTCGGCTTCATGTCCTTCTTCGTGAAGGCCTGCGTTGCCGCGCTGAAGGAATTCCCGGCGGTGAACGCCGAGATCGACGGCGACGAGTTCGTCTACAAGAACTTCGTGCACATGGGCATCGCGGTGGGCGGGCCGTCCGGCCTGGTCGTGCCCGTGGTGCGGAATGCCGACACGCTGTCCTTCGCCGAGATCGAGAAGGCCATCGGCGCCTTCGGCAGGAAGGCCCGCGACGGCGCGCTGAAGCTGGATGAACTCGCCGGCGGGTCCTTCACCATCACGAACGGCGGCATCTACGGATCGTTGATGTCCACGCCCATCCTGAACCCACCGCAGTCCGGCATCCTGGGCATGCACAAGATCCAGGAACGCCCGATGGCGATCGGCGGGAAGGTGGAGATCCGCCCGATGATGTACATCGCGCTGTCCTACGACCACCGCATCGTGGACGGGAAGGAGGCGGTCTCCTTCCTGGTGCGCGTGAAGGAAAGCATCGAGGATCCGCGGCGGCTGATGCTGGACATCTGATCCGCGTCGCCACGCCCTTGGCCGCGCCTGCCCGGCGCGGCCCAACCCAGAAAGGGGAAGAACCCATGCGAAGCCGCGACGGTCAATTCTCCGACGCTCGCCCGATCCAGCGCAGCCGTGGCGAGAAGGAAAAGCTGCTGCGCGAATTGAAGGATACGCTGGCGGGGCTGAAGCCGCACGCTTCGCCCGGCATGCGCACCACGCTGCTCGCGCGCATCCGCGAGATCGAGGCCGAACTCGGCATGAGCGGCAAGAAGTAGCCGGGGCGCGAGCGCGGTTGCGCGGCTGCCGCCGCGCGCGATGATGACGCCATGTCCCGCACCGCCATCGGCACCATCCTGCCTTCTTCCAACCGCGTGGTGGAACGCACCACCGCCGCGATCCTGCGCCACCTGCCGGGCGTGGATGGCTGCGCGGCGCGCATCCCCTACGCGCCGGATGGCAGCGGGCAGCCGGCCGGCGCCTACGACACCGAATCCTACGCCACCGCCGCGCGACTGCTCGGCCATGCCGGAGTTGCGGCGGTGTGCTGGAACGGCACGCGCGGCGCGGCCCTGGGGCTCGCGGCAGACCGCGCGCTGGTCGCCACGCTGTCGGCCGGGGCAGGCTGCCGCGCCACCACCACCGCCATCTTCACCGTGGCCCTGCTGCGGCGCTGGAACATCCGGCGCGTAGCCCTGGTGATGCCGGGCGCGGCGGCGGAAGCCGCCGCCCACGCCGCCGGCTTCGCGGCCGAGGGCATCGAGACGCTCGCGGCCCGTGGCCTCGGCTGCCCCGACAACCTCTCCGCCGCCGCCGTGCCGGATAGCGCCATCATGGACGCGGCACGGGCCCTCGCGGCCGAATCCACGCCCGACGCCATCCTGGTCTGGAGCACCAACCTCCCCGGCCTCCCGTGCATGGCGCCGCTGGAGGCGGAGCTCGGCATCCCCGTGCTGGACAGCGCGGCGCTCGGCGTGGCGGCGCTGCTGGAGGGCGCAGGCGTCGACACCGCGCCGCTCACCGCCCTCGGCCGGGTGTTCGCGACGCCCTGAAGCGATTCAGCGCCGCCGCGCGCATGCGCGCGCATGGTCCGCGCGTAGGGCCTTCGAACACCCGGAGCGCACCATGTTCCCCCGTCTCACGGCCGCCCTGTTCGCGGCGATGCTGCTGGTCCCTGGCCTGGCGCAGGCCAATCCGCTCGCCGGCACCTGGCGCACGGCCCAGGGCGGCCAGTCGGTCGAGATCACTCTTGAACCCGATGGCCGCTTCGCGCGCCGCGACCGCGGGCCGGATGGCCGCGCGATGACCGTCTCCGGCCACTGGTCCCTGCCCGATGCCGGCCCCTGGCTGCGCCTGACCATCGAGGACTGGGCCCCGCGCCGCGCCTGCGGCCTGGTCGGCTGCACGCCGATCCGCATGCTGCCCGGCGAGACCTATCGCTACGCGCTGCAGCCCGACGGGACACTGCTGCTCGAGGACACCGGCGGGCGCATCGCCCTGCGGCGGGAGGGCTGACGCCATGACCCCGCGCAAGGGCCGCGAAGGCTCCGCCCTCGCTCTCGCCGAGGATCTCGACCAGTGCCGCGCCGGCTTCGGCGCGCTGCTCGCCCGCGCCGACCTTTCGGCCGCGGCCGGGGTCGAATTGCGCCGGCGCTACGGCGAACCCCACCGCGCCTACCACGACGCCGCACATGTCGGGCTGCTCTGGCTGCGTCACCTGCTGCATGGCGGCGACGCGGCCGACCGCGACCTCGCCCTCGCCATCCTGTTCCATGATGCGATCTACGACCCGATGGCGAAGGACAATGAGGAGGCCTCCGCCGCGCTGCTCGCCGCGCTGGTGCCGGGCGACACCGCCTGGGCGCAGCACGCCATCCGCGCCACCGCCGATCACCTGGCCTATGGCGGGACGGATTGCCGGGTGCAGCGACTGCTCGACCTCGACCTCACGCCGCTGGCCGAGGCGCCGGAGGTATTCGACCGCAACACCGGCTTCCTGCGGCGCGAATACGCGGCGGTGGACGAAGCCCGCTGGCGCGCCGGGCGCGGCGCGGTGCTGGCGCGCTTCCTGGCCGCGCCGGCGATCTTCCGCACGCGCCTGTCCACCGTCTATGAAGCGCGGGCGCGGGAGAACCTCACGGCGGCGATCGCGGAGCTTCACGCGGCGGCATGAAGCGGAAGGCGCCGGCCGTCACCAGGCCGAGCGCCAGACCCTCCAGCGCCCCGCCGAACACCGCGCCGAGCAGCAGCTCCATCGGGTCCCGCGACATCGGCAGGATCAGCCAGCGCATGCTGCCGAGCAGCGTGCCGAGCAGGAAGCCGATCATCACCACGCGTGTCCAGGACGCGCGCTCCGCCACCACACGGTCGAGCACGCGGCCCTGCGCGAAGCCGAAGGACAATCCGCTCAGAACGCCCTTCAACGCGGCGCCCGCCAGCACGAAGACAACGATCGGCATGCTGCCGGCGTGCTGCGCCAGCACGCCATAGATCAGGCCCAGACCCAGGGCCGCGACGTAGCCCGCCGCGGCGGTGGCGGCGACCCAGGCTGCGAAGGGCAGGTCCGGGTAGGGCGCCCGTAGCACCGCGGCCTGCGCCGCACCCAGGCAGGCGCCGAGGATGGCGCCGGCGAGGGCCTGCAGCAGCGGCGCCAGCCGCGGGATGTCGGCAAGTCCGGGCGCGATGCCCGGCAAGACCAGCGCGTTCCACACCGTGGCCAGCACCAGGCCTACCGCGGACCCGGCGGCGCAGGCGAGGATCCAGCGGCCGGAATGGCCCGGTGGCGGCATCCAGGCGGCGCTGGAGTCCAGGATCATGGCGGGCTCAGCCCTCCCCGGGCAATGTGACCGAAAGCCAGCCGCGCGCATCCATCTCGGCGCGATCGCCCGGCAGCAGCAGGACGGTGGTGGTGTCGCTCTCGACGATGGCCGGACCGAGAATGGCCTGCCCATCGGCCAGCGCGGCGAAGTCGAAGACCGGCAGGTCGGCCGCGGCCCCGTCGAGCCGCGCGCGGCGCGTGGCCAAGCGCGCGGCTGGTGCGCGCACGCCGGCGGCATGCGGCGCGGGCATCGGCGGCAGCCGGCCGATCACCGCCAAGCGTGCATTGACCAGCACCACCTCCTCCCCGTCCAGCGCGTAGGTGAACAGGGATTCGTGGCGGGCGTGGAAGGCGTCCGTCACGCGCTGCGTCAGGCCCGGCGTGTCCCAGGCCACGGCTTCCAGCGGGACGGCGATCTCGAAGACCTGTTCGCCGTAGCGCATGTCGGCGGCGCGCTTCGTCTCGACCGTGCCGCCGAACCAGGCGCCGACGCGCGCGCGACCTTCGGATTCGAGCCCGGCCCAGATGGTGCGCAGCGCGGCATCATCCGGCACGCCGCCGGTGCCGATCTCGCTGCGCGCCATCTCGTAGCGCAAATCGGTGTGCAGCATGCCCCAGGCAGACAGCCCCGCCGCGAAGACCGGCACGGCGATGCGCGTGACGCCCAGTTCGCGCGCCACGGCGCTGGCATGCAGCCCCGCGGCACCCCCGAACGCCAGCAGCGTGAAATCGCGCGGGTCCACGCCGCGGCGCACGGTGGCGACACGGATGCCATCCGCCATGCGGACATTGGCCAGCCGATGCACCCCCTCAGCCGCCGCCATGGCATCGATGCCGAGTGCCGCACCAAGCCGCCCGAACGCCACCAGCGCGCCGTCGCGGTCGAGCGTCCGCGCACCGCCGAGGAAGTTGTCCGCATCGAGGTAGCCAAGCACCAGGTTGGCATCCGTCACCGCCGGTTCGGTGCCGCCCTGGCCATAGGCAACCGGCCCCGGCACCGCGCCCGCGCTGCGCGGGCCGACCTGCAGGGTGCCACCCGCGCCGACATGGCCGATCGAGCCGCCGCCGGCGCCGAGCGTCACGATATCCAGGCTCTCGAGCGCGATGCGTTCGCCGGCGACGGTGCGCCCGCGCCCCAGCGTCGCCTCGCCATCCTGCACCAGGGCGATGTCGGTGGAGGTGCCGCCGACATCGAAGGTGATGAGGTCCCGCCCCAATCCGCGCTGCGCCAGCGCCACCCCCGCCGCGACGCCACCCGCGGGGCCCGACAGCGCGGTCCCGGCGGCGAGCCGCGCGGCTTCCTCGACCGGCGCGACGCCGCCATGCGACAGGATCACGAAGACCGGGCCGCCGTAGCCCGCCTCGGCCAGGCGCCCGCGCAGCCGCGCGAGATACCGCGACACCACCGGCCCGACATAGGCATTCACGCAGGCGGTCGAGAAGCGCTCGAATTCCTTGATCTGCGGCAGCACCTCGGCGGAGGTGGTGACGAACACGCCGGGCAGCGCCGCGCGCACCGCATCGGCGGTGGCACGTTCGTGGCTGTCGTCGCGCCAGGAATGCAGGAAGCAGATCGCGACGGCCTCGACCTTTTCGGCCTTGAGCCTCGCGATGGCGGCATCGAGCGACGCGCGGTCGAGCGGCACCTCGACGCGCCCATCGGGGCGGATGCGTTCGCGCACGGGAAGCCGCAGGCGGCGCGGCACCAGGGCGGGCGCGGCCGGCAACCGCAGGTCGTAGCGCTCGGGCTTGAGCCCCTCGCGCATCTCGATGACGTCGCGATGCCCCTCGGTGGTGAGCATCGCGACGCGCGCACCCTTGCGTTCGAGCAACGCATTCGTCGCGACCGTGGTGCCGTGCACGATGCGCTCGGTGCGTGCCAGCAGGTCAGGCAGTGCCAGGCCGAGACGACCGGCGAGCACGGCCAGGCCGGCGATCACGCCCTCGCTCTGGTCGGCCGGCGTGCTGGCGGCCTTGGCGAGGGTGGTAGTGCCGTCGGCCGCGACGCAGACCACGTCGGTGAAGGTGCCGCCGACATCGACACCGATGCGGTAGGACATCGCCTGGCGTGCCTCGTCGCTCCGATCATCCGGCCCGCTCACAGCAGTCCCTCCTCGGCGTCCCGCGCGCGCGCCGCGGGGTCGCGCTTCTCCGGCGGCCCCCAGCCGCCGCCGCCGCCCGCGCGGACATGCAGGGTGTCTCCCGGCGCGAGGGGGATGCCGACTTCCTTGGTGCGCAGGTCGCGCGAGGTGCCGTCGGCGCGATTCAGCGTGTAGTGGTGCGGCGCCGCGTCGTGCCCGCCGAGCATCCCGGCCGCGCCGTAGCGCACACCGTCGCCGGCGGTATTCGCGACCGACGCGCCATCCGTCTCCAGCCGCATCACCAACTCGCCACCGAAGCCGCCGCGATGGGTCCCATCCCCCGCGCTGCCGGGCCGCAATTCATGCTTTTCGAAGAACAGCGGGAAGCGCGCCTCGGCCATCTCCACGCTGCCGAACTTCAGCCCGCCGGCCGAATGCCATTCGCCGGCGCTCGACCAGCCATCGCCTTTGGATGAGCCGCCGCCGCCCGGCCGCGCATGGAACAGGTGCCACACGAAGGACCGCCCCGGGCGCCGCGCGTCGCTGCCCTTGATCGCCACGCGGAAGCGCCGCCCCCAGCCGCCCATGGCGCGCTCCGGGCAGGCATTCGCCAGTGCCTTCACCACCGCTTCCACGATCTCGTTCGAGCAGTGGGAGGTGCACATGGTCACCGGCGCGCCCTCGTGCGGCCAGACGATGGTCCCCTGCCTGGCGATGATCTCGATCGGGCGGAAGCAGCCATCGTTCTTCGCCACCTCCGGGTCGAGCAGGAAGGCGATCGCCATGCGCACCGCGCTGGCCGTGTTGGGCCAGGAGGAATTGAGGAAGGACGGGACCTGCGGCGCGGAGTCCGACAGGTCCACGATGAGCGAATCACCTTTCTTCGTGACCGTGGCGCGGATCGCGATATCCTGCTGCCCGAAGCCGTCATCGTCCAGGAACGCCTCGCCCTTCCAGGTGCCCTCGGCCCAGGAGGCGATGATGCGCCGCGCATGGGCCTCCGACAGCGCCAGGATGCCCGCAGCCGCCGCTTCCGCCAGCGCCGCGCCATGCTTCGCGACCACCGAGAGCAGCCGCTTTTCGCCCAGATGCGCGGCGCCGATCATCGCCATCAGGTCGCCGCGCACCTCCCGCGGCAGGCGGGTGTTGGTGACGATCATGCGCACCAGGTCGGCGCGCGGCACGCGGTTCTGCCCGAGCAGGATCGGCGGCAGGCGCAGCCCTTCCTGGAAGATCTCGGTCGCGGCGGGGTTGTAGGCGCCGTGCGTGCCGCCGCCGATATCGGTGTGGTGCGCGCGCACCACCGACCAGAACAGCAGCCGCCCCTCCGCGAAGACCGGCACGATGATGGTCAGGTCCGGCAAATGCGACCCGCCGTGATACGGGTCGTTCAGCAGGTAGATGTCGCCTTCCTGCACCGCGTTGCCGAAGGCATCGACCACCGCCTGCACGGCGAAGGGCATCGCACCGACATGAATCGGGATATGGTCCGCCTGGGCCAGCAGCCGCGCCTGCGAATCGCACAGCGCGATCGAGAAGTCGCGGGACGAATTCAGGATCTGCGAATAGGCGGTGCGCAGCATCGCCTCGCCCATTTCCTCGACAATGGCGCGGAAGCGGTTGTCGAGGACGGACAGCGTCACGGGATCGGGCGTGGTCATGGGGCGGAACGCTCCGGCGGCCCGGCGCCGCCGTCAAGGCTTCGCAGCACGCGCGCGGCGCGCCATCATCGGGTCAACCAGGGAAGGAAGCGCCATGACCGTCACCGTCGAGACCCCCGACCTGCGCATCGTCACGGATGGGCTGCGCTTTCCCGAAGGCCCGGTCTGCATGGCGGATGGCTCGGTTGCGCTGGTCGAGATCGAGGCGCGGCGCATCACCCGCGTCGCCGCGAACGGGGCGAAATCCACCATCACGACCGTGACCGGCGCGCCCAACGGCCTGGCGCTGGGGCCTGCCGGTAAGCTGTACGTCTGCAACAATGGCGGATTTTCCTGGCATGAGGAACCGGGCCTGCTGCGGCCCGGCTTCCAGGCGGCGGACTACTCCGGCGGGCGGATCGAACGCGTCGATCCCGCCACCGGCGCGGTCGAGACACTGATCCGCGCCGTCGATGGCCGCCCGCTGCGCGGCCCCAACGACCTGATGTTCGACGCCCATGGCGGCTTCTGGTTCAGCGACCTCGGCAAGGTGCGCGCGCGCGACCGCGACCATGGCGGGGCGTATTGGGCGAAGGCGGATGGCACCGGCGCGGTCGAGGCTGCCTTCCCGATCTTCGGCGGCGCCAACGGCATCGGCATCAGCCCGGACGGCAAGACGATGTATGTGGCGGAGACCGAGACCGGCCGGCTCTGGGCATGGGATGTCGAGGCGCCCGGGAAGCTGCGCAAGGAAGCCTGGCCGTCATCGAATGGCGGCCGCGTGCTCTGCCAGTTCCCCGGCTACCGGCGGCTCGATTCCATCGCCATCGCGGCCTCCGGCAACATCATCGTGGCCACGCTGGTGGCCGGCGAGATCACCACCGTCTCGCCCGCCGGCGAGATCCTGCGCGTGGTGAAGATGCCCGAACGCATGCCGACGAACATCTGTTTCGGCGGGGCCGACATGCGCACCGCGTATATCACGCTGTCGACCAGCGGAAAGCTGGTCGCGATGCAATGGGACGAGCCGGGATTCCGCCTGCCGCACGGTTGACAGCGGCGCCTTCACGGGCGGAGGCTCCGCGCCACAAGGGCGACGCCACAAGGCGCCAGCCCGCATGAGGGAGTTATCGTCCATGCCCGGTCCCAAGATCGGCCGCCGCGGCGCGCTTGCCGCCGGCCTCGCGCTCCCCTTCATCCGCCCCGCGATCGCCCAGACCGCCGAGCCTTACGTCATGGGCTCGCTGTTCCCCATGAGCGGGCCGAGCGCCGAATTCGGCGAGGCCTTCACCCGCGGCGCGCAGGTGGCGCTCCAGCACATCGCCGCCGACAACCTGCTGCGCCGCCCGGTGCGTCTGCAATCCGAGGACAGCCAGGCGCTGCCGCAGCCCTCCGTGGTCGGCATGAACAAGCTGATCAGCGTGGACCGCGCGCATTGGGTGCTGGTGTCCTGGACCGCGACGTCCAAGGCGGTCGCGCCGATCGGCGACCGCGCCAAGACCATCATGGTGAATGGCGGCGCGGTGGGGCCCGACCTGGCGGGGCTGTCGCCCTATTTTTGGAACGTCATCGCGCTGGCACATCTGGAAGTGCAGGTGATGGTGCCGTTCCTGGTGCGGCAGCGGAACGCCAGGCGCGTCGCGCTGATCTATGTGGACGACCCGCTGGGCGATGGCATCCTGGGCCAGCTGCGCGGCACGCTGCCGCGCCATGGCGGCGAGCTGGTGGGCAGCTTCTCGGTGCCGCGCGCCGCGCAGCAATTCGGCCCCGTGGTGGCGCGGGTGCGCCAGACCCGCCCCGATGCGGTCTATGTCGCATCCTTCGGTGCGCAGAATGCGCAGATCGTGAAGGCGCTGCGCGACAATGGCGTGACGCAGACGATCTGCTCCTACTCCGCCTTCGGCATCGACAGCCTGCGCACCATGCCCGAGGCCGAGGGCGCGCTGTTCACCTCGCAGAAGCTGGACCTGACCGGCGCGCATGCGCTGACCAGCCGCTTTGCCACCGACTTCCGGGCGCGTTTTGGCCAGCCGCCGCTGGTCTACCACGCCAACTACTACAACGCGGCCTACCTGTTCGGGCTGCTGGCCAAGCAGGTGGAAACCGCCGGCGGCACGGTGAACGGCGACAGCCTGCGGGCCGCCATGCTGGCCACCCGCAAATTCGACCTGGTCGGCGGCGAAGGCGAGTTCGACGAGCAGGGCAACATGCTTACGCAGATGCAGGTCAACGAGATCCGCGGCCAGCAATTCGTCGCCATCGGCTGAACGGGACCGCCCCGTGCTGTTCCTGCAACTGCTGCTCAACGGGCTGCAGGTGGGCGCGATCTATGCGCTCACCGCGGCGGGCTTCGCGCTGATCTTCGGCGCGACGAAGATCTTCCACGTCGCGCACGGCACCGCTTTCACCATCGCCGGCTACGTGTTCCTGTTCGCCTGGCGGGCGGGATGGCCTGGCTGGGCGGGGGCAGCGGCGGCGGTGCTGGCGGCGATGGCCTTCGGCGTGGCGATGGAACGCTACGTCTATCGTCCGATCCAGCGGCACGAGGGATCCTTCTTCACGGTCTTCGTCGCGGCCTTCGGCGTCGGCATCGTGGTGCAGAACGTGATCGGCATGATCGCCGGGCGCGGCTTCGCCACGGTGGACACGCCGCTGTCCTTCTCGGCCGAGATCCTGCCGGATGTGTTCGTCGCCCCCATGCTGTGGATCTCGCTGGCGACGGCGGCGGTGCTGTTCATCGCGCTCACAGTGTTCCTGACGCGCCATCCGGCGGGGGTGGGGCTACGCGCGCTGTCGCAGAACCCGGACCTGGTGCGCACCTACGGGCTGTCGTCGAATGGGCTGTCGGTATTGGCGTTTGCGATCGGCTCGGCGCTCGCGGCCCCGGCGGCGATCGTCACGGTGATGACCACCGGGTTGAACGAGGCGATCGGCCACCAGGTCATGCTGATCTCGATCGCTGCGACCATCGTGGGCGGCATCGGCTCGCTGCGCGGGGCAGCGCTGGCCGGCATGATGCTGGGCATCGCGGAAAGCCTCGCCTTGCAATTCGTCGATACGCAATGGGCGGAGGCGGTGTCCTTCCTCGTGCTGTTCGGCTTCATCATCTTTCGCCCGAGCGGCATCTTCGGCGTGGTGCAGACGCGATGACGGCCTTCCTGCTGAACCTGGCCACGCTCGCCGCGATCTCCGGCATCCTGGCCTCCACGCTGAACTTCATCGTCGGCTATGCGGGCATCTTCTCGGTCGCGCATGCGGTGTTCTTCGGGCTGGGGGCCTATGGCGGCGCGCAGGTGGCGCTGCTGCTGGTGCCGGACCCCTTCCTGGCCTGCTTCGTGGCCGCGTTGATCGCGGGCGGGCTGTCGCTGTGCCTGGCGCTTCCGGCACTGCGCGTGCGGGGCGAATATTTCGTCGCCGCGTCGCTCGGCTTGCAGATGGTGGCGGCGACGCTGTTCGCGGAGCTGAAGCCGCTGACGGGCGGCATCGGCGGCTTGGTGGGCATTCCGCGCCCCGAGATTTTCGGCACCGTGGTCCCGGTGCTGCCGCTGGCACTGGCTGCGCTCGCGCTCATCCTGTTCCTCACCGCCCGGCTGCAACGCGGCGCTTTCGGGCGCACGCTGCAATCCATCCGCGACGCCGACAGCGCGGCCGAGGCGCTGGGCAAGAACGTCAATGCCGCGAAGACCCTCGCGGTCGCCTTCGCCTGCGCCGGTGCGGGCGTGGCGGGCGCGCTCTATGCGCTGCACCTGTCCTTCATCAACGTGGAATCCTTCACGCTCGACCAGTCGATCCAGATCATGGCGATGGTCATCATCGGCGGCACCGGCACGCTCTGGGGGCCGCTGGTGGGTGCCATCATGCTGCTGTCGCTGCCCGCCGTGCTGTCCTTCATCCCCTTCATCCCGCCGACCGAGGTCGGCGCCGTGCAGCAGATCATCTACGGCCTCGCGATGACGCTGCTGATGATCTTCCGCCCCGCCGGCCTGGTCGGCGACCAGACCAAGGGGAGGTCCACCTCGTGACCGAGGTGCTGCTGAAATCCGAGAACCTGGCGCGCGCCTTCGGCGGCGTGCAGGCGGTGGCGGGCGTCTCGCTCTCGCTGCCGGCGGGGCAGGTGACCGCTCTCGTCGGGCCGAATGGCGCGGGCAAGACCACCACCTTCAACCTCATCACCGGCAATCTCCGCGCCGATTCCGGCACCGCGCATGTCCGCGGCAAGCCGGTCATGGGGCTGAAGCCCTGGCAGGTGGCGCGGCTGGGCGTTGCGCGATCCTTCCAGGACCTGCGGCTGTTCACCCACATGACGGTACGCGAGAACGTGCTGGCAGCGACCGAGACCGCGGCGTGGTTCTGGCAGCCCGGCGGCGCCCGCGCGCGGGCCACCCGGGAAGACCGCGCGGTGACCGCGCTTGAGGCCACGGGCCTGTCCGCGCTTGCCGATGCGCGGGCGGTGGACCTAGCCTATGCCGAGCGAAAGTTCCTCTCGATGGCACGCGTCCTGGCGGCCGATGCCGATATCTGGCTGCTCGACGAACCGGCCTCGGGGCTCGACCTGTCGTCGCGGCTGCGCTTCGGAGAATTGCTGCGCGCCGCCACCGCGCGCGGCGTCGCCATCTGCCTGATCGAGCACAACCTGGACGTGGTGGCGGAACTGTCCGATCGCATCGCCTTCCTCGACCAGGGCCGCGTGTTGGCAGAGGGCGACCCGCAATCGATCCTGCGCGACCCGGCGCTGGCAGCGATCTATTTCGGCGATCGCCCACAGGAGGCGGCATGAGCCCGGCGAGCACCGACGGTCTGAAGCGGCCGGGCCAGGCACAGGCACCCGCGATCCAGGCGCTTGGCCTCACCGCCGGCTTCGGCGGACGCGACGTGCTGCAGGATGTCTCGCTCACGCTGAACGATGGCGAGATCCTGTGTCTGATTGGCCACAACGGGGCGGGCAAATCGACGCTGCTGCGCGTGCTGTTCGGGCTGCATAGGCCCTCGGCCGGTACGTTGCGCGTGTTCGGCGAACAACCGGGCCAGCACAGCCCGGCGGCGATGGGCGCGGCCGGCGTCGCGCTGGTGCCCGAGGGGCGCGGCGTATTCCCCGACCTCACGGTCGAAGAGATCTTCGGCCTCGCCTTGTGGTCGGCCGGCGTGCCGAAATCCGGCCAGCGCGAACGCGTGGACGAAGTCCTGGACGTGCTGCCGCGCATCAAGGAGTTCCGCACCCGGCGCGCCGGCACGCTGTCGGGCGGGCAACAGCAGATGGTCTCGATCGGCCGCGCGCTGCTGACCCGCCCGCGTGTTCTGCTGCTCGACGAACCCTCGATCGGCCTGGCGCCGAAGCTGTTCCAGGACCTGATCCGCCCGATCGCGGCCCTGCGCGAATCGCGCGGCATGGCGATCCTGCTGGTGGAGCAGAACGTGCGCGAGGCCTTCGCCGTCTCCGACCGCGTGCTGGTGATGCGCTCGGGGAAATTCATCTTCGAGGGGGCGCCGAGCGAACTCGACGACCACGCGAAGCTGATGGAGCTGTTCTAGCGACGGTGGCCCGACACTTCGGCGCCGGCATCCGGCGCCAACCGCGCATGCAGCGGCACCGAGGCCAGCACAACCACCGCCGCGACCACGAAGCCCCAGGAGAAATCCGCCACCGCCAGCGCGCCGCGGCCCGACAGCGCCAATGACGCCTCCAGCGTGGTCGTCGCCAGCACCACCCCCAGCGCCGGCGTCAATTGCTGCAATGTCCCGTATAACGCCGTCGCGGCCGACATGCGTTCCGTCGGCACATCGGCGAAGGCGAGGGTGTTCAGCGCGGTGAACTGCAGGCTGCGCGCCAGGCCGCCGGCGGCCAGCAGCAGGAAGATCGCCGCGGCGGGCCAGGCCGGCGTCAACAGCGCAAGTGCCGCGATACCCGCCGCGGCCACCACGCCATTGCCGACAAGCGCGGCGCGGAATCCCGTGCGCTTCAGCAGCGGCCGCACCAGCGGCTTCATCGCGAAGGCACCCAGCGCCGTGGCGAAGGACACGAAGCCGGATTGCGATGCGCTCATGCCGAAGCCGATCTGCAGCATGACCGGTATCAGGAAGGGCACCGCGCCCGCACCGCTGCGGAAAATGCTGCCCGCCAGCGCAGGGTCGCGAAAACTCGCGATTCGGAACAGCGAGAGATCCACCGCCGGGCGCGCCCGCCGCCGCATGTGGCGCACCGCCATCACGCCGGCGCCCAGCCCCAGCGCCAACGCCACCACCGAGACCCAGCCCGGAACGACGTGGCGCCCGACCGTCTCGATCCCGAACATCACCAGCGCCAGCGCAGCACCGGTCAGCGCAAGGCCCACCAGGTCCGGTGGCCCTGGGCGTGTCGGCGCCACGGCGGGGATCTTCCATGCCACCAGCACGAAGCCGATCAGCCCGATCGGCACGTTGATCCAGAACACCGCGCGCCAGGAGAACAAGTCGGTCAGCACGCCGCCCAGCGGCGGCCCCGTCACCGGCCCCAGCAGCGCGGGCATGGTCAGCCAGGCCATGGCGGACAGCATGTCCTTCTTCGGCACGTCGCGCAGCAGCAGCAGGCGCCCGACCGGCACCATCATCGCCCCGCCGATACCCTGCAGGATGCGAAAGCCGACCAGCTCGCCCAGGCTTTGCGCGCGGCCGCACAGCACCGATGCCGCGACAAACACCAGGATGGCCAGCATGAACACGCGCTTGGCGCCGAAGCGGTCGGCGATCCAGGCGGAGAACGGGATGAACACCGTCAGCGCGACCAGGTAGGATGTGATGGCCGCGCCCAGCCGCGCGGGGTCCTCGTTCAGGTCGCGCGCCATGGCGGGCAGCGCGGTCGCCAGCACCGCGCTGTCCAGGTTCTGCATGAACAGCGCGGAGGCGACGATCAGCGCGATGCCGCGATGGTCCCGCGCATCGCTCACGGGGCCAGGATCACGCGACCGGCACTGCGGCGTTCACGCACCTCGGCCATCGCCTCGCGGAACTGCGCGAGCGGGAAGGTGGCGTGGACTTCCGGCCGCAACGCGCCGGCCTGCCACCACGCCATCAGTTGCACCCACAATGCGCGCGCGCGGGGCGCATGTAATGCGCGTCTGTCGCCGGGCGACCAGCCGACATAGGTGCCCCAGTTCACCCCCGCGACCGCGATGTTCTTCAGCAGCAGCAGGTTGGCCGCGACGGTCGGGATGCCGCCGCCGGCGAAGCCGATCACCACCAGCGTGCCGCCATCGGCGAGGCAGCGCAGCGATTCATCGAAACTCGGGCCGCCGATGGTATCCAGAACGCAGGCCACGCCGCCGCCGGTCGCCGCGACCACCGCGTCGCGGAACGGCAACGCGCTGTCCAGCACCACATCCGCGCCGCGCGCGCGCAGCACCTCATGCTTCGCTGCCCCCGCGCGCGCCACGACCCGCGCGCCCATCGCCTTCGCGATCTCCACCCCCGCCAGGCCGACGCCGCCTGCCGCGCCTTGCACCAGCACCCACTCGCCCGGCGCAACCCGCGCACGCCACAGCAGGGCCGAACCGGCGGTGGGGTACGAGATCGGGAAGGCCACCGCCGGTTCCAGCGGCAGCCCATCCGGGATCGGCACGACATGGATGTCGTCCGCCACCGCTTCCTCGGCATAGCCACCCCAGTCGAGCACGGCGAAGACACGCGTGCCGGGTGGCGGGGCCTCTGCATCGGATGCCGCTTCGATCACGGTGCCGACCACCTCCGTGCCCGGCACGAAGGGCAGCGGCGGTCGGCGCTGATACTTCCCCGCCACCACCAGCTGCGTTGCGAAGGATACGCCCGCGCCCTCCACGCGAATGCGCACACCACGCGGGCGCATGGCCGGCGGCGCGATGTCCTTCAACTCCAGCGCATCGAAGTCGCGCCAGGATTCGCAGACGATCGCGCGCATCATTCCATCCGGATGTTGGCGGCGCGCACGATGGCGCCGAACTTCTGCGATTCGCTGCGGCAGAAGGCGTCGAAGGCGGCGGGCGTATCGGCCACCGGGTCGGCGCCGAGCGGCGCGAGGCGCGCGCGCACCTCCGGGTCCTGCACCGCCACGGCCACGGCGCGCTGCATCCGTTCGGCGATCGCCATCGGCGTGCGCGGCGGCGCCCAGATGCCGTACCAGGTGGAGATCACCATGTCCGGGAAGCCGGCCTCGGCGGCGTTGGGCAGGTCCGGATAGACCGGCACGCGCCGCGCATTCAGCGCCGCGAGCGGCCGCAACAGCCCTTCCCGCACCGCCCCCGCGCCGGCCGGCACGCTGTCGAACATCACCTGCACATTGCCCGCGATCAGGTCCTGGATGGCCGGCCCGGCGCCGCGATAGGGGATGTGCACCATGTCCACCCCCGCGATCTGCTTGAACATCTCGCCGGCCAGGTGCTGCGCCCCGCCGATCGACGACGACGCGTAGGACACCCGCCCCGGATTGGCCTTGGCATGATCCGCGAGTTCGCGCAGCGACCGCACGGGAAGCCGCGGATTGACCAGCGCGACCAGCGGCACCATCGCCATGTTCGTCACCGGCGTGAAGTCGTTGAGCGCGTCGTACGGCAGGCTGCGGTTGATGTGCGGGATGATGACATGCGCCGAGGCGTTGACCAGCAGCACCTGCCCATCGGGCGCGGCGCGCGCCACCTCCGCCGACCCGATGGTGCCGGACGCGCCCGGCTTGTTCTCGATGACCAGCGGCTGGCCGAGCTCCTGCTGCGCGCGCATCGCCACCACGCGCCCGACCAGGTCGGTCGGCCCGCCCGGCGGATAAGGCACGATGCAGCGCACCGGGCGCGTCGGCCAGTCCTGCGCCAGCGCCGGCGTGGCCAGCGTGGCGGCAAGCACCCCGCGTCGCGTGATCCTCATGGCATCCCCTTCCCTTGTGGCGTCTTCGCGTCAGGATAGGCCCGGAAACGTGCTGGAGGAAACGCGATGGACGAGGCGATGCGCCCCTACAGGGGCATCCGCGTGCTGGATGCCGGCCAGGGCATTGCCGGCCCCTATTGCGGCATGATGCTCGCCGCCTGCGGTGCCGATGTCATCAAGCTGGAACCGGCCGAGGGCGACTGGTCGCGCGGCCTCGGTTCGGCGAAGGATGGCGTGTCGGTCATGACGGTCTGCTTCAACCGCGGCAAGCGGTCGGTCGTGCTGGACCTGAAGTCGGATGAAGGCCGCGCCGCCGCGGCGAAACTGGCCGCGCAGGCCGATGTGCTGATCGAGGCCTTCCGCCCCGGTGTCGCCGCGCGCATCGGCCTTGGCCCCGAGAACGCCAAGGCCGATGCCGTCTGCCTGTCGATCTCCGGTTTCGGGCAGTCCGGCCCGTATCGCGAACGGCCCTGCACGGATTCCGTCGCGCAGGCCTTCTCAGGCTTCGTCGCGCTGAATGCCGGTGCGGACGGCGCGCCGCACAAGGCCGGCCCTTTCATCGCCGACATGGCGACGGGCATCCACGCCTTCGCCGCGGTGCAGGTGGCGCTGGCCGCGCGCCTGCAGGACAACGCGCCGCGCCGGCGCATCATCGACATGTCGCTCATGGCGGCGGCGTCGAACCTGCTGACGCACCAGATCGGCGAATGGGGCTACCAGGGCAAATCCGCCGCGCCGCCGAACGCTCCTGCCGGCGCCTACCAGGCCGCCGACGGCGCCTGGGTGATGATCACGCTGGTGCGCGAAGCCGAGTGGCTCACGATCTGCGACGTGATCGACATCCCGGACGCGAAGTCCGATCCGCGCTTCGCGTCCTTCCCGCTGCGCTGGGAGAATCGCGAGGCGCTGTATGCCATCGTGCGCGCCGCCTTCGCCAAGCGGGACTCCGCGGATTGGGTGGCGCGGCTGCAGGGCGCCCGGCTGCTGGCGGACCGCGTGAACTCACCGCTCGACTGGCTGGCGAATGAACACGTCGTCGCCACCGGCGCCGCCACCCGCATCCCGCAGCCGCAGCTGGGCGAGGTCCCGGTGCCCATGCTGCCCGGCCTCGGCCACTGGCACGCGCTGGCGCCGGCGCTGGGGCAGCACACGGCTGAAATCCTCGCGGAACTCGGCGCGTGAGCCTGGCAGCGGCGATCGCGGCGGAAACCCCGCGCGTCGCGGCGATGCTCGATGCGCTGGCGGCGATCGGCGCCGACCCGCCCGGCATCACGCGCCACGCCTTCGACGACCGCGAGAACGCGGCGCATGCGCTCGCCATCGCCGAAGCGCGGCGGCTGGGGCTCGACATCACGCAGGACGCCGCGGCGAATCTCTATTTCACCTGGCCGGGTACCGACCGCGCCGCGCCGCGCATTCTGCTGGGGTCGCATTTCGACAGCGTGCGCCATGGCGGCAACTTCGACGGCGCGGCGGGCGTGATCGCCGCACTCGCCGCTGTCTCCGCCCTGCACGCCAGCGGCTTCGTCCCGCGCGCCGATATCACCATCGCGGCGTTCCGCTGCGAGGAAGCGGTCTGGTTCGGCCTCGGCCTGGTCGGCAGCCGCGCCGCGCTCGGCATCCTGCCGCCCGATGCGCTGGATCGTCGGCGCGCCGATACCGGGCTGACGCTGGCCGATCACATCGCGCGTTGCGGCGGCGACGCGTCCGCCATCGCCCCCGGCCGCCGCCTGTTGCCGGAAGGGCCGATCCGTTGCTTCCTCGAAGCGCATATCGAACAGGCGCCCTCGCTGCTCGAGGCCGGGGTGCCGATCGGCATCTGCACCGGCATCCCGGGCAACATCCGCCACGCCGCCATCCGCATCACCGGCGAGGACGCGCATGTCGGCCTGCCCCGCCGCTTCCGTCGCGACGCCGCGCTGGCGGGCGCCGAGATCTTCACCGCCCTGGATGCGCTCTGGGCGGAGGAAGACGCGGCCGGCCGCGCCATGGCAGTCACCATCGGCCGCTTCCACACCGATGCGGCGAAGCACGAAATCACCGTCGTGGCCGGCGACTTCACGTTTTCGATCGACCTGCGCGCCTACGACGCCGACCACCTGGCTGCGCTGGAACGCCGCTTTCACACCATCCTCGATGCCACCGCGGCGCGCCGGGGCGTCACCATCGATCGCGGCGCGCGCAACGCCGCACCGCTCGGGCCGTGCGATGCGGCGCTGCAGGCATCTCTCGCCGCCGCGGCCGCGCGCATGGGCGTGGCGACCACGCCGCTGGGTTCGCCAGCCAGTCACGATGCCGCGAACTTCGCCGCGCAGGGCATCCCGACCGGCCTGCTGCTGATCCGCAACGCGCATGGCAGCCATAACCCACGGGAAGCGATGGACACTGCTGACCTGATGGCCGCCGCCGCGACCTTCGCCGCCTTCCTGCGCGACGCGGACTGACCGCCCCGCGCCGGGCCGCCGCGGCCTGAAGTCCTTCATCCGGCACCGCGACCGTGTCGCTCTCGTCACGTGCGCTGCGCCGCGCGCCATGGCATGCTCGCCGCGCCGCGTGCCACGACTGGAACCGCACCACATGCGCCTGATCCGCCTGCTGCTTCTCCTTGCGCTCGCCATGCCGGGCCTTGCGGCCGCGCAGAGCTTCGACCTCCCGGGGCTGGGGCGCGACGCCACCGCCTACCTGCAGGAGATGCAGCGCCGCTTCCCCGCCGGGGCGTCGCCGCAGCAGCGCGCGGCAGCGGAATTGCGGGCCGGCCAAGCCGAGGGCAGGCGCGACTACACCGCCGCCGCCACCGCCTGGGAAGAACGCATCGGCATGGGGCAGCCGATCACGCCCGGCCACTGGCTGTCGCTGGCCCAGGCGCAACTCGCCAACACCCCGCCCAACAACCAGCGCGCCTTGCAGGCCGGCTGGCGCGCCTTCCAGCTCGCCCCCTATGGCGAGCCCGAGGTCGCCCCGCTCATCGTGATCGCCGAGGCGCTGCGCCGCCTCAACCGCCCGGTCCAGCAGATCGAGGCGCTGGAAGCCATCCTGGAACGCACCGACAGCCCCGAGCACCGCCAGCGCCTGGAAGCCGCGCGCCGCGCCGCCGGCATGCTGGTGCGCCGCGTCACACCCGAATCCGATGCCGACCCTGCCCGCGCCTGCATCGCCTTCACCAACCCGCCGGCGCGCCGCACCGACTGGCAGCCGCAGGACTGGGTGCGCGCCGACCCGCCGATCCCGGGCCTGGCGGTGGAGCGCGAGGGCGACCTGCTCTGCGTCGCCGGCCTGCCCTGGGGGGCGACCACGCGCGTCATCCTGCGCGCCGGCCTGCCCGGCGAGGACCGCCAGAACCTACGCCAGGACACCGCCGTGGGCATCGCCGTGCCCAACCGCGACCCGCGCATCGCCTTCGACACCAGCGCCTTCATCCTGCCGCGCGGGCAGGAACCCCGCGTGGGCGTGGCCACCGTCAATGTCACCGGCATGACCATGCGCATCGTGCGGGTGGCCGAGCGCAACCTGGTGCCGCTGCGCCGCGACTGGACGCCGGGCGAGGGCCTGGAATCCTGGTCCGCCAGCAGCATCAGCGAGGAGATGGGCCGCGTCCTGTGGGAAGGCCGCGCGGAACTGCAGCGCGTGGAACCCAACCGCACCCACCGCTCCATCCTGCCGCTGCCCGATGTGCTGCGATCCGCCGGGCCGGGCGCCTACCTGCTGGTGCTGCGCCAGGATGAATCGCGCCGCGGCGGCGGCGAGACGGCAGCCCTGCCCTTCTTCGTCACCGATATCGGCCTGACAGCCTGGCGCGGCGCCGATGGCCTGGCCGTGCAGGCACGCTCCCTGCAATCCGCTGCCCTCACCACCGGCCTGCGCATCATGCTGATGGCCCGCAACAACGAGATCCTGGCCGAGGCCCGTACCGGCGCCGATGGGCTCGTGCGTTTCCCGGTCGCGCTGATGCGCGGAACCGGGCCGATGGCACCGGTGGCCGTGCATGCCGAGACAACCGACGACATCGCCGCGCTGTCGCTGGAAGCCGCATCCTTCGACCTGTCGGACCGTGGTGCGACCGGCCGCCCGCATCCCGGCCCGGTCGACGCCTTCCTGTGGCTCGACCGCGGCATCTACCGGCCGGGCGAGACGGTGAACGCCGCCGCGCTGATCCGCGACCCCGCCGGCCAGCCGCTCGACCTGCCGATCCGGCTGCGCCTGCGCCGGCCAAACGGCCAGGTCGCCGCCGAGATCGTACCGCCGCGCCAGGATGGCGGCGCCATCTATTGGCCGCTGCGCCTGTCCGCCGGCGCGCCCTTCGGCCAATGGGTGATCGAGGCACTCACCGACCCCAGCGCGCCGCCGATCGGCCGCACCACCTTCCGCGTCGATGCCTTCGTGCCCGAACGCCTGGAAGTGAACGCCGGCCCCGTGCCCGGCCCGCTGGTGCCCGGCCGCGCGCTGGAAGTCCCGGTCACCGCGCGTTTCCTGTATGGCGCGCCGGGTTCGGGCCTGTCCGGCACGGCGGAACTTCGCCTGGTGCACGACCCGGAGCCCTTCGAGGCCTGGCGCGGCTGGCGCTTCGGCCTGGCGCAGGAGCAGTTCGCGCCCGACCTGATCCCCTTCGAAATCCCCGAGACGAACGAACAGGGCGCGACCACGCTCTCGCTCACGCTGCCGCAGCCGCCCGACACCACGCGCCCGGTGCGCGCCGAGGTGGCCGTGTCGGTCAGCGAACCAGGCGGGCGCGAAACCCGCACCCGCTTCACCGTGCCGGTGCGCGCCCGCGCCGCGCTGGTCGGCGTGCGCCCCGCCTTCGAGGGTGACGCGGTCGATGCCGGTGGCGAAGCGGCCTTCGACATCGCCGCCGTTTCGCCCGAGGGCGCCGCCGTGCCCGCCTCGCTCCGCGTGCGCCTGGTGCGCGAACGGCCGAACTGGCGGATCGTGGTGCGCGGGTCGATCGCGCGCTGGGAGACCGTGTGGCGCGACGAGCCGGTCGATGCGCAGGAGGTCCGCGTGGTTGCCGGCCAGCCGACGCGCTTCGCGCGTTCGCTCGGCTTCGGGCGCTACCGGCTGGAAGTGTCCGACGCCAATGGCCTCGGCATCACCTCCATCCGCTTCCGCTCCGGCTATGCCGGCGTGGAATCCGCCGAGATACCCGACCGCGTCGACATCGCTGCCGACCGCCGCGCCTATGCACCCGGGGAGAGCGCACGCATCCGCATCACCCCGCCCTTCGCCGGGCGCGCCTCCGTCGCCGTGCTGACCGACCGGCTGGTGGCCCTGCGCGAGGTCGAGGTGACCACCGCCGGCACCGAGGTCGAAATCCCCGTCGACGCGTCCTGGGGTCCCGGCGCCTATGTCGCCGTGACGGTATTCCGCGCCGGCGAGACCCGCAGCGGCCAGGCGGGGCGCGGCCTTGGCCTCGCCTGGGTCGGCATCGACCCGGCGCCGCGCACGCTGGGTGTCGCGATCGAATCCCCCGAACGCATCCGCCCGCGCCAGCGCATCGAGGTGCCGGTGCGCGTGACCAATGCGAACGGCCCCGTGCTGCTGACGCTGGCTGCGGTGGATGAGGGCATCCTGCGCCTGACCAACTTCGCCAACCCCGACCCGGCGGCGCATTTCCTGTCTCGCCGGCGGCTCGGCGTGGATATCCGCGACGATTACGGCCGGCTGATCGCCCCCGCCGAAGGCGAACTGGCGCTGCTGCGCCAGGGCGGCGACGAGGATGCCGCGGCCGACGCGCTGCAACCCCCGCAGCGCCTGGTCTCGCTGTTCTCCGGCGTGGTGCGCGCCGGGCCAGACGGCGTCGCGATGGTGCCGCTCGACATCCCCGACTTCGCGGGCGAATTGCGCCTGATGGTCGTGGCCTGGGAAGGCACGCGCGTTGGTGCATCGGCGCGCGCCATGACGGTGCGCGACCAGGTGGTGGCGGAAGCCCTGCTGCCGCGCTTCCTCGCCCCCGGCGACGAAGCGCAGCTCTCCGTGCTGCTGCACAATATCGAATTGCCGGCCGGTGAGATCGTGGCCGAGATCACGGCCAGCGGCGGGCTCGCCATCAATGGCCCGACGCGTCTCGCGGCGAACCTCGCCACCGGTGCGCGCGCGCAGCCCTTCACCACGCTGCGCGCGAGCGAAGGCGGCGAGGGCGTCCTGCGCATCGCCGTCACCGGTCCGGGCGGATTCCGCGTGGAACGCGAAAGCCGCATCACCATCCGATCCTCGCGCCCGCGCGTGACGGAAGTGGCGGGGGTGGAACTCCCCGCCGGCGTCGAACTGCCGCTCAGCCCGCCGATCGACCGCTTCGTGCCGAACGCCTGGCGCGCCAGCGCATCCTTCGGCGCGGCGGTGCGCTACGACGTGGCGGGCATGCTGCGCGCGGTGGAGGACTTCCCGCTCTATTGCCTGGAGCAATCCGCATCGCGGGCGCTGGCGCTATCCGCCGGCATGTCGGAGGACAGCAACCAGGACCGCGCCATCCGCCTGCAGCGCGCCGTCGATTCCATCCTGGATCGCCAGCGCTTCGACGGGTCCTTCGCGATGTGGAGCGCCAGCGGCGAGACGCAGCAATGGCTCACGCCCTTCGCGGTGGAAGCGCTGGTCCGCGCCCGCACCGCCGGCGCCACCGTGCCCGAAGGCGCGCTGCGCGAAGCCCTGCGCTTCCTCGATGAAGCCATCGAGGATGCCGGCGGCGACAGCCCGCAGGACCGCGCCGCGCAGGCCTATCGCCTGCACGCCATGGCGCTGGCGGGCCAGGTGCGCCTGGGCGCGGCACGCCGCCTGATGGAAGCGCTGGCGGACATGCCCACGCAGCTCTCCCGCGCGCAGCTCGCGGCCACCTTCGCGCGCGGCGGGGATACCGCACGCGCCGAACAGGCCTTCACCGCAGCGCTGGCGGCGACCGGCCGCCGCTTCTGGTTCTACGACTACGGCAGCGCGTCGCGCGACCTGCTCGCCACCACCACCCTGTTGCGCGAATCCGGACTGCTGCCCGAACGCCTGAACCAGGTCATGTCCACCCTGCCCGGGCCGGACTTCACGCCCGACCGCACCAGCACGCAGGAACAATCCTGGGCGGTGCTGGCGGCCCAGGTGCTGGGCCAGGGCACGCGCGCCGCCACCATCGCGGTCAACGGCAACGCCCTGCCGCCACGCCCGGTGGTGATGGCCTCGCTGACCGGCCCGGGGGTCGCGCGCAACCTCGGTGCCGCCCCGGTCTGGCAGTCGGTGTCGATCAACGGCATCCCGCGCGAACCGCTGCCCGCGGCCCGCGAGGGCTTCCGTGTCACCCGTCGCTTCTTCGCGCTGAACGGCGAACCGCTGAACCTCGACCAACTGCGCCAGAACGCATCCTTCATCCTGCTGATGGAAGTGCGCAGCGAAACCAACGACCGCCACGAGGCCATGCTGATCCAGGGCCTGCCGGCCGGCTGGGAAATCGCCACCCGCCTGCCCGCCGGCGACATCGCCGGCATGCCCTGGCTGGGCACCCTCACCGAAGTCGACAGCCAGCCGGCGCTGGACGACCGCTACGCGGCGGCCATCACCATCACCCCGCAACGCCCCTTCGCCCGCGTGGCCGTCCGCCTGCGCGCGGTGACGCCCGGCACCTTCGAACTCCCGGGCGGCGAAGCGCAGGACATGTACCGGCCGGGGATCTTCGCGCGGCAGAACACGGCAAGGATCACGGTGCTGCCGTGAGAGGGGCGCGCCCTGCGCGGCGGGTGACGGAGAGGGGCTTTGCCCCTCCCCGGACCCCACCCCACCAAGGGGCTGCGGCCCCTTGGATCGCGGGTTTTGAACCGGGGAGATTGGGGAGGGGCACGGCGTGACCGTCGGGCCGGGTGGCACCGTCGATGCCCCTCCCCAATCTCCCCGATCAACTCGAGGGGTCCAGGGGCCCTTAGGCCCTTGGCGGGTGGGGTCCGGGGAGGGCAGGGCCCTCCCCGCCTTCCGTCGCGCCGGCGCAGCCCTTCTCATCGCCGTCACCGCGATCCTCGCCGTGCTGGCGCTCGACAGGAGCTTCCCGCCGGACCTGTCGCGTCTTCATGCCGCGGGTGTCGAGGTGTTCGACCGTGACGGGCGCACGTTGTCGGTTTTGCCGGCGCCGGGCGGTGTGTGGCGGTTGCGCACGGCGGTGGCTGACGTGCCGCCGGTGTTGGCGGAGTTACTGGTGGCGGCTGAGGACCGTCGCTTTCGCGGCCATCCTGGTGTCGATCTCGTGGCGCTCGGGCGGGCCGTGGTGCAGTGGGTGCGGGCGGGGCGCGTGGTGTCGGGTGGATCGACGCTGACCATGCAGGCGGCGCGGCTGCTGGAACCGCGGCCGCGCACGTTGCGCTCGAAGGCGATCGAGATGTTCCGCGCGCTGCAACTGGAGGCGCGATTCTCCAAGGACGAGATCCTCGGCATCTGGCTGACGCTGGCGCCGCAGGGTGGGAACATCGAGGGGATGCGCGCCGGGGCGCTCGCCTGGTTCGGCCGGCCGGCGGCGCGGCTGGATGCGGCGGAATCGGCGCTGCTGGTGGCGCTGGCGCGGCGACCCGCGTCGTTGCGGCCGGACCGTCACCCGGATGCGGCGCGGGCGGCGCGCGATGCGGTGCTGGCGCGCCGTGGCGGGCCGGCGGCGGGCATGTCGGAGGCCGACCGGGCGCTGTCGATCGCCGCGGCCATGCCGGAGCGTCGCCGCGACATGCCGCGCCTCGCGCCACACCTGACGCGTGAGATGGCGCGCGGGGCGACGGGCCATGTCACGCTCACGCTCGATGCATCGCTGCAACGCGCGACGGAGCGCCTCGCTGCCGAGATCCTCCCCACGCTGCCAGACCGCGCCGCGCTTGCGATCGTGGTGGCGGATGTCGCCACGCGCGAGGTGCGCGCGCTGATCGGCGGCGAATGGGGGGCGGAAGCACGCGCCGGGGCACTCGACCTCACGCGCGCGGTGCGTTCGCCGGGTTCTGCGCTGAAGCCGTTCCTCTATGCCATGGCCTTCGAACGCGGCATCGCCACGCCAGGCAGCATCGTGGCCGACCTGCCGCGGCATTTCGGCGAATACGCGCCGGAGAATTTCTCGCGCGACTTCGCCGGGCGCGTGACGGCGGCGCAGGCGCTGCGCATGTCGCTGAACCTGCCGGCGGTGGCGTTGCTCGACCAGGTGGGGGCGCTGCGCTTTGCCTCGGCGCTGAAGGCGGCGGGTGCGGTGCCGCGGTTGCCGCCGGGCGCGGATGCCTCGCTGCCGCTGGCGCTCGGCGGCGCGGGCACCACGCTGCGGGAGATGGTGGCGCTTTATGCGACCCTGGCCGACCACGGGCGCGCGCGGCCGTTGCGCCTGCTGCCCGGCCCGGCGGTGGAACCGCAGCAGGTCATCGAACGCCGCGCGGCGGACACCGTCGGCGCCATCCTGGTGCAGGGCTTCCCGGGCGGCGGGCCGACGGGCGTGGCGTGGAAGACCGGTACCTCCTGGGGCGGGCGCGATGCCTGGGCCATGGGCTTCGATGCGCGGCATGTCGCCGGCGTATGGATTGGCCGGCCCGATGGCACGGCCATGCCGGGTGCCACGGGCCGTCAAGGCGCGCTGCCGGTGCTGGCGCGCGTCTTCGCCCTGCTGCCGGACGCCCCGCGTGAGGGCCTGCGCGTGGTGGCCGACGCACCGCGCCAGACCGCACCGGCGGATCGGCTGCGCCTGCTGTTCCCGCCGCCTGGCGCGGCGCTGGCGGATGGTGCCGGGCCGGTGGTGCTGCGCGCCGCCGGCGGACGCCGGCCGCTGGCCTTCCTGGTGGATGGCGCGCCGCTGCGCACCGAACCCGCGCGCCGCGAGGTGGCCTGGACGCCACCTGGCGCCGGCGCCTATCGCGTCACGGTGCTGGATGCCGACGGCGTCGCGGCCTCGGTCGCGGTGCGCGTGCGCGGGGCGGAACCGGCGCCGGCGGGCGGCATCACCATCACGCTGGTGCCTGCCGCCGTCGCTGCGCCCGCGCCGTAGCGCGACCCCGGCGTCCCCCGCGCCGTAGCGCGACCCCGACGTTCCCCGCGCCATAGCGCGACCCCGCCGTCCCCTCCGCGCACGGCGCGACACCGCCGCCCCCGTACCGCGCCCACGCCCCGGCACGGCCGCGCCGCCCGGCCGCCGCCGCCGCCGAAACCGATTTCCGTTCCGCCACACCCCGTGGCACCGTGCCGCGCGTCACGTTCACGGAACCGCGATATGCCCGTCTTCACCGGAGCCGCCACGGCCGACACCCTTCTGGGCGGGCCGGCCGCCGACACGCTGCAGGGCCTGGGCGGCAACGACGTGCTGATCGGCGGCGACGGCAACGACCTGCTCGATGGCGGCCCCGGCGTCGACACCATGATCGGCGGCGCGGGCGACGACCTGTACCTGGTCAACGCCCTCGCAGACCGGGCGGTGGAACTGGCCGGCGGCGGCTTCGATACCATCCGCTCCATCCTCGCGATCAATCTCTCGCAGGCCTGGGCGAGCGGGATCGAGGCACTCGTCTACACCGGCGCCGCGGCCGCCACGCTGGTCGGCAACGACCTCGACAACCGCCTGACCGGTGGCGCCGCCGGCGACACGCTGCGCGGCGGCGCCGGCGCCGACACGCTGGACGGCGCGGGCGGGGCCGACCGGCTGGAAGGCGGGGTGGGCGACGATCTCTACCTGGTCGGCGCCGGCGACCTGGCGGTCGAGCAGCCGGACGAAGGCCGCGACGGCATCCTCGGCAGCGTGACAAGCCTGCTGGACGCCGGCCTCGCGCTGACGGTCGAGAACCTGTTCTACACCGGCGCGGCGGCCGCGCTGGCGGGCAACGGGCTGGACAACGTGATCGCGGGCGGGACGGGCGCGGATACGCTGTCCGGCGCGGATGGTGCGGACAGCCTGGCCGGCGGCCTCGGCGCCGATCGCGTCGAAGGCGATGCCGGCGACGACCTGCTCTCGGGCGGGCGGCTGGTCGGCACGGCCTGGAGCACGCCCATCGCCGACGCCGTGGCGGATACGCTGGTGGGCGGGGCGGGCAACGATACCTATCTCGTCACCGACCTGCTGGACGTGGTCATCGAGGGGCCGGCGGATGGCCTGCGCGACACGGTCATCGCGACCGTGGACACGGCGCTCACCCGCTATGCCGGGGTCGAGGTGCTGGTGCTGGCCGAGGGCAGCGCGGCGCGGGTCGGCGGCGGATCGGCGGGCGCCGACCTCATCATCGGCAATGCCGCCGACAATCTCCTCGCCGGCGGCGACGGCGTCGACACGCTGTCGGCCTTGGGGCTGGCCGGGCCGAACGGCACGTCGCCCGATGTGCTGGACGGCGGCGCGGGGGCGGACCTTCTGGCCGCCGTCGCGTTCACCGCTGCATCCGGGCCGGCGGGCGTGACCTTCCTCGGCGGCACCGGGAACGACACCTACGTGCTCGGCCTCGCGGGGCTTGCCGCGACCGGCTTCGACGCGGGCGGGATCGACACCGCGGTCCTGCTGGCCTCGGCCGACCTGTCGCAGATGGAGGGCATCGAGCGCATCATTCTGTCGGGGGCCGCGCTCGGCCTCACCGCCTCCGACCGGCTGGCCTTGGCGGCGGCACAGGGCGCGGTCGACGCCATCCATGTCGCGCTGACCCATCAGGCGTTCGAGGGCGCGATCGGCCCCGCGCTCGATGCCACCGGCACCGCGGGGGCGAATGCCATCCTCGGCAACGGCGCGGCGAACCGCCTGCGCGGCGGCGGCGGCAACGACACGATCCTGGGCGGCGCCGGGGCCGATACGCTGGACGGCGGCAGCGGCATCGACCGCCTGGTCGGTGGCCTGGGCAACGACGTCCTTTTCGCCGAGACCGGGGACGTGGTGGTGGAACTGGCCGGCGGCGGCTTCGATATCGTGCACTCGACGACGTTCACCTCCCTGGCGGGCCTCGCGCATATCGAGGGGCTGCAGTTCCTGGGCACGGCCGGGGTTTCGCTCGACGCCGGCCTCGGCAACGTGGCCGCCGACTTCCTCGGCGGCGGGTCGGGCGACGATTCCATCACCGGCCGCGACGGCGCCGACACGCTGGCCGGTGCGGCGGGGAACGACCTGCTCACCGGCAATTCCGGCGATGACAGCCTGTCGGCCGGCCTCGGCAACGACAGCGCGTTCGGCGCGCTCGGCGACGACCGTCTGGATGGCGGCGACGGGCAGGACTTCCTCGACGGCGGCGGCAATTTCGACACGCTGCGCGGAGGCACGGGCCGCGATACGCTGACCGGGGGCGACGGCCGCGACAGCCTGCTGGGCGAGGGCGGTGCCGATCTTCTGTTCGGCGACAGCCAGAACGACTGGCTGATCGGCGGTGCGGGCAACGACACGCTGTTCGCCGGCAGCGCCGACTTCGCCGGCGGCGGCATCGCGGCGGGCGACATCCTCTACGGCGACAACCCGTCGGTGCCGGGGATCGTTGGCGCGGACATCTTCGTCTTCGACGCGATCACCACCGCCAACGCGGTCACCGAGACCTTCAACGGCAGCGGCGTCTTCGCATTCGCCACGGCCGCGACGGTGGCGGATTTCCAGTCGGGGATCGACCGGATCCGGATCGCCAAGGAGCTTGTCGGCGACCTCGATACGGTGATCGACGGTGTCGCGACCGCCAACGCGGCCGGCACCTTCTCGGCCACGGCCGAGTTGGTGTTCTTCGCGACACCGCTGGCCAGCGCGCTCGTGGACGACCCGGCGGCAGGCTTCCTGAGCGTCTCGGCGGAGCAGGTCGATGCGGTGATCGGCAGCGCGGCAGCGGCATTGGCGGTCAACGCGACGCGGCTGTTCGTACTGGGCGACGGCAGCCACAGCGCGCTGTTCGTGTTCCAGTCCGCGAACGGCGACGCGGCGGTCACCATCGACGAGCTTTTCCTGTTCGCGGTGGTGGCGAACCTGCCCGACCCCGCCACGTCCGACTTCGCGCTGTTCTGACCCGGGCGCATCCGACCGGGCGTGACCGCGTCCGGCGCCGGCAGCATGGCGGACGCGGCCTGGCCGCCCGGCCCGCGCTACACGACCAGCCCGAAGGCCCAGATCGCCGCCACGCCGGCGCCGATCGCCGCGGCCAGGTTGCGCGTGGCGGCCTGCACCGCGACCACCACCGCCGCGGCGGCGAAGCCCTTCGCCCCCTGTATCGCCAGCGCCGGCGCGACATAGGCGATGAAGATCGGCCCCGGCAGGTGCTGCAGCGCGACCTCGACCGCGCGCGGCGGGCGGAATGCGCGGAACAGCGCGTAGCCGCCGGCGCGGCACAGATACGTCGCCAGCGCCATGCCCAGGATCGCCAGCAGCACATCCATCCGCAGCGTCATGGCGCCCGCCGCAATTCGAGCCAGGCGCCGAGCGCCGCGCCACACAGCGCGCCCGCCATCAGCGGCCAGGGCGCGGCGAGGCCCGCCGACCAGGCCAGCAGCGACACGCAGGCTGCGACGCCCCAGGGCAGCAGGTCGCGGCGCACCCCCTGCCAGACCGGCACCAGGATGGCGCAGAAGGTGGCGGTGGCGGCGAAGAACACCGGATGCCCCGGCGGCAGCCGCACCGCCGCGCCGAACACGTGGCCCAGCGCCACCGCGATCATCCAGAACAGCCACAGGGCAAGGCTCACGCCCAGCAGGAAGCCCGCATCCCGCCCGCCCCGCCGCTGGTCGGCGGCCGACAGCGCATAGGAATGGTCCACCAGCGTGGCCAGCGTGCCCCAAAGCCGCACCCCGCGCAGCCAATCGAGCCACGGCGCCAGCGCCGCACCCATCGGCGCGAGCCGCATGTTCACCACCAGCGCGGCCAGCGTGGCGCCCAGGATCGGCGCCGGGTCGGTCCACAATTCCAGCGCCAGCAGCTGGGAGGAGCCGGCGAAGACCAGTCCCGACATCAGCCAGGTCTCGAGCAGCGACAACCCCTTGGCGTCGGAGATCACGCCCACCACCAGGCCGAAGGGGAAGGTGCCGATCACCAGCGGCACCGCCTGGCGCGCCCCGCGCAGCACGCCGTGGCGGGTGAAGACGACGCGCGTGCCGCTCATGCGCCGCGCCGCGCGGCCAGCAGCCGGTCCTCCGCGGTGCCGGGGTCCATCGCCAATGCGCGTCGCGCGATGCCATGGCCGAAGCCGCCGCGCGCGAGGGCGGCCAGCGCCTTGCGCCGCGCATCGGCATCCTCGGCCGCGCGGGCGAAGGGGCCGATGCGGCGGCGGCGGCAATAGGCCAGCGCGGCGTCGAGTTCCCCTTCCTCATTGTCCGGCAGCGCGGCCGCCGCGGTCTCGGCGTCGACGCCCTTGGCGGACAGGTGCGCGGCGATGGCGCGGCGCGACCGGCCGGTGCGCGCCAGGCGCCGCGCCCGGCTGGCGGCGAAGGCGGCATCGTCCACGGCGCCGGCCTGCACCATGGCGGCCGCGACCTCGGCCGCGGCGGCGCGCGCTGCGGCGGCGGCGGGGGCGATGTGCTCGCGCGGCTGGCCTTCGGCCTCCGCGGCACGGGCCCAGCGGTCGACGCGGCGTTCCAGCACGCGCTTCAGCGCAACCTCGGTGGCCGCGAAGCGGGCAAGGTGCGCCAGCGCGGCCTCGCGGAGGCGGGACACGGTCGGGGCGTTGCCGGCGGGACGCGCCTGCCGGGGCGTGCGGCGCGACGCGCCGGTGCCGTCCTGCATCATGGCGGGCCTTGTCGCACAGGGTCGCGGACGGGGACAGATGCCGGCGCGGCAACCCCCGTCGCGGCAGCGCGTTGACCCGGCAGAGACGGAGGACGCCATGCGACCGAGATACCTCGTTGCCGTGTTGATGCTGGCGGCTGGCACGGCAGGCGCACAGCCCGTGACGCCGCCGCAGGCCGGTGGCCCGCAGCCAGGCCAGGTCGACTCCGTCGGCCGCGATGCCGGGCCGGCCAACCACCCGCCGCGCACCGACAGCCCGCATACGATCAAGCGGGGCACGCGCATGATCCGGATGCGACGGGGACGACGCCACAGGGGATGCTGGGCACCTCGACAGCCGGCGCGCGAGCGCCTGGCGCGCCGGTGGTCCCGCAGCCGGCGCCAACGCCCCCGCGCTGAACTGTCTGCCGCACGGCCGCTGGCCGAAGGCCGGCCCGTAGAACGGACATTGCGCGGAGCCGTGCCAGCGGCGCAGAGACGGGTGTTGAAGACGCGCATGGCGTGCCGGGTGCCCCCGCCATCTTGGCGGGCCCGGCGGCGGCGCAGGGCGCGCGGCCGGGCTTTTCGCAATGCCCGGCAGGCTGGCGGTGCGGCGAGAAGACCTACTGCACGCAGATGACGAGTTGCGCCGAGGCGATGCTCCACCTCCAGACGTACGGCCCTGTCCGGCTCGACGGCGACCGGGATGGCGTGCCGTGCGAGCGGCTCCGTGGCCAGACCTCGCGCGACGCCTCGACACGCCGGCGCTGAACGCCTATCGGCGCGGGTCGAGGACACGAGGACCCGCCATGCCCCAGCCCGCCCACCCCGCCGCCATCAACGGCCTGACCCTTGCGCAATCCGAGACGATCGCGGCGGCCGCACTCGCCAAGGGCCGCGCGCTTGGCCTGCTGCCGCTGTGCGTCGTCGTGCTCGATGCCGGCGGCCAGCTGAAGACGGCCAAGCGCGAGGACGGCGCGTCGATCCTGCGGCCCGAGATCGCCACCGGGAAGGCCTTCGGCGCGCTGGCCATGGGGTTCGGCACACGGGAACTCGCGCGCCGCGCGCAGGCCGTTCCCGGCTTCACCAATGCGCTGTCCGACCTGACCGGCGGGCGCGCCGTGCCGGTGCCCGGCGGCGTGCTGGTGCGCGACGCGAACAACGTGCTGCTGGGCGCGGTCGGCATCAGCGGCGATGCCTCGCCCAAGGACGAGGAATGCTGCATCGCCGGCATCGAGGCGGCAGGGCTGCTCGCGGATACCGGCGATCCCGCCTGAAACACCTGCAACTTTTCGTCAGGACGGGCGTTGGGGCTGCATCGGATGACCGAGGAGACCCCCATGACCCCTACGACCCTGTTCCGCGCCACTGCCGCGGTGTTCCTCATCGGCGGCCTGGCCGCCTGCGGCGGCGGCGACCCGCCCGGTACGGCCGCGGGCCGCGCCACCGACCGCGCCATGGGCACCAACATGTCCGGCGCCTATCCCGCGCAGCGCGACGGCACCGCCGGCAACCCGCGCGGCACGGCCGCGGAGCGCGCGCTGGACACCAGCCCGCCGGTCCGCCGCAACCCGAGCAGCCCCGGGCTGTAAGCCCGCGGAGAGCGACCGGGGCCGGGAGGACATTGGTCCTCCCGGCCCTTTCGCGTTGCGTCGTCGCGACCCGCTCCCGATCTGCACGCAGCGCCCGATCGGGATCGCTGGCCGGCCCCGCGCAGGGCCCACCGCGATCCGCAGACTTTCGCGCCGGTCCGGGTTGCGGCTAGTCTCCGGCTATTCCCCGTCAGCCTCGCGATTGTCGCGGTCCGCGCGGGGAACAAGCGGAGAATGGATTCCGTGATCCCCGCCCTGATGCCGACCTACAACCGTGCCGACCTTGCTTTCGAGCGGGGTGAGGGCGCGCGCCTGTGGACGGATGACGGGCGACGATTCCTGGATTTCGGCGCCGGCATCGCGACCAGCAGCATCGGCCATGCCAATCCCCACCTGACCAAGGCGATCGCCGAGCAGGCCGGGCGGGTGATGCACGTGTCCAACCTGTATCGCATCCCTGAGGCCGAGAAGCTCGCGGCGCGCCATGTCGCCGCGTCCTTCGCCGACAGCGTCTTCTTCGGCAATTCCGGCGCCGAGGCGAACGAGGGCATGATCAAGGCCGTCCGCAAGTACCACGCTGAGACCGGCCACCCCGAGCGCTACGAGATCCTGTGTTTCGAGGGCGCCTTCCACGGGCGGACGCTGGCGACGCTCGCGGCCACCGGCAACGAGAAGTACCTGGCCGGCTTCGGCCCGCCGCTCGATGGCTTCCAGCATTTGCCCTTCGACAACATGAACGCGGTGCGATCGGCGATCAGCGCCAAGACCGCCGGCATCATGATCGAACCGGTGCAGGGCGAGGGCGGCGTGCGCCCCTGTCCCGACCGCTTCCTCCAGGAAATCCGCGCGACCTGCGACGAATACGGGCTGTTGATGGCGCTGGACGAGGTGCAGTCCGGCATGGGGCGCACCGGCAAGCTTTGGGCCCATGAATGGGCCGGAATCGAGCCGGACGTCATGTCGGCGGCCAAGGGCATCGCCGGCGGCTTCCCGCTGGGCGCGGTGCTGGCGAAGGAGAAGGTCGCCCAGTACCTCAAGCCCGGCACGCACGGGTCGACCTATGGCGGCAATCCGCTGGCCTGCGCGGCGGGCAATGCGGTGCTCGACGTGGTGCTGGCGCCGGGCTTCCTCGATGGCGTGATGCGCGTCTCGGCGCATCTGTGGCGCGGCCTCGAAGGGCTGGTGGTGAAGCATCCGTCCGTCGTGGAAGCGGTGCGCGGCCGCGGCCTGCTGTGCGGGCTCAAGCTGACGCCCGCGGTCTCCAACGGGGACATGCAGGGTGCCGCGGTGGCCGAGGGCCTGCTGACGGTCGCGGCGGGGATGAACGTGCTGCGCCTGGCGCCGCCGCTCATCATCACCGAGGCCGATGTGGACGAGGCGGTCGAACTCCTCGACCGCGCCTGCCGGCGCCTCACGCCATCGAAGGCGCAGGTGGCGGCAAAGTGAGCGCAGCGCTCAAGCCGATCGGCGGGGGGTCCAGCACCCCCCGCCACTTCCTCGAGATCATGGACTTCGACGGTGCGGCGCTGCGGCGGATGCTCGACCTCGGCGCGCGGGCCAAGCGCGGGGAGGTGGCGGGCAAGCCGCTCGCGGGCAAGACCGTGGCGCTGCTGTTCGAGAAGCCATCCACCCGCACCCGCGTGTCCTTCGAAGTGGGCGTGCGGCAGTTGGGCGGCGAGGTGGTCGTGCTGACCTCGCGCGACATGCAGATGGGCCGCGGCGAGACGCCGAAGGACACGGCGCGGGTGCTGTCGCGCTACGTGGATGCGATCATGCTGCGCACCGACGATGTGAGAAAAATCCGCGAGCTGGCGGAACACGCGACGGTGCCGGTGATCAACGGGCTGACCGACATCTCGCATCCCTGCCAGATCATGGCGGACGTGATGACCTTCGAGGAACATCGCGGCCCGATCGCCGGGCAGGTCGTCGCCTGGACGGGCGATGGCAACAATGTCGCGCAATCCTTCATCCAGGCGGCGGCACGCTTCGGCTTCGTGCTGCGCATCGCGACGCCGAAGGAACTGGCGCCGCCCGCCGCGCTGCTCGATTGGGCGCGCGCGCAGGGGGCCAGGATCGAACTGACCAACGACCCGGCGGCGGCGGTGGCGGGCGCGCGCTGCGTCGTCACCGATGCCTGGGTGTCGATGTCGGACGAGAAGGAAGGCCGCGCGCCGCAGCGGCACAACCTGCTGGCGCCCTACCAGTTGAACGCCGCCCTGCTGGCGCAGGCGGCGCCCGATGCGATCGTGATGCACTGCCTGCCGGCGCATCGCGGCGAGGAGATCACCGACGAGGTGATGGACGGCCCGCAATCGGTGGTGTTCGACGAGGCCGAGAACCGGCTGCACGCGCAAAAGGGCGTGCTTCTGTGGGCGCTGGGCGGAGGCTGAAGGGCGCGGCCGGCGCCCCCGGTCAACCCCCACCTTGGCCCCACCCCCCCTCCCGCCCTATCTAGGCCCGGTGTCCAGCCCCACCGATCCCTCCCCCACCCCCGACTTCCTCAACCACGACCGCCCGCCGGTGCCCGACCTGGTCGTGCCGCGCGGCGTGCAGCCCTTCCATCTGCACGACCGCCCGGTGCGTGGCCGGCTGGTGCGCCTTGGCGCGCTGGCCGATGCGCTGCTGACCCGCCACGACACGCACCCGGTGGTCACCGCGCTGGCGGGCCAGGCGCTGGCGCTGACGGCGGGGCTGGCGGCGGCGCTGAAGTTCCGCGGGTCGTTCAGCCTTCAGGCCAAGGGCGACGGGCCGGTATCCATGCTCCTGGCCGACTGCACCGATGCCGGCGCGCTGCGCGGCCATGCGCGCGCCCATGACGACCGGCTCGCCGACCTCCTCGCCGAGGACGACACGCCCACCGCCGCCGCGCTTCTGGGCCAGGGCTACCTCGCCTTCACCTGCGACCAGGGCCCCGACATGGATCGCTACCAGGGCATCGTCGCCATCGAGGGCGAGACGCTGACCGCGATGACCGGGACCTATTTCCGCACCTCCGAACAGATCGCCACGCATGTCCACCTGGCCTGCGCCCGCACCGCCGGCGGCTGGCGCGCGGGCGCGCTGATCCTGGAGCGTGTCGCCGGCGAGGGCGGGCTGGGCGAGGCGATGGACCGCGACGCGCAGGACGAGGCCTGGCGCACGGCGCTTGCGCTCGCCGCCACGCTGACCGATGCCGAATTGCTGGACGATGCCCTGCCCGGCGAACGCCTGCTGTACCGGCTGTTCGCGCTGGAGGGCCTGGCGCTCGACCGCGCCCGCGCGCTGTCCTATGGCTGCCGGTGTTCGCGTGCGAAACTGTCGGGCGTACTGGCGGGGTTCGGCGAGGACGACCTCGACCACATGGCGGAGGACGGCACCATCACCATGACCTGCGAGTTCTGCAACCTCGGCTTCCGCTTCGACCGCGCCGAGCTGCGCGGCGCCGAGGGCTGAGGCGATGGCGCTGCCCCGCCGTGCCGCGCTGGGCGCGCTGCTGGCCACCGCGGCCTGCGCGCGGCCCGACGAACCGCCGCCCTCGCCCGCCGGCCCGCCCTCCTACAGCCATTTGACGCCGCTGCGGCTGTTGGTCGGGCGGATCGAGATCCAGCCCGCCGCCGACGCCACCGCGACGCGCACCATGCCGCCGGCGCCGCTGGTGCCGGCCGATGTGGTGCGGATCATGGCCGAGGAACGGCTGTCTGCCGCCGGCGGCCCGGGCCTCGCGCGCTTCCGCGTGCAGATCGCGACGCTGACGCGCGAAGCCTCCTCGGGCGGCGGCGTGTTTGCCGCGGCGACCGAACGGCTGTCCTGCACCATGCGCTGTCGGCTCGAGCTCCGTGGCGAGGATGGCAGTCCCGCCGGCTTCGCGGAGGCCGAGGTGCGCCGCGCCGCGGTGCGCCCGGCCGGCACGCAGGCCGAACGGGCCCGCGCGGCGGAGGACCTGGTGCGCGCCGCCGGCGCCGACCTCAACGTGGAATTCGAATACCAGGTCCGGCGCAACCTGCGCGCCGCGCTGGCGCCGGCAGCATCGCCGCCGGCCGTCCCCGGCGCACGGGCGCCTGCCGAACCGGCGGCACTCGACATCTGATACCCAGAAGCACGAAGATCCGACCTGCAGCCCGCGGGGCCAATCACCCGGATGGGTGCCGCGGATGCTGGCCGCCGGCGCCCGGGGGGCGCGCAGGCGGAACCGCCGTGGCATGACGCCGCGTGCACCCCCAATCCCGCTTGAGGACGACGCCATGGCCAAGATCACCGTATCGAACCCGCCCGGCGCACCGCAGCCGCAGTCGCGCTATTCGCAAGGCGTGTTGATCGAAGGCGAGGCCCGGCGCCTGGTCATCTCCGGCCAGGTTGGGCTGCGCCCCGACGGCACGCTGGTGGCGGCGCCCGAGGACCAGATGGACCAGTCGCTGGCGAACCTCGGTGCCGTGCTGGCGGCGCACGGCATGGGTCCGGCCAACATCGTGAAGATGACGGTGTTCCTGACCGACCCGCTGCTGGTGACGCATTGGCGGCGACACCGCGACGCCTTCCTGGCGGGCCATGCCCCCGCCAGCACGCTGCTGATCGTCGCCGGGCTGGCCAGCCCCGACTTCGTGGTCGAGGTGGAGGCCGAGGCGGTCGGCTGAGGCCGTTCAGAACGTCGTTCGGCGGAGCTGCTCCACGCCACCGGGCGGCAAGGCGCCACGGCGCGTCATGCAGGCGCGCCAGGCGCGCGGCAGCGCGGCCAGCAGTTCCTCCCGCACGCGCTCATCCTGCGCGAGGTTGCCGGAGGTGGCGGTGCGGGCGATGCGGCGCACCTCGGGGTCCTGCTCCGCCTCGCGCCGGCAGGCCTGGCCGTCGGGGCTGTCGTCGCGCGGCACATTGGCCCAGACACCGCCCTGCTGGCAGGCGCCCAGGACCAGCAGTGCGACCAGCGACAGCGCGCGCGCGATACCAGGGCGACATCCTGACCCACCGCTTCGGCGCCGCAGGCTCTCCGGGGACCCAAGCCGGCGCGTGCCGGCGCCCGATTGCAGGCCAGGGCAGCCAACCAACGAGTCGCTGGAATCGGCTGTTGGCTTCATGCCCCCATCCAGTCCTCGATGAGCCGGCGCGCGATCGAATCCGCGCGCGGCAGCGCGAAGCCCAGCGCCTGGTGGTTCCTGATCTGGTCGCGCGTGAACCACCGCGCGTCCTTCAACTCGTCATGGTCGATGTGGATGTCGTCGGACAGGCCCTCGGCATGGAAGCCGAGCATGATCGAGGACGGGAACGGCCACGGCTGGGAGGAATGGTACCAGACCTCGCCGACATCGATGCCGGCTTCCTCCTTCACCTCGCGGCGGACCGCTTCCTCGAGGCTCTCGCCCGGTTCCACGAAGCCCGCCAGCGTCGAATACATCGCGACATTTGGGAAACGATGCGAATGGCCGAGCAGGCAGGCATCCTCGCGCACCACCAGCATGATGACGGCGGGGTCGGTGCGCGGGAAATGCTGCGCGCCGCAGCCCTGGCAGACCATGACATGCCCCGCGCTGCGCGGTTCGCAACGCGACCCGCAGACGCCGCAGAAGCGGTGCTTGGTGCGCCAGTGCATCAGCCCGCGGGCATGGGCCAGCACGCTGGCCTCTCCCGGCGGCAGCAGCCCGGCCACCTGCCGCAGATCGGTGAAGGCGCCCATGCCATCGGGCAGCAGCGGCAAGGGATCGTCGGCAGTCGAGCAATCCACCGCGAAGACCGGGCGACCTTCCCACAGGCCGAGGAAGGCCCAGGGACCATCGGCCATGCGCACGGATTGCGCGGCGGCGCCGGTCAGCAGCACCGCCTCGGGGTGGCCGTCGGCGACGCCCTTCATCAGGCTGCGCGCGCGCCAGACCGGCGTGAACAGCGTGTCGGGATGGTTCAGCGCGGCGGCGACGAACTCGGCGTCGTCGCGCTTCTCACCGGCGCGGTCGAGCGGGCTGCCGGTATAGGCATTGGGGCGGCTGGCGGGGATGGAGAGCATGCGGGTCGAACCTGCCATGAGGCCCCGCGCGCGTCCATCCGAGGGCGCGGCGCCGCGACATCATTCCTCGGCGCATGGCGGCAAGGGGTCGGTCTGCGCCCGCGCCTTCGACGCCGTTCGGCCGGACGGCGCGGCTACCGCGCCGCTTCCTCCGCCAGACGCGCCAGCGCGGCGCGATACGTATCCTCGAACAAGGCATCGAGCGCCGGGTTCACGCCGCGGCACCCGGCGGCCACGCGCCCGGCCCAGCCGACATATTCGGTGCGCCGCGCGTGGTTCCAGTTGGCCGGCGGGCTGTCGGCGATGGCCCGCAGGTTGGAGATCTTGTCGGCCAGCTTGAGCTGCTTCGCCGCATCCGACTTCTTGGGCGCGTGGGAGACCTGCAGCGACTTAGGGACTTGTCGTCGGTGGCCTCGGCGACGATGGCGGCGACGTCCTCGCCGAAGGCGGCGACCAGGTCGGCGTGGGTGCAGTCGGTGTCCTCGACCGTGTCGTGCAGCAGGCCGGCCAGGATGGCGGGCAAGGGCGCGCTGTGGTCGGCGAGCAGGCCGGCCACTTCGATGACGTGGTTGACGTAGGGTTCCGCGGCCGCGCCCTTGCGTGCCTGGCCGGCATGGGCGCGGGCGGCGAACAGCGTGGCGCGGAGAATCTCGGCGGCGGGGTCCGTGCAGGGTTTCATGGCGCCTCCTTTGTGGCTGTCGTGGCTGGGTACGCAAGGGGGACAGGCTGCGCGGGCGCGCGGGAGCGGCGGCGGTGGATGGTGTGGGTGTGGCACGACGGCGGGCGGTGCTGGCGGGGGGATTCACCGTGCCGGCGGCCGGGCGTGGCGCGCGGGGCGCAACCGGCCGTCCCCGCCCGGGCGCGCGCCGCCCGATAGGGCGCGCCGCCCGCGTGGGCAGCACGCCCCGCAATTTCTGTCCTGCCGCGGGGCGGAAGCAGTCTCAGGCGTTCATCGCGGCACGCCGCGGTCATGCCCCCACCAAGGCCGGTGGGGGCGGGATGACACCGTCAGGTGCGCATCCCGTCACCGGGCTGACGCGCCCCAGGCAAACCCGAGGCGAACGCCATCAGGTGTTCATCGCATCAAAGAAGTCCTGGTTCGTCTTGCTGTACTTCAGCTTGTCGCTCAGGAATTCCATCGCGTCCTGCGTGCCCATCGGGTTCAGGATGCGCCGCAGCACCCACATCTTGGACAGCGTGCCGCGATCCACCAGCAGCTCCTCCTTGCGGGTGCCGGACTTGGTGATGTCGATCGCCGGGAAGACGCGCTTGTCGGACAGCTTGCGGTCCAGGATGATTTCGCTGTTACCGGTGCCCTTGAATTCCTCGAAGATCACCTCGTCCATGCGCGAGCCGGTGTCGATCAGCGCGGTGGCGATGATGGTCAGCGAGCCGCCTTCCTCGATGTTGCGCGCCGCGCCGAAGAAGCGCTTGGGGCGCTGCAGGGCGTTGGCGTCGACACCGCCGGTCAGCACCTTGCCGGAGGACGGCACGACGGAGTTGTAAGCGCGGCCGAGGCGCGTGATCGAATCCAGCAGGATCACCACGTCGCGCTTGTGCTCGACCAGGCGCTTGGCCTTCTCGAGCACCATCTCGGTGACCTGCACGTGGCGCGTGGCCGGTTCGTCGAAGGTGGAGGCCACCACCTCGCCGCGCACGGTGCGCGCCATGTCGGTCACTTCCTCGGGCCGCTCGTCGATCAGCAGCACCATCAGGAAGACTTCGGGATTGTTCGC
>LNEW01000144.1 GCA_001464375.1 Rhodospirillales bacterium Ga0074136 | reverse complement strand
CGCGTGGAGATCAGTGTCGAACGCAACGGGGATGCGCCGCAGGTCGTCATCCTGGCTGAACGGCCCGAGACTCTCGCGCTGCTGCAACGCGATCAGCGCGACATCGACCGCGCGCTGACCCAGGCGGGGTTGCAGTCGGAAGGCCGCGCCCTGTCCTTCGGGCTGAGCGGCGGCGATGCCGGTTCGGGCCAGTCGCAGCGGCGCCGCGATGGTCCGGGCGGGGATCACGCGGCACGCGGCGTGCAAAGCCTCGATGTCACGGGTTCCATCGCCGCGGCGCCGGCACGGCGCGTCGCCGTCTCGCTGCTCGACCTCGCTATCTGACAGGAGGCACATGCATGTCCGGATCGATCGCCAGCACCACCGCCGCCGCCAGCGGGGCCGCCGCCAGCAACACGCGCCTGGCCGGGGACTTCAATACCTTCCTGACGCTGCTGACGACGCAGTTGCAGAACCAGAGCCCGACCGACCCGCTCGACGCCAACCAGATGACGAACCAGCTGGTGCAGTTCGCCTCGGTCGAGCAGCAGATCTCGATGAACCAGAACCTCGAACGCCTGATCTCCCTGCAGCAGGCGGCGCAGCTCACCGCATCCGCGCCGCTGGTCGGCCAGCGCGTGGAGGTGGAAGCCGACCAGGTACCGCTGCAGAACGGCCGCGCCGAGGTGCGGCTGCCGGCCGCGGGCAATGCACGCTTCGCCGAGATCACCGTGACCGACGGCACCGGCCGGGCGCTGCGCCAGCAGGTCGTCGCACTCGGCACCGCGGCGTCCGCCTGGACCTGGGACGGCAAGGACACCTCCGGCCGCACGCTGACCGATGGCGCCTATCGCGTGAACGTGACGGGACGCGGCGCGAATGGCGAGGAGGTGGCGCTGCCCTTCACCGTGGCTGGCACCGTGACCGGCGCGGAACAGCGCAGCAACGGCCTCAGCCTGTCGATCGGCGGGCTCGCGGTCGGCTTCGACAAGGTGCGTCGCCTGCTGCCGGAGGCCTGACGATCCACGCCGCCGTTAACGGCCCCGCAACCGTGGGTCGGCAAAGTCTGCCGTGGCGGCAGGAGGCGGCCCTCGGATGCGGCGGATACGGGAGATGCGGCGGACACCTGATGGTGCGCGACAGCCGGCACGGCGCGCATGAGCGCGCTGTTCGCGCAGTTGCGGGCGCTGGGGCCGATCCGCCTGGCGCTGCTGGGCGGCGCCGGGATGGCGGTGTTCGGGCTGCTCGCGTGGCTGGTGATGCGCGCGAGCGTGCCGCCCATGGCGTTGCTGTACGCCGACCTCGACCCGCGCGACGCGGGCCAGGTGGTGGCCGCGCTGGAACGCGCCCGCGTGCCGCATCGCATCGAGGGTGGCGGCAGCCGTATCCTGGCCCCCGAGGACCAGATCCCGCGCCTGCGCCTGACGCTCGCGCGCGAAGGCCTGCCGCAGGGCGGGTCGGTCGGCTACGAGATCTTCGACCGCGGTGAATCGCTGACCACCACGCCGTTCCAGCAGGATGTGAACCGGCTGCGTGCGCTCGAGGGCGAGATCGCGCGGTCGATCCGCCAGCTCGCCGGCGTGCGCGGCGCGCGCGTGCACCTGGTCCTGCCGCGGCGCGAGGCCTTCGCCCGCGAACGCGGCGATGCGCAGGCCTCGGTCGTGCTGACCATGCAGGGCGCGCAACGGCTCGACCGCGAGGGCGTCCAGGCGGTGCTGCACCTGGTGGCGACGGCCGTGCCGGGGCTGCGGCCGCAGAATGTCTCGATCGTCGACAGCCGCGGCGCATTGCTGGCGCGTGGCGGGCAGGCGCTGGCCGGCCCGGGCGCCGCGCAATCCCAGGAGGAAATCCGCCGCGGCCAGGAACTGCGCATCGCCCGCGCGGTCGAGGAAATGCTCGAACGCACCCTCGGCCCAGGCCGCGTGCGCGCCGAAGCCACGGTCGAGATGGATTTCGACCGCGTGCAGACCACCGAGGAGCGCTTCGACCCCGACAACCAGGTGCCGCGCAGCCAGCAATCCGTCCAGGAGAACAGCCGCAACGCCGAGGGCGGGCCGACCACCGTGCAGAACAACGTCCCCGGCGCCGACCCCGCCGGCGCCGGCGGCGGTTCGCAGGAAAGCCGCCAGGAGGAGACGACCAACTTCGAGATCGGCCGCACCACGCGCAACACGCTGCGCGAACACCCGGTCGTGCGCCGCCAGTCGGTGGCTGTGCTGGTGGATGGCGTGTGGGAACCTGGCGCGAATGGCGCGGCGGCCACCTTCCGCGAACGCACCACCGAGGAAGTCGCGCGCATCACGTCCCTGGTGCGCGGCGCCATCGGCTTCAACGAGCAGCGCGGCGACACGGTCGAGGTGGTCTCGCTGCGCTTCGCCGAACCCCCCGCCGCGGCCCCGGAGCCGGGCGGCATGTTCGACCTCGCCTTCAGCAGCACCACCATCGCGCGGCTGCTCGAGAGCGGGCTGTTCGCCCTGGTCGCGCTGATTGCGATCCTGCTGGTGGGGCGCCCCGCGGTGGGGCGGCTGGTGACCATGGTCAATCGCCCGCCGGCAACGCCGGCCATCGCGGGTGGCGCTGCCGCCGCGCTGCCGGGTGCCGCAGGCGCCGCTGCGCTTGCCGGACCGGGCAACGAGATGGATGCGCTGGCGGGCGGCACGGCCGAGGACGCGATGGTGTCGATTGCCATGGTCGAGGGGCAGATGCGCGCCTCCTCCATCACGCGCATGCAGGACCTGGTGGACCGTCACCCCGAGGAGAGCCTCGGCGTGGTGCGCCGCTGGATGACACCGGAAGGGGCCTGAACCATGGCGGGCACGCTCACCGGCGCACAGAAGGCAGCCACCTTCATGCTGGCGATCGGCGAGGAACACGCCGCGCGCCTGTTCGCGAAGATGCACGAGGACGAAATCCGCGACATCTCGCAGGCCATGGCCAATCTCGGCACGGTGGCGGCGAATGCGGTCGAGGAATTGTGCCGGGAATTCGCCGAGGGTCTGGGGCAGACCGGCAACCTGGTGGGATCCTGGGAAACCACCGAGCGGATGCTGCTGAAGACGCTGCCGCGCGACCGCGTCTCGCAGATCATGGAGGAAATCCGTGGCCCGGCCGGTCGCACCATGTGGGACAAGCTCGGCAACGTGAACGAGGCGGTGCTCGCGAACTACCTCAAGAATGAATACCCGCAGACCGTCGCGGTGGTGCTGACCAAGGTGAAGTCGGACCACGCCGCGCGCGTGCTGTCGCTGCTCCCCGAGAGCTTCGCCATGGAGGTCGTGATGCGCATGCTGCGCATGGAGACCGTCCAGAAGGAGGCGTTGGACGGCGTCGAGCGCACGCTCAAGGCCGAGTTCATGTCGAACCTCGCGCGCGCGCAGCGCCGCGATGCGCACGAGATGATGGCCGAGATCTTCAACAACCTCGACCGCCAGTCGGAAACCCGCATCCTCGCGGCGCTCGAGGAACGCAACCGTGACGCGGCGTCGCGCATCCGCGGCCTGATGTTCACCTTCGACGACCTGGCCCGCATGGACGGCGCCGGCGTGCAGGTGCTGATGCGCGCGGTGCCGAAGGATCAGCTGACGCTCGCGCTGAAGGGGGCGTCGGAGGCGCTGCGCGACCTGTTCACCAAGAACATGAGCGAGCGCGCGGCCAAGATGCTGAAGGAGGACCTCGCGGGCCTCGGCCCGGTCAAGCTGCGCGAGGTCGACGAGGCGCAGGCGGCGATCGTGCTGCTGGCCAAGGACCTCACGGCGCAGGGCCAGATCCAGATGCAGGACAGCCGCGAGGAGGAGATGGTCTACTGACATGGCAGACGGCTTTGCCCCCATCGCGCAGGAATCGCGTGCCAGCGGCTTCGCGCCGACCTTCCTGATCGCCGCCCTCGATGCCGCGCGGCGCGAGGCGGCGCAGGCCGAGGCCGCGCCCGAGCCCGACCCCGTTGCCGCCGTGATCGCCGAGGCGCGGCGCATCGCCTTCGCCGAAGGTCACGCGGAGGGGCTGCGCGAGGCTGCCGCAACCCTGCCCGCGGCCGCGGCGCGCGCCGCGACGCTGGCGCTCGAGGCATTGCGCGATGGCCATGCGGCCGCCGCCGAGGCCGCACGCGATGCCGCCGAGGATGTCGCGCGCCTTGCGCTGGCGATGCTGGATGCGGCCCTGCCAGGTCTCTCCGAACGGAATGGCGCGGCGCTGGCCGCCGCCTTCGCGCGGCGCCTGCTGCCGATGCTGGAATCAGCACCGCAGGCGCGGCTCCTGGTTGCTCCGGGGTTTGGCGATGCGACGCGCGCCTTGCTCGGCATCGACAGCATCACCATCGACGAAGACGTCGCGCTACCGGCAGGCGATGCGCGCGCCGAATGGCGTTCGGGCGGCGCCGCCCTCGACCTCGCGGCGCGCAGGCACGCCATCCGCGGCGTTCTGGAAGCCGCCGGCCTTGGCCCAAGGGAGTAGACCATGTCCGGCAATACGAATTTCGAACCGCTTTCCGCCGCCAGCGAGGAAGCGCGCCAGGCCGCCGCGGGCCCGATGCGCGAACTGGAGGCGGTCTATGACATCCCGGTGCAGATCAGCGCCGTGCTCGGGCGCGCCACCATGCAGGTGTCGCAACTGTTGAAGCTGGGCCGCGGCGCGGTGGTGGAACTGGACCGCAAGCTGGGCGAGGCGGTGGACATCTACGTCAACAACCGCCTGGTCGCGCGCGGCGAGGTGGTGATGGTCGACGACAACCGGCTCGGCGTGACCATGACCGAGATCGTGAAGTCCGATCGGGGGGTGTGAGCATGGCGCGCGTCCTCGTCATCGGATCGCTCGAAGCGGAACTGGGCACCGCCGCGCGCATCGCCGCCGCGCGTGGCGCGCGGATCGCGACCGCCGAGGGCGCGGCGGCCGGCCTGGCACGCCTGCGCGCCGACGGCGCCGACCTGGTGCTGTGCGATGTGCAGCATGATGTCGGCTGGTTGGTGGCACAACTCGTCGCGGAACGCATCGCCTGCCCCGTGATCGCCTGCGGGTGGCCCAACGACGCCGATGCCGCGGTGCGCGCCATCCGCGCCGGTGCCAAGGATTTCCTGCCGCTGCCGCCCGACGCCGACCTGATCGCCGCCATGCTGCAGGCCTGCGCGGGCGAGCCCGACCGGCCGGTGGTGCAGGATGCCGGCATGGCGGCACTGCTGGCGCGCGCCGAACAGGTCGCGCGCGCCGAGGCATCCGTGCTGCTGATGGGCGAGAGCGGCACCGGCAAGGAGGTGCTGGCGCGCCACATCCATGCCGCATCGCGCCGCGCGCGCGGTCCCTTCGTGGCGCTGAACTGCGCGGCACTTCCGGAAGCCCTGCTGGAATCGGAACTGTTCGGCCACGAGAAGGGCGCCTTCTCCGGCGCCGTCGCATCGCGCAAGGGCAAGTTCGAACAGGCCGAGGGCGGCACGCTGCTGCTCGATGAAATCGGCGAGATGGACCCGCGCCTGCAGGCCAAGATCCTGCGCGCCATCCAGGAACGCGAGATCGACCGCCTGGGTGGGTCCGCCCCCGTGAAGGTGGATGTGCGCATCCTGGCGGCGACACATCGCGACCTCGCCACCGAAGTGGCGCGCGGGCGCTTCCGCGAGGATCTGTATTTCCGCCTGGCGGTGGTGCGGCTGCGCATCCCGCCGCTGCGCGAACGCCGCGGCGACATCCTGCCGCTGGCGCGCCATTTCGCGGAGCGCTACGCGCGCGCCAACGGACTGCCGGAACGCGCAGTGTCTCCGGCCGCCGAGGCGCTGCTGCTGGCCCATCCCTGGCCGGGCAATGTGCGCGAACTGGAGAATACGCTGCACCGCGCCGTGCTGCTGGCCGAGGGCCATGCCATCGGACCGGAGGCGATCGACCTGCTGGAAGCGGCACCGACGCTGCACGCCGAAGCCACGGCCGCGCCGAGCATTCCCTCCGCCGTCCCGCCCGTCACCGCCCTGGTCGGCCGCCGTGTCGAGGAGGTGGAGCGCGACCTGATCCTGGAGACCCTGTCGCATTGCCTGGGCAACCGGACGCGGGCGGCGGAGATGCTCGGCATCTCCATCCGCACGCTGCGCAACAAGCTGCATGAATACCGTGCGGCGGGTGCCACCGTGCCGCCGGTGCCCGGCCAGCCGCCCTATGCCATGACAGCCGGATAGCGCGTGAACACCCTCATCCTGCCGGGATGGCTGCGCCGGGCGCAGCCGGGCAACGACGTCACGCTCGCCTTGGGCGTTGTCGCGCTGCTGGTCGTGCTGGTGGTGCCGCTGCCGACGGCGCTGCTCGACCTCGGGCTTGCCATCTCCATCACCATCTCGGTGCTGGTGCTGATGACGGCGCTGTTCCTGCGCCGGCCGCTCGACTTCACGTCGTTTCCCACGCTGCTGCTGTTGACCACGCTGCTGCGCCTGGCGCTGAACGTCGCCACCACGCGCACCGTGCTGACGCATGGGCACGAGGGGCCGCTGGCGGCGGGGCATGTGGTGTCCGCCTTCGGCGGCTTCCTGATGGGCGGCGACGTGGTGGTGGGGTTGATCGTCTTCGCCATCCTGCTGGTGGTGAACTTCATGGTCATCACCAAGGGCTCGGGGCGCATCGCCGAAGTGGCGGCCCGCTTCAGCCTCGATGCGCTGCCGGGTAAGCAGATGGCGATCGACGCCGACCTTTCGGCGGGGTCGATCGACGAGGCCGAGGCGCGCCGGCGCCGCCGCGAACTCGAGGAAGAAACGGGCTTCTACGGCGCCATGGACGGTGCGGCGAAATTCGTCCGCGGCGATGCCATCGCGGGACTCATCATCACCTTCATCAACCTGCTCGGCGGCATGGCGATCGGCGTCGCGCGGCACGGCATGGCCTTCGGCGACGCGGCGCAGACCTTCTCGCTGCTGACCGTGGGCGATGGCCTGGTCAGCCAGATCCCCGCCCTGCTGGTCTCGGTCGCCGCGGGCATCGTGGTGACCAAGGGCAATACCGAGGGCACCGCGGACCAGATGCTGGTCGGGCAGCTGGGCGCGGGGCCGAAGCCGCTCGCCATTGCGGCCGGTGCGGCGGGGGTCATGGCGCTGCTGCCGGGCATGCCGATGCTGCCCTTCCTGGCGCTGGCGGGCGCCGCGGGTGCCGCCGCCTGGGCCAGGCAGAAGGCGCTGGACGCGCCGCCCGCCACGGCAGACGCACCCGCCGCCGCCGCCGACCCGCCGATCGCCGAGACGCTGCGGATGGACCTGCTGCGCCTCGAACTCGGCTACGGGCTGCTGTCGCTGGCCGCCGGCGACGCGCCGCGGCTGACCGAACAGATCAAGGGCCTGCGCCGGTCGATCGCGCAGGAGATGGGCTTCGTGCTGCCCTCCGTGCGCATCCAGGACAACCTGTCGCTCTCGCCTGACACCTACGCCATCCGCGTGAAGGAGATCGAGGCCGGGCGCGGCCGCCTGCGCCCGCCTCTGGTGCTGGCCATCGACCCCGCCGGCGGCGTGCCCGACCTGCCCGGCGAACGCTGCAACGAACCGACCTTCGGCCTGCCCGCGCTCTGGATCGAGGAAGCCCGGCGCGAGGAAGCGCTCGCGCGCGGCTGCACCGTGGTCGATGCCGCCGGCGTGGTCGCCACGCACCTGACCGAGATGGTGCGCGAGAACATGGCCGAACTGCTGTCCTTCGCCGAGACGCAGAAGCTGCTGGACGACCTGCCGGCCGAACACCGCAAGCTGGTGGCGGATCTGGTGCCGGCGATGATCGGCGTGGGCGGCATCCAGCGCGTGCTGCAGGCGCTGCTGGCGGAACGCGTGTCGATCCGCGACCTGCCGACCATCCTCGAGGGCATCCAGGAAGCCTCGGCGGCGGGCGCGCGATCGGTGCCGGGCATCCTCGCCATCGTGCGCGCGCGGTTGGCGCGGCAATTGTCGGACGCGGCGCGCGGCGCGGCGGGGCATGTGCCGATGGTCACGCTGTCGGGCGACTGGGAAGTGGCCTTCACCGAGGCCCTCGTCGGCCCGCCGGAGGAACGCCAGCTGGCCATGGCGCCGTCCCGCCTGGGGGATTTCATGCAGCGCGTGAAGGAGGTCTTCGACACCGCCAACGCCGCGGGCGAGCACCCCGTGATGGTCTGCTCCGGCGCCATCCGCCCGCATGTGCGCGCCATCGTCGAGCGCTTCCGCCCGGCCACCGCCGTGCTCGCGCATACCGAGATTCACCCGCGCGCCAGGATCCGCACCGTTGGCACGATCTGACTCAGCGCGCCATCGCGGCGATCTGCGCGCGCACCAGCGCCTCGGCCTCGGGCGCGGGGATGCGCGCCAGCGCGGCCAGGTCGCGCCCGGCCGCGACGCGCTCGACAATCGCGGCGCCCAGCGCGTAGCCGCTGCGCGCCGGCACATCGCCGCGATACCCGTAGGACAGGTACCGCGTGCGCACCGTACCGGCGGTCTCGTGCAGGCGGTCCGGCAGCTCGGCGGCCAGCCGGCGGAACAGCGTGGGCCCGGCCTCGGCCAGCGCCGCATCGCCGAGGAACACCTCGCGCCGCGACGCAGCGGGGTTCAGCACGGCGGTCGCGTGCACCGCCATCCCCTCCTTCCAGATGCCGAGCCAGAGCGGATCGCCGCCCGGCAGGATCAGCGAGGGATTCACCTCGTGGTGGTACATGTGGAAGCGTTCGTGATCGAGCAGCGGGCCCACCGCCTCGCCATGCAGCAGCGCCATCATGTCGATGCCGAGGAACAGCACGACACGCCCGCGCCACAGCCGCGTCGCGGCGTCGAAATTCAGGAAGGACACGAAGCTCAGCGCCGGCACCTCGGGCGCCGCATCGGGCACCATCGTGCGGAACTGCGCGACGCGCGCGCACCACAGGGCGGGCAGCGCTGCGGACAGCCGCCGCGCGGGCGCCGCCGCGGGGTCGAACTGCGCCAGCCAGCGCGCCAAATCGACGCGGCCGATGGCGGCCCCGCGATACACTTCCACGTTCGGCGTGAACCAGGCGCCGATCAGGGCGCGGGCGCGCGCAACCTCGTCGCCGGCCGGCAGGGCATCGTAGGCCGCCCAGAACGCCGGCATCCGATCCTCAAGGCCGGCACAGCCTGGGGGCTGGCCTTGCGCAGCGGCCTGCGTCGTAGCGGCGATCGCAAGCACCAACCCTCTCCGGCCGATCCTCATGCCTGTCCTCCGGCAGCGCCCCCTGCCAGCATAGCAACGCCGCGACACGCCGGGCACGCCCCATGCGCCTGAAGACCTTCCGCGCACCCCGCATGGCCGATGCCATGGCGCTGCTGCGCGAGGAACTGGGCGCCGAGGCGATCATCCTCGGCACGCGGCGCGTCGGCCAGGGTGTCGAAGTCACCGCGGCGCTGGAGCCGGAGGAGCCGCTGCTGATCCCGCCCATGGCGGCACCGGCGCAGGCCGTCACCGGGCCGCTCGCGTTCCACAACATGCCGCCCGCGCTGGGCGCCGCATTGGCGGGCGGGCCGCTGGAGGCAACGCTGGCCGCGCGCTTCGGCTTCGCGCCCCTGCCGGCGGGGCGCGAGCGGCCGGTGATGTTCGTGGGACCGCCCGGTGCCGGGAAGACCCTCACCTGCGCCAAGCTTGCCGCCCGGCTGGTGATGCGCGGTGGCAGCCCGGCCGTGGTGACCGCCGACGGGCAGCGCGCGGGTGCGACAGCGCAGCTCGCCGCCTTCACCAGCGTGCTCGGCCTGACGCTGGCGGTGGCACCCACCCCGGCCACGCTCGGCAAGGCGCTGGCGCGGCGCGCGCGGGCGGAAGCCGTGCTGGTCGATACCGCTGGCTGCGACCCCTTCGACCCGCCGCAGGCGGTGGCGCTGCGCGCGCTGGCCACGCTGGCCGAGGCCGACCTCGTGCTGGTGCTGCCGGCCGGCCTCGATGCCGGCGAGGCCGCCGACCTGGCGCGGGCCTTCGCCGCCCTTGGCGCACGGCATCTGGTCGCGACACGGCTCGATTCCGCGCGCCGCCTGGGCGCGGTGCTCGCCGCCGCCGAGGCCGGGCCGCTGCTGCTGACCGAGGGCGGCGTCGGCCCGGACGTGGCGGATGGGCTGGAACTGCTCTCGCCCGCACGGCTCGCCGCGCGCCTTGTCGCGCCCCGCCGTGGCACCGCACCCCCGCAGGAGGCCGCCTGATGAGGCATGCCGCCGCGACCCCGCACCCCGCGCGCGGTCGCATCATTGCCGTCGCCTCCGGCAAGGGGGGCGTGGGCAAGACCTGGTTCGCCATCACGCTGGCGCAGGCGCTGGCGCAGGGAGGGGCGCGGGTGCTGCTGGTCGATGCCGACCTCGGCCTGGCGAATGTCGATGTGCAACTGGGCTTCCAGCCCGAACACGACCTGTCGGGCGTGATCAGCGGGCGCCTGGCGCCGCAGGCGGCGGCATCGCGCCATGCCAGCGCCGGGATCGACATCCTGGCCGGCCGATCGGGTTCGGGCACGCTGGCCGCGCTGGACGGACCGGCGCTCGATGCCGTGCTGGCCGCCATCACGGGCGCGGCTTCGCGCTGGGACCGGGTGGTGGTCGACCTCGGCGCCGGGCTGGAGGCGCCGCAGCGGCGCATCGCCGCCTGCGCCGACACGCTGCTGGTGGTCGCCACCGAGGAGCCCACCAGCCTGACCGATGCCTACGCCGTGCTGAAGCTGCATGCGCGCGACCGCCCGGGCGGCGATGCGCGCATCGTGGTCAACCTGGCAGGCGATGCCGTCGGCGGGCAGCGCACCCATGCGGCGCTGGCCCGCGCCGCCGCTACCTTCCTGAAGCGGGAGATCCCGCTGGCCGGCGTGATCCGCCGCGACGCGAAGGTGCGCGACGCGATCCGCCACCAGGCGCCGCTGCTCACCCGCCACCCCGGCTGCACGGCGGCGCTGGATGTGGAGGCTATCGCGCGCACGCTGCGGTGAATGCATCCAGGCTTGCGGCGCGCGGCGGCGCGGTGTTCATCGGGGGCGATGCCATCCCTGATCAGACAGGATCGCGACCTGCGCGTGGACATCGTCCGCGGCTTCGCGCTGTGGGCGATCTTCGTGAACCATACGCCGGGCAACTGGCTCGGCTACATCACGCCGCGCAACTACACGCTGGCGGATGCGACCGAGGCCTTCGTGATGCTCGCCGGTTATGCGGCTGGGCTCGCCTACGGGCTGGTGATGGACCGGCAGGGCTGGTTCTTCGCGGCGTCGCGCGTGATGGGGCGCGTGTTCACCCTGTATGTTGCGCATATCTTCCTGCTGGTGCTGTTCACCGCGCAGGTGGGGTTCTCGGCCGAGCGGCTGGATGCGGCGGCGTATCTGGACGAACTGCACCTCGATCCCTTCGCGACCGACCCGTACCGCGCGCTGCTGGAGGCGCTGCTGCTGCGCTACCAGCCGTCCTTCCTGAACATCCTGCCGCTGTACATCGCGGTGCTGGCGATGTTCGCGCTGGCCATGCCGCTGATGCGCCGGCCGTGGGTGATGCTGGGACTGTCCGCCACGCTCTGGGCCGGCGCGCGCGTCTTCGACATCACCCTGCCGTCCTGGCGCGGGGAGGACTGGTTCTTCAACCCGCTCGCCTGGCAGCTGCTGTTCTTCCTGGGCTGCGCGATCGGCTACCGCCCGCCGGGCGGGGCGCCGCTGTCGGTGCCCTGGCGGCGCTGGGCGGGGGCGCTGTGTTGGGCGCTGCTGGCCGCCGGCGCGGCGATGACGGTGCTGATCTACTTCCGCTGGGATTTCGCGCAGGCGTCGCTGCCGGCCTTCGCGCCCTTCCTGGCGGCCATCGACAAGACCTCGCTCCACCCCACGCGGCTGCTGACCATGCTGGCGCTGACCTACCTGATCGCGCATGGCGTGCATCGCGATGCCGCCTGGATGCGTTCGCGCCCGGCGCTGGTGCTGGCGCTGCTTGGCCAGCAGGCGCTGCCGGTGTTCTGCGCCGGGATCGCGCTGTCCTTCGCCGCGCGCCTGGCGCTGGAATTCGCCGATGGCTGGGCGATGCAGGCTGCGGTCAACCTGGGTGGAATCGTCCTGCTGGTCGGGCTCGCGGTGCTCACGGCCTGGTACGGGGCGGAGAAGCGGGCTCCCCGGCGCCCGCCCACGCCGCCCTTGCCGGGTGCCGCCGCGGGGGATAGTCGTTAGGCATGCGCAGCGTCCTGGCCCTGCTGGTCGGGTTGAGCCTTGCCTGGCCGGTCGCGGCCGCGCAGGGGCCGGGCTGCGGTGCGCCCGCCGAATGGCTGGAATCCCCGCCGCTGCGGGCGACGGCCACCGGCATCGCCACCGGGCGGTTGCGGATCCTGGCGGTCGGGTCGGCCTCCGTGGCCGGCCCCGGCGTGACCAGCCCCTCCGCGGCCTGGCCGGTGCGGCTCGAGGCGCTGCTGCGCGAACGTCGCCCCGACCTGTCCCTGGCCTTCGACGTCCGCGGCGCGCGCGGCGCAACCGCCGCCGACCAATGGCGCCTGATCAACGAGGCGCTGCGTGCCGGCCAGATCGACCTGGTGATCTGGCAGGCCGGCATGACGGAAGCGGTGCGCGGCCTGCCCATCGACGACATGGCCGCGATCATCGCGCCCGGGCTGGAACGGCTGCATGCGCGCGGCGTCGATGCCATCGTGATGGGCATGCAGTTCAGCCGCTTCCTGCGCGCCAATGCCGAGGTCGATCCCTACCGCGATGCGCTGCGCGGGGCATGCGGGGTTCTTCTCCCGCTACGACATCATGCGCGCCTGGGCCGAGGCCGGCACGGTCGACATGGAGCGCGCGCAGCGCGACCGCCGCGGCGCCGAGATCGACAAGCTGAACGACTGCCTGGCGCGCGCGCTGGGGGCCTTCATCCGCGACGGGGTGGAGGAGGCGCGGCGCTGAGGCTAGGTGCGCGGCCACCGGTAGCGCTAGGGCGGCATCGAGCTAAAGGCGGGCGGCAGATCAAGTTCGGTCTGCCCGCCCCACAGGGTCAGTTGCCCGGCCTTGTAGGCATCGCTGACGAGAAGCCGGACGTGGACGCTGCGCATCGCCAGCATGAGCGCCTGGACGCCGTCCTCGCCGCATGCGTAGCGGCGGAACGGCCGCTCCGGCCAGCCTATGAAGTAGTGGCACTGGAACTCGCCACCAGGTGCCTTGGTAGGCGCGAAGAAGCGAACGACCAGCTCGCCTCCCATGAATTCGAACCTGCGCTCCGCGAAAATGGCCTCGTCCATTGGACCTCCTCATCGGGCGGTGGCGGCAGGCGACCGGGTCGCGGGCTAGAACAGCCCCTCGATCCGCCCCTGCCCGTCCAGCATGATCGTCTCCGCTGCGGGATGCCGCGGCAATCCCGGCATGGTCATGATGTCCCCGCAGACCGCCACCACGAAGCCCGCCCCGGCGGACAGCCGCACCTCGCGCACCGGCAGCACGTGGGGGTCCGCGCTGAACGAATACTGCGTCTTGGCGATGCAGACCGGCAGGTCGCGGTAGCCGTCCTTCTCGAAGCGTTCGAGCTTCTGCGCCACCGGCGCGGGGATGGAGACCGAGGCGGCGCGATAGACCTCGCGCGCGATGGTCTCGATCTTGCCAGCCAGCGAGACGTGGTCGGTGTACAGCGGCGCGAAGGATGCGCGCCCATCCGCGATCATGCCCTGCACCGCGCGCGCGAGTTCGAGCGCACCCTTCGCGCCATCGCCCCAATGCGTGCACAGGATCGCCTGCGTGCCGTGGCCGCGCATCGCCTCCTGCACCGCGGCGATCTCGGCCTCGGTGTCGGAGGTGAAGCGATTGAGACCCACCACCACCGGCACGCCGAACTTCCCCACATTCTCGACATGGCGCGCCAGGTTCACCACGCCGCGCTTCACCGCCGCCACGTCCTCGCGCCCCAGGTCGGACTTGGCCACGCCGCCATGCATCTTGAGCGCGCGGACCGTCGCCACCACCACGCAGGCCGCCGGCGAAAGCCCCGCCTGGCGGCACTTGATGTCCATGAACTTCTCGGCGCCGAGGTCGGCGCCGAAGCCGGCCTCGGTCACCACCACATCGGCCAGTTTCAGGCCAAGCCGCGTCGCCATGACCGAATTGCAGCCATGCGCGATGTTCGCGAAGGGCCCGCCATGCACCAGCGCGGGCGAACCCTCGATGGTCTGCACCAGGTTGGGCGCGAAGGCGTCGCGCAGCAGCACCGCCATGGCGCCATCGGCCTTGAGTTCCGCCGCCGTGACCGAACGCCCCTCACGCGTCTGCCCGACGATCATGCGCCCGAGCCGGGCCTGCAGGTCCGGCAGGTCGCGCGCCAGGCAGAACACCGCCATCACTTCGGACGCCACGGTGATGTCGAAGCCGTCCTCGCGCGGGAAGCCGTTCGCGACACCGCCCAGCGATGACACCACCGAGCGCAGCGCGCGGTCGTTCATGTCCAGCGCGCGGCGCCACGAAATCCGCCGCGCATCGAGCCCCGTGCCATTGCCCCAGTACAGGTGGTTGTCCACCAACGCCGCCAGCAGGTTGTTCGCGCTGGTGATGGCGTGGAAGTCGCCGGTGAAATGGAGGTTGATGTCCTCCATCGGCAGCACCTGCGCGTAGCCGCCGCCGGTGGCACCCCCCTTCACGCCGAAGCAGGGCCCGAGCGAGGGTTCGCGCAGCGCGATCATGGTCTTCACGCCGAGCGCGTTGAGCGCATCGCCCAGCCCGACCGTGGTGGTGGTCTTGCCCTCGCCCGCCGGTGTCGGGTTGATGCCGGTGACCAGCACCAGCGCGCCATCCGGCCGGTCCTGTACCGAGGCGATGAAGTCGAGCCCGACCTTCGCCTTGTACTTGCCGTAGGGCTCCAGCGCGTCGTCGGGAATGCCGGCCTTGTGCGCGATGTCGCGGATGGGCTCCAGCGTCGCGGCCCGCGCGATCTCGAGGTCGGTCGACATGCCCTGGCGTCTCCCTGCTTGGCGTCTTGTGCCGCGCGCTTATCCGGGCGGGAGGGAATGGTAAAGGGCCTGCGACGAGGAGGCAGGCTGGACGCGTTCATGGGCCATGCCGCCGACGGCCCGCTGAATGACCGCGGCAGCGCGACGCAGGGCGTGCCCGGCGTCACGCCGGCCCACCGCTGCCGTGACCTGCGCGGCGTTGCGCGCACGCCACACATCGCGCGCGCAATCCACGGATTGCGACACATCAACGACGCCGCCCGGGCACGGGCGCATGCCCCGATCACCGGATGAAAAGGGGATCCAGGGACGATGATTCGCAAGGCAATTCTACTGGCCGGAGCCGCCGCGCTGGGCCTGCTGGCAGCGCCCGTGGTGGCGCAGGATGCCGCGCCGCGCGGCAAGCAGGCTGGCGACTTCATGATCGGCTTCGGCGTGATCGGCGTGCTGCCGCGCGACAGCGGCAGTGTCGACCTGATCGGCGGCACGCCTTCCGCCTCCTTCGCCGTCACGCCGCAGCTCGACTTCACCTATTTCTTCACGCCGAACATCGCGCTCAACCTGATCGCGGCGACCACGCGCCACGAACTGGAAGTGACGGGCAGCGCACTCGGCACCGTCGACCTCGGCCGCGTCTGGGCGCTGCCGCCGACGCTGACGCTGCAGTATCATCCGCTGCCGGCCTCACGCTACAGCCCCTACCTCGGCGTGGGCGTGAACTACACCGTGTTCTACGGGGAAGGCGGTTCGCGCACCGCGCCGGTGCTGGATGTCGATGTCCGCAACGCCTTCGGCGTCGCGCTGAACGGGGGCATCGACATCGAACTCGCGCCGAACTGGCTGCTGAACTTCGACGTGAAGTGGATCTACCTGCGCCCGGACGTGCAGGTCGACACCTCGGTCGGGCGGATCGGGGCCGATGCGAACCTCGACCCGTGGATCTTCGGCGCCAGCGTGCGCTACCGGTTCTGAGGACCGAGGCGGCGGGGCGCGCACCGCCGCCATCGGCGCGGACGGGCTTCGCAGGGTCGGCCGCGGGGCGTAGCCTGGCGGGCAAAGACCCGGGAGAACGACCATGATCCACCGACGCAGCCTGCTCGCCGCCGCCCCCGCGGCGGCTCTCGCCCTGCCCGTGCAGGCGCAGGACACCTGGCCGAACCGGCCTGTCACCATCCTGGTGCCGTTCGTCGCCGGTGGCCCTTCGGACATCGTCGGGCGCATCATCGCGCAACGCATGGCAACCGCGGTCGGCCAGCCGGTGGTGGCCGAGAACCGCCCCGGCGCGAATGGCGAGGTTGCGGCCCGCGCCGTCGCGCGCGCCACGCCCGACGGGCACACGCTGCTGGTGGGCTCGATCGGCGTCTTCGCGATCAACGCCGCGCTGCGGCCGAACCTCGGCTACGACCCGGTGCGGGAATTCGCGCCGATCACGCTCGCGGTCACCACGCCCAACGTGCTGGTGGTGAACGCGCAGCGGGTGCCGGTGAACACGATGGCGGAGCTGGTGGCCTGGCTGAAGGCCAATGTCGGGCGCACCTCCTACTCGACCTCCGGCGTCGGGTCCTCCGACCACCTGACGATGGAATTGTTCAAGCAGATCACCGGCACCGACCCGACGCACGTGCCCTATGGCGGTGGCGCGGCGGCAGCCACCGACCTCATCGCGGGCAACGTGCAATTGTCCTTCCAGAACCTCGGCACGGTCGCGGGGCACATCCAGGGCGGGCGGCTGAAGGCGATCGCCGTCACGTCACGCCAACGCCACCCGATCCTGCCGAACGTGCCAACCGCGATCGAAGGCGGCATCCCGGATTTCGAGGTGACGTCCTGGCAGGCCCTGATGGCCCCCGCCGCCGTGCCGACACCCATCCTGGCCCGCCTGAACACCGAGGCCACCGCCGCACTGAAACACCCCGAAAGCCGCCAACGCCTGGAACAGATCGGCTTCACCGTGGTGGCCGGCAGCGCCGCCGACTACAGCACCTTCCAACGCGCCGAAATCGAACGCTGGCGGCGGGTCGTGCAGGCGGCGAACATCCGGGCGGAGTAGGCGTGGCGCGCGCGGGGGAGGGCTCTGCCCTCCCCCGGATCCCCACCCGCCAAAGGCCTAAAGGCCCTTGGAACCCTCGACTTGATCGGGGAATTTGGGGAGGGGCATGGCGCACCCTTCGGCGTCGGTGCCACTGACGATGCCCCTCCCCAAATTCCCCGATTAAAAGCCCGCGGATCCAAGGGGCCGTTGCCCCTTGGTGGGGGGAGGTCCGGAGGGGGGCAAAGCCCCTCTCCGGCGCGATCACGCCGCCTTCGCCAGCATGTCCTCCAGCGTCGCGCCGATCGCTGCGACCGCGCGGCGGATGTCGTCGGTCGTGATGGCGCCGATGGCGCCGATGCGCAGGGTGGGGGCGGCGGTGTTGTAGAAGTTGCTGATGAGCACGCCGCGGTGCTTCAGGGCCTCGACGAAGGTCATCAGGTCGAAGCGCGGGTCGGCGGGCTGGTGGATCGTGACGATGACCGGGCCCTGGTGGCGCTTTTCGAGGTAGGGACGCAGGCCGATCGCGGCCAGGCCGTCGTAGAGCGCGTCGGCGTTGGCGCGGTAGCGGGCGAAGCGCGCGGGCTGACCGCCCTCGGCGTCATACAGGTCGAGTGCGACGTCGAAGGCGGCGATCGCCTGCACCGGCGGGGTGAAACGGATCGACCCCCAGCCGGATCGGCGTGCGTGTACGAGCACGTCGGACAGGTCCAGGGACCACGACCCCGCCTGGCCGGCGCAGGCGTCGGCGCGATCGATGCGCGCGACCGCGAAGCCGATGCCGGGCATGCCTTCGAGGCACTTGCCGGAGGTGAAGACCAGCGCGTCGCATTCCGGGTGCTGGTCCAGGCGGAAGGGCAGCACGCCGAAGGCGGAGACGGCGTCGAGGATCAGCCGCGTGCCGCGCGCGCGCAGCGCATCGCCGATGCCGCCGGCGTCGTTCACGATGCCGCTGCCGGTCTCGTTGAACACCATGGCGACGGACCCGATGGACGGGTCGGCATCGAGGGCGGGCAGGATGTCCTCGGCCACGGCACCGCGCGTGTCCGTCAGTGGCAGTTCCACGACGACGCGTCCGGCCTCGCGTGCGAGGCGCGCCATGCGCTGGGCATAGGCGCCGTTCATCGGGATCAGCAGCTTGGCACCGGGGGCGACGAAGGTGCGGATGGCGGCCTCGGTCACGAAATGCCCGGCGCCCTGCAGCGGCAGGGTCGCGTGCTCGCCGGGCGTGCCGCCGGCCACGGCCAGGATGCGCTCGCGGATGCGGGCATAGACCGCCTGGAAGTCGCGGTCCCAGGGCGCGATGTCCTGCGCCATGGCGGCGCGGACCTCGGGGCGGGTCTGCACGGGTCCGGGGATCAGCAGGAGCATGGCGGGCCGTTCACGCAGGGGAAGGCGCCTTCTGCCCCGCCTGGCCGCGCCGGCGCAAGCCGGTCAGGGCCGGGTGTCGGCTGCCGGCACGCGGTCGGGCAGCCATTGGGCGCGGCGGCGTGGCGGTCGGCTTCCGCGGCGCGTTGCGGAACCCTGCCAGAAGCGCGTCTGCCAGTGACGCACGGCGATGAACCCCGCCTAGTCGCAGGGACGGGCAGCAGTGCTAGGAGACCGCCGCGCCGCCCACCTCCCGCAGCAACTTGGCGCGGATCGCCTCCGCGAAGGCGTCGTAGTCCGGCGTGTGCATCGCGAAGGACCCCGGCCCGCCGATAACCTCCGCCTGGTAGTGGTCGAGCAGGTCCGGCTCCTCGTTCAGCACCGCGAGCGCGTTGATCGTGACACCCGCGCCGACGCCGATGTCGCGCACCGGCCCGGGCGGTCGCCCCTGGTTGTGGCGCCCATCGCCGGAGACATCGAGCACCAGTCGCGTCGCTTCCGCCGGGCAGGCGGCCAGCAGCGCGAGGCCGGCGGCCATCCCCTCCCCCAGCGCGGTGGCGCCGGCGGCCACCACGCGCGGTGCATTCTCGACCGCCTCGGCGAAGGCCGCCGCCGCCGGCCCGCCATCGATCCGCGACCAGGGCACGGCAACCGCCTGCGCCCCGCGCCCCGACCACAGCAGCATCGCCACCGCCATCGCGCCGCGGGGGCCGGCGGTCAGCGCCGCGATCACGGATTCGTCGCGGAACGCCGTCGCATAGCCCCCGAGCATAAGACCGAACTCGTCGTAGTCCACCGAGGAAGACGCATCCACGGCGAGACACAGCGCAAGATCGACCTTCTCCATGGCCGCTTGTCGCATGCACGGCGCTTGGACGCACCCGCCGGGCCGTGCAATCTGGTGCCAACGAACGGGAGACTGGCGATGCGACGCAGACACCTTCTGGGCGGCGCGGCAGGCACGCTGCTGGCCGCCCCCACACTGGCCCAGGGCGGCTTCCCCGCGCGCAACATCCGCATGGTCGTGCCCTACCCGCCGGGTGGCGCGACCGATGCGATGTCCCGCCTGGCCGCGCAGAAGATCCAGGAGAAGCTGGGTGTCACGGTGGTGGTCGAGAACCGCTCCGGCGCCAATGGCCAAGTCGGCTCCCAGGCGGTGCTGCAGGCGGGGGCGGATGGCTACACCATCCTCGGTTCCGCCTCGATCCACGTCATGGCGCGCAGTGTGATGCGCAACGTGCCCTATGATCCCGTGGCGGATTTCGTGCCGCTGGCGCGCACCGCGCGCGGCCCGCTGGTGATGGTGATGAGCCCGCAGCGCCCGCAGCGGACCATCCCCGAGATCGTCGCGGCGGCGAAGGCCGAGCCCGCGCGCTGGTCCTTCGCGACCTCATCGCTCGGCTCGGCCGGGCACCTGGGCACCATCGAGTTCAACCGCGCGACCGGGTCGACCATCGAGATCGTCGGCTACCGCGGCACCGCCCCGGCGCTGACCGATGTCGCGGCCGGCAATGCCCAGCTGATGTTCGACCCGGTGCTGGCCACCCTGCCCATGGTGCGCGGCGGGCAGTTGCGTGGCCTGGGCATCGCCACCGCCGCGCGCACGCCCTTGGCACCCGACCTGCCGACCATGGCGGAAGCCGGGTTGCCGGGCTTCGAATTCTATTCCTGGTACGGCATCTGGGCACCGCGCGGCGTGCCGGCCGAGATCGTCGCACGCTACAATGCCGCACTGGTCGAGGGGCTGCGCGAACCGGCGGTGGTGCAGCGCCTGACCGGCCTCGGCTTCGAACCGGTGGCCGAAAGCGTGGCCGAGGCCGAACGCTTCATCACCGCCGATGTGGCGCGCAACGTCGAGTTGCTGCGCATCGCGAATTTCCAGCCCGAATGAGCCTGACCATCACCCCCGCTGCCTTGGCCAGCGAGCTCGGCACGCCCGGGCTGGTGGTGCTGGATGGCAGCGTGTTCCAGCGCCCGGCGCCGGACCTGACGACGATGCTGCAGGACAGCGCGCGCGCATCCTTCGAGAAGCACCGCATCCCCGGATCGGTGCATCTCGACGCGCTGGACTGGCTGTGGGACCGCACGCGGCCCTTCCGCTTCGCGCTGCCCGCGCCCGGGGCCACCGCCGCGGCCTTCGCGGCCCATGGCGTGGGGGATGGCAGCCGCGTCGTGATCTACGACCGCGTTGGCGGCAACTGGGCGGCGCGCACCTTCTGGACGCTGCACTGGATCGGCTTCGACGATGTGCGCCTGCTGGAGGGCGGCTTCGCAGCCTGGAAGGCGGCCGGGCTGCCGGTCGAGAGCGGCCCCGCCGCCCCGCCCCTGCCCGCCCCGCGCCCCTTCGTGCCGCGGCCCCGCGGCGCCGCGATCGCGGACCGCGCCGAGGTGCTGGCCGCGATCGGCGACCCTGGCATCGCCATCGTCAACGCGCTCTCGGCCGAACAGCATGCCGGCACCGGGGGCCTCGCCTACCATCGGCCGGGGCGCATCGCCGGCAGCCTGAACCTGCCCGCGCCGCAGCTCGGCGACGCGAACATGGCGCCCGAGGCATTCACCGCGCTGGCCCGCGACGCCGGGATCCTGCCCGGCCAGCGCGTGATCGCCTATTGCGGCGGCGGCATCGCGGCGTCGAACCTGGCCTTCAACCTGCTCCGGGCGGGCTGGGACGATGTCGCGGTCTATGACGGCAGCCTCGATGAATGGGGCCGCGACGCCGGCCTGCCGATGGAGACCGGCCCGGCCTGATTGCGCTGCGTCAAGAACCGGGGCACCGCCATGCGGTATGTGACGGTTCCGCGACGGAGGAACGCCACTATGCCGCAGCGCACCCTTGGTGAGATCGTCCGCGACCAGCATCCCCTGCTGCTCGGCCCCGAGGACACGGTCGCGCAGGCCTGCGCCGCCATGCACCAGCGCCGCGTCGGCGCCGTGCTGGTGGCGGATGAGGAGCGCCGGCTGCTCGGCATCTTCACCGGGCGCGACGCGGTGCGCCTGCTGGCCGAGGGGCTGGATGCGAAGGCCACGCGGATCGATGCGGTGATGACACGCAATCCGGTCACGCTGGGCCCCCGCGCGACCGCGATGGAGGCGCTGCAGGCGCTGCATGATGGCGGCTTCCGCCATGTGCCGATCCTCGCCGACGGGCGGGTGGCCGGCATCGTCTCGCGCTACGATTTCCGCGCCCGGGAACACGCCCGGATGGATGACGCGACCGGCTTCCTCGAGGTGCTGCGCTGAACGGCGGTCCACGACTGCCGGCGCGCTGATGTCGACGCCCCGCCGGCCAGGCGCCGGTCTAGGCACCCCCGCTTGCGCGCCGTAGTGTCGCGGGGCCGAGGAGGACGCCATGCCAGACAGCCCCACAGACGCGCGCCACACGATGGCGGCCACGCTGCCGCTTTCCGGCATCGTCGTGCTCGATCTCACGCTGGCCCGCGCCGGCCCGACCTGCGTGCGGCATCTGGCCGACTGGGGTGCGGAGGTGATCCGCATCGAACCGCCATCCTTCAACGACGGCCTCGGCGGATCACGCGACGGCTACGACTTCCAGAACCTGCACCGCAACAAGCGGTCCATCGCGCTCGACCTCAAGACCGAGGAAGGCAAGAAGGCCTTCTTCAAGCTGGCCGAGACGGCCGACGTGCTGGTCGAGAACATGCGCGTGCGCGTCAAGCATCGCCTGGGCATCGCGCCCGAGCAGGTGCAGGCGGTGAACCCGCGGCTGATCTACGCCTCGATCTCCGGCTTCGGCCAGACCGGGCCGTATTCCGAACGCGCCGGCGTCGACCAGATCGCCCAGGGCATGGGCGGGATGATGACGATCACCGGCGAGCCAGGGCGCGGGCCGATGCGCGCGGGCATTCCCTTCGTCGACCTGACCGCCGGCAACCTGCTCGCGCTCGCGGTGATGATGGCGCTGTGGGAGCGCGAGAAGACCGGCAAGGGGCGCTACGTCCACACGTCGCTGCTCGAAGCCATGGTGTTCATGCTCGACCTGCAGGCGGCACGGTATCTGATGGATGGCGAAGTGCCCGGCCAGGCCGGCAACGACCACCCGGTCAACATCCCGATGGGCGCCTTCGAGACCGCCGACAAGCCGGTCAACATCGCCGCGTCGTCCCCCAAGATGTGGGCGCAGTTCGCCGAAGCCCTCGGCCATCCTGAGTGGCTGGAAGTCGAGGCCTGGAAGACCGCGCGCGGGCGCTCCGACAACCGCAAGGACGTCAACGCCGCGATCACCGAGGTGTTCAAGCAGAAGCCGTCCGAGCACTGGATCGACCTGCTGGAACGCATCGGCATCCCGTGCGGGCCGATCAACAAGGTGGACCAGGTCTTCGCCGACCCGCAGGTGCAGCACCTGCGCATGGCGATGCCGATCGCGCATCCGACGCGCGGCGCGACGCACCTGGTCTCCTCCGCCATCAACATGGAGGGGATCGAGAGCGAGGTGTGGCGCGTGCCGCCGCGCCTCGGTGAACATTCCGCCGAGATCCTGCGCGAAGCCGGCTACAGCGACGACGACGTGGCGCGCCTGCGCGGCCTCGGCGTGATCGGCGAGGGGTGAGGTCCATGGAATTCGCGGACGGCAAGATCCTCGCGGACATCACCGACGGCGTCGGGCGCATCACCTTCAACCAGCCCGAAAAGCGCAACGCCATGTCGGTGACGATGTGGGCCGGCATGGGCGAGGCCCTCGACCTGTTCGAGAAGGACGCCGCGGTGCGTTGCGTCGTGCTCACTGGCGCGGGCGACAAGGCCTTCGTCTCCGGCGCCGACATCAGCCAGTTCGACACGCTGCGCTCGGATGCCGATGCGCAGCGCGAATACAGCAAGCAGACGGCGGGCGGGCGGCTGCGCCTGGCCACCTTCCCCAAGCCGGTGATCGCCGAGATCCGTGGCTTCTGCATGGGCGGCGGGCTGGGCATCGCGATGTCCTGCGACATCCGCATCGCCGCCGAGGGCAGCCAGTTCGGCATCCCGGCGGCGAAGCTCGGCATCGCCTATGGCTTCGACATGGTCCGCCACCTGGTCGACCTCGTCGGCCCGGCGCATGCCCACATGATCCTGATGACCGGCGAACGCTTCGACGCGCAGGAAGCCGCGCGGGTCGGCCTGATCAACAAGGTCGTGCCGGCGGGTGCGCTGGCCGGGGATGTCGCGGCGCTGACCGCGACGTTGGCGCGCAACGCGCCGCTGTCGCTCTATGCCAACAAGCGCACGGTACAGGCGGTGCTGCAGGACCGCGCGGATCGCGACATCGCAGCCCTCAATGCCGCCATGGCCGCCTGCTTCGACAGCGCCGACTACAAGGAAGGCCGCCAGGCCTTCATGGCCAAGCGCCCGCCGGCCTTCCAGGGACGCTGAGCGGCCGATCGGCAATGCGCCATGAGGCGCATTCCGTGGCCAGATGCCGGACCGGATTGCCGAATTGACACGCGCGGGGTCGTTCCGCGCGGCTTGCCCGCCATGCTACACGGAGGCTGCCGGCGGCATGGCCGGCCAGGGGCCATACAGGGGGCAGATGCGTTCGATGCGTGACGATACCTGCGGCACGGGGCAGCGCCTGCGCGCCTGCCCGCTGATGCGCGGCGCATGAACGACGCAAACCTCGCCGATTCCCACGCCTCGGCCCCGATCACCCGCCTCGTGGCCGAGGTCGCGGCGCAATGCCCGGGCGAACGCATCACGCTCGGCGAGATGGCGGAAGCCTTCGGCGACCGCGCCTTCGGCCTGCTGATCCTGCTGCTGTGCCTGCCCGGGCTGCTGCCTGGCATGGCGAGCGTGTTTGGCACGCCCATGCTGATCCTGGGCGTGCAGATGGGGCTTGGGTTCCGGAAGCCGAAGCTGCCGGGCTTCATCGCGCGGCAATCGCTCAAGCGCAGCGACCTGATGCGGCTGGCGGCGGGTTCGGACACGCGCGTCTCGCGCGCCCTCGCGAAGATCGAGCGCTGGGTCAGGCCGAGACCCGGGCCCTTCACCGGCCCGCTTGCCGACAAGGCGGTCGGCTGGCTCACCGCCTATGCCGCGGTCATGCTGATCCTGCCGGGGCCAGGCACCAACGGGCCGCCCGCCTTCGGGACCATCGTGATGGCGCTCGGGCTGGTGGAGAACGACAGCAAGGTGGTCGGCATCGGCATGGCGCTGACCTTCCTCGGCAACGTGTTCGCCACCGTGGTGCTGCTGGCACTGCTGTGGTTCGGGATGGAAGCCCTGGGCTACGTACTCTGATCCGTCGGATGGCGGGCGCGGCCCATCCGGTTGGTCCGGGCGCGGCGCCGTGCGCTCCCGGTTCGAGGTCGCGCCTCGATCCGCACTGGCTCGCGCAGCGCCCATGGACGCCGCGCCTGCGGGGCCGTAGGCTTCGCCCATGCGCCGGTGGCCCGAAAGGGCTGAAACGGGAACGCGCGACGCGGTGAGACCCACCGCCCATCCGCGGCTGCCCCCGCAACTGTAGGCGACGTGTCCGGTCCCATAGGCCATTGCGCGCAGGCGCGAGAAGGCGGGACCGGCGGAGGTGGCGCTACAGCGTGATCCGTCATGGCGGGTCACGCCGTAGCCTCGGTTTGGGCGACTGATTTGCCGCTTCGGCGGTTCCGTCTTCGCGGATCAGGTGCCCGCCCCCTTCCCGTCGTGAGCCAGGAGACCGGCCGGCGCAGAGTTGTCTCGCGCGTGCCGGGCGGGGTGCACCGGCGCAACGGACTCAAGGTGCGCCGGCCGCAACGCCGTCGCCCCTCCGTATGCGAGCACGACGCCAGCCCGCTTCCCGGCCGCAAGGCCAGGGGGCGAAACGCGGCCCGTGCACGGAGGGATTCCCGGATGAAACACCGGATCCTCGCTACGCTTGTTCTCCTCCCCCTCGCCCCCGCCTGGGCGCAGGACCCGCAACCCATTCCCGACACCATCGTCAGCGCCACGCGCGTGCCCACGCCGGCGGACCGCATTCCTGCCTCCACCACGGTGGTGACGCGCCAGGACATCGAGGAACGCGGCTATGTCTCGCTGGCCGACGCGCTGGCCGCCGTGCCGGGCTTCCGCCTGGTACAGGCTGGCGGGGCTGGCCAGCAGGCCTCGGGCTTCGTGCGCGGCACCAATTCGCGCCACGTGCTGGTGCTGCGCGACGGCGTGCCGCTGAACGATTCCTCCGACCCCAACGGCGCCTTCAACTTCGGCAACGAGCTGCTGGGCGA
>LNEW01000143.1 GCA_001464375.1 Rhodospirillales bacterium Ga0074136 | reverse complement strand
CCTGCCCGGGTCGCATTTCCGCCAATGCCTTCGCGCCCGTCCCGCGCGATGCCGCCATCGCGGTTCCGGACCGCGCCGGCGGTTCGCCCAACGAACAGCGGTTGCGCGGCGCCGTGCTCGCCGCCTTGCAGGGCACGGGCCGGCGGGTCGTGGCGGACGCGCCCTTCATCCTGTCCTGGCGCGGCGGCGTGAGCGCCGAGGGCGACAATTTCGGCGGCTTCGGCGACACCATGCAGGGTCGCAGCTTCCGCGACAGCGACGACCTGTCCTGGGTACAGAACGTGCCGCGCGCGGGGGGCCGGCGCGTGCCGGTGCTGCGCGTGAGCGGCGTGGTGGAACTGCGCGACCGCGCCGCCAACCGTGTGGTCTGGACCGCCGTGGTCACCTGCGAACGGCATGGCACGGACGACGAGGCGCTGTTCGGCCACCTGGCCACCGCCGTGGCGCCGCTCATCGGTCAGTCGGTGGCCGGGCGCCCGTTCTGACGCGCCTGGGCAATCCCGGCGCGGGGTCGTAGCCTCCCGGTCAAAGGCCAGGGAGAGGAAAACACCATGACCAAACGCCGGACCATTCTTGCGGGCGCCGCCGGGCTGACCGCCGCCCCCTTCGCGGCGCGGGCCTGGGAGCCTGCGCGACCCATCCAGCTCATCATCGGCTTCCCGCCGGGCGGCGGCACGGACCTCCAGGCGCGCGCCCTGGCCGAGGCCGCGGGGCGTTTCTTCCCCACGCCGCTCGTGCCGATCAACCGCCCCGGCGCCGGCGGCGCCATCGCCGCGCAGCAGTTGGCGGGCATGGCGCCGGACGGGCTGAACCTGCTGGTCGGCGGTGGGTCCGAGAGCACCTCGCTCGCTGCCTTCCGCGACCTGCCCTACGACCCCAAGCGGTCGTTCCGCGCGATCATCCGCATCACCCGCCAGCCCATGCTGATCGTGGCGAAGCGCGGCGGCCGCTTCGCCGACATGGCCGCCGCGGTCGCCGCGGCCAAGGCGTCGCCAGGAACCGTGACGCACGCCTCCTCGGGCATCGGGTCGATCTACCACGCGGTCTTCGTGCTGCTCTCGGCCAAGGCGGGGTTCGAGATGCTGCACGTGCCGTTCTCCGGCGGCGCGCCGTCGCTGCAGGCTGTGCTGGCCGGCACGGTGGACCTGGCCGTGCTGGCGCCGGAGGAGACGGGCGGCATGGTGCAGTCGGGCGAGCTCCGCGCGCTGGCGGTCTGTTCGGCGGAGCGCATCCCGATCCTGCCCCAGGTGCCGACGCTGCGAGAGCAGGGCTTCGACGTCGTGGTCGAGAACATGAAGGGGCTGAACGCGCCCGCCGGCCTGCCGGACGAGATCTACACGAGCCTGCACGACCGTTTCCGGCGCGCGCTGCAGGAACCGATCTGGCGCGGCTTCCTCGAACGCACCGGCACCTTCGAGGGCTATCTCGACGGGCCTGGCTACCAGGCGGCGATGGACGCCGTGCTGGACGGGCTGCGCGCCAGCATCAGGCGCTAGCCGGCCGGCACGCCCTTCGTCGTCGAGTATTCGAAATGCAGCGCCTCCCCCGGGAAAACCCGGGGGTGGATGGCATGGGCTGCCATGGCGGCTTCGCTGAAGCCCTGCAGGATCAGCTTCAGCTTGCCAGGATAGGTCGCGATGTCGCCGATGGCGAAGACGCCATCGATATTCGTCGCGCAGGTGGCGGGCTGCACCGCGATGTGGTGGCGATCCAGCCCGAGGCCCCATTCCGCGATCGGCCCCAGTTCCATCGACAGGCCAAAGAAGGCCAGCAGGTGGTCGGCGGGAATGTCGCGTTCCTCACCCTTCAGCGTGGCCAGCGTCACCGCCTCCAGCCGTGATCCGTCGCCCTTGAGGCCATGCAGCTGAAACGGGATGGCCATCTCCACCTCGCCGCGCGCCGCGGCGGCATCGAGCTGCGCGGCGGTCTCGGGTGCTGCGCGGAATTTCGGGCGGCGATGCACCACCGTGACCTTCGCGGCGATGTCCTTGAGCGACAGCGCCCAATCGACCGCGCTGTCGCCGCCGCCGGCGATCACCACGCGCTTGCCGCGGAACTCTTCACGCCTTGCCACCAGGTAGCGCACGGCGCCGGAGGCCTCGTAGCCCGGCAGGCCCTCGAGCGGCGGGCGGTTCGGCCCGAAGGCGCCGGCGCCGGCAGCGATGATCACCGCCTTGCAGCGGATGGTGTCGCCGGCCGAGGTGCCGAGCACGATGGAATCGCTCTCCCGCGCCAGGCGCTCCACGCGGCGGCCGAGCAGGTAGGTGGGCGCGAAGGGCGCGGCCTGTTCCTCCAGTCGTCCGATCAGGTCGGCGCCGGCGATGGAAGGGTGCGCCGGGATGTCGAAGATCGGCTTCTCCGGATACAGCGCGGTGCATTGCCCGCCGACCGCTTCCAGCGCATCGACCACCACCGACTTCATGCGCAGCATGCCGCATTCGAACACCGCGAACAGGCCAACGGGCCCCGCGCCGATAATTGCGACATCCGTATCGATGACGGCCGTCATGGCGACTCCCCCGAATCCTGGGCCGCGTGATAGACGGGACGCCCCGAGGTTCATAGCCGGCGTCATCCGGCAGGCCCCCCCATGCCCCCGACCGTGACATTGGATCTGCCCGACCTTTCCGCCACCCATGCCCTTGCGGCAAGGCTGGCCGCGCTGTTGCGCGCCGGCGATGCGGTGCTGCTGGAAGGGCCGCTGGGCGCGGGGAAAAGCGAACTGGCGCGCGCGGTGCTGCGCGCCGCGGCTGGTGATCCGGCGCTGGAAGTGCCGAGCCCGACCTTCACGCTGGTGCAGTCCTACGACCTGCCGGCGGGCGCGGCGCACCACTTCGACCTGTATCGGCTGGATGGGCCGGGTGGCTTGGCCGAACTTGGCTGGGACGAGGCGCGGGAGGGCATCGTGCTGGTGGAATGGCCGGACCGGCTGGGTGACCTGGCGCCGCCGGACGCGCTGCGCATCGCGCTGGCGCCCCTGGCGGCGGAGGATGCGCGGCGCGCGCGCCTGTCCGGCTGGGATGCACGGCTGGGCGCGCTCGTCGCATGAGGGACTGCACCGCCTTCCTGACGGCGCACGGCTTTGGCGCCGCGCGCGTGGACTGGCTGCCGGGCGATGCCTCCCATCGCCGCTACGCGCGCCTACGCGGTGGGCCACGCCCGGCGCTGCTGATGGATGCGCCGCCGCCGGAGGATGTCCGGCCCTTCGTGGCCGTCGCGCGCCACATCGCCGGCATCGGCCTGTCCGCGCCCGAGATCATCGCCGCCGACGAAGCCGCCGGCCTGCTGCTGATCGAGGATTTCGGCGACGACACCCATGCCGCGCTGCTCGACGGCGGTGCCGACGCACTGCCCTGCTACCTGGAGGCGGCGGAGGCGCTCGCCGCGCTGCATGCCGCGCCGCCGCCCGCCGCGCTGCCCGCCTGGGGCCCGGCCGAGATGGCGCGCGCCACTGCGGCGACCTTCCTCGACTGGTGGTGGCCGGCGGCAATGGGCCGCGCGGCGGATGGCGAGACGCGCGCCCATCTGGATGCCGCGATCCACGCCATGGTGGCGCCCTTCGCGACGGAGGGCTGCTTCGTGCATCGCGATTTTTTCCCGGCGAACCTGATGCGCCTGGCAGACCGTGCCGGACCGTGCCGCACCGGGTTGCTCGACTTCCAGGACGCGGCGCGCGGCAGCCCGGGTCGAGGATGCGCGGCGCGACGTGGCGCCGGCTGTGCGCGATGCCGCCATCGCGCGGTATCTCGAGGCGCGCGGCGGTGTGGATCGCGACCGGTTCCGTGCCGCCATGGCCGCCTGCGCGGCACAGCGGCACCTGCGCGTGGCCGCGCTATGGGTGCGGCTTGCGCGGCGCGACGGCAAGCCCGGCTACCTGGTGCATGGACCGCGCTGCTGGCGGCTGCTGGACACGGCGCTGCACCACCCCGCGACGCGCCCGCTGCGCGACTTCCTCGACGCCCGCATCCCCGGCACGCTGCGCCGCAATCCCCTCGCCGTCACGGAGCCAGCATGATCGACCTGACCCATGCCATGGTGCTCGCCGCCGGGCTCGGCACGCGGATGCGGCCGCTGACCGATGACCGGCCGAAGCCGATGCTCGATCTGGGGGGGCGTTCGCTGCTGGATCATGCGCTGGACCGGCTGGCCGCCGCGGGTGTGACGCAGGCGGTGGTCAACGCGCATTGGCGCGCCGACCAGATCGCCGAGGCGATGTCCTTGCGCGAACATCCCTGTGTCGCGCTGCAGCGCGAGGAGGTGCTGCTGGAGACCGGCGGCGGTGTTGCGCGTGCGCTGCCGCTGCTGGGCGATGCACCCTTCGCGGTGGTGAATGGCGATGCCTTCTGGCTGGACGGACCGACGCCCGCACTGACGCGCCTGGCCGCCGCCTTCGACGCGGCGCAGATGGACGCGCTGCTGCTGATGGTGCGGACCACGCAGGTGGAAGGCGCGGTCGGACAGGGTGATTTCCTGTTGGATCCGCTGGGGCGGATGCGGCGGCCGAAGGAACGCGAGATCGCGCCGTATCTCTATGCCGGCGTGCAGATCCTCTCGCCGGCGCTGTTCGACGGCGCGCCTGGCGGTGCCTTCAGCCTGAACTGTCTGTACGACCGTGCGATCGAGGCAGGGCGGCTGTTCGGCCTGGTGCATGACGGGGTGTGGTTCCACCTCTCGACGCCCGAGGACCTGCGGTATGCGGAGGAGACGCTGCGGGCGGGGCTGGTGAG
>LNEW01000142.1 GCA_001464375.1 Rhodospirillales bacterium Ga0074136 | reverse complement strand
GGGCGATAGGACATGCGTGTGTTTCCGGTTCATGCGCTCGGCGGAAGCGTCAATATGGCGGGTGACGCCGCCGGCCGGAAGGCTTCACCGCCGCGGGGGCTGCCTTAGGGGCGGGCGGGCGGTGTCGGGGCCGGGCGGGCAGCGGGTTGCGCCGGGGTCGGCGCTGACGGGGCCCCGGGTCGGGCCGCGGCGGGATCGGGCGCGGCGGAGGCCCGCAGCCGGTCGGCCTCGAGCACCACCCCGCGGCGTACCCCGGTGGCGCCCGCCAATGCCGCGGTCACCTGGCCATCGAGCAGCACGTCCAGGTTCTCGGCCTTGCCGGTCGTCAGCAGCAGACCCTCCCGGTTCGGCACCGGAAAGGTCTCCCCGCTCCGCAGCACCCGGTCGGTCAGCACCGAATTGGCCCGCGTGTCGCGAATCTGGATCCAGGATTCGCCCCGGGCACGCAGCGCGACGCGTGGGCCACGGCGCCGGCGACGCAACAGCCGGGGTGGGTGCCGGAGCGACCGGCGCCTGCGCCCCTGGATTGGCGGCCGCGGCCGCCTGGGTCGGGGTGGGTGCGGGTCCGACGGCCTGGCCGGTGGCCGGGTCGCGCATCCGCTGCCCGTCCTGTGCCGCCTGATCGAGCCGGGCCGGCACCGGCGGCACCGCATCGACCACGCGATTGCCCGACCCGCTCCAATTGTACCAGGCCACATAGGCGCCGAGCGCCAACACCACCCCCACAGCGACCAGGACGCCGGCCGGCATGCCGCGCGACGGCACGGGTTCGGGAAAGACCAGCTCGCCGTTCTTCGTGGTGGCGCCGCCGGTCACGTCTCGGAAGCGGCGCACCGCTTCGTCGGCATCGAGCCCCAGCGCGCTCGCGTAGGACCGCACGAAGCCGACGGCATAGGCCGGGCCCGGCAGGTCCTTGATGCGGCCTTCCTCGAGCGCATGGATGTAGCGGCGGTTGATGCGCAGCCGCTCGGCCATGTCCTCGACCGAGGCGCCAAGCGTCAGGCGCGATTCCCGCAGGTCCTCGCCAACGCGGGCGGCCTCGGCGGCAGTGATGTCGGGGCGGGTGGTGCGCTTCATGGTGGTCCGTGTTCGAGGGCGGCTTCTAGCCCCGCCCGGGCGGTCCCGCAAACTCCTATCGCGTGAGGTCTGCGGGTCAGGCAGCGTTGCGCCCGCGCGCCATCAGGGCGGCGATCGCCTGGTCCATCAGTTCGGCGATGATCTCGGCGATCGGCTGTTCGCGCGTCACCATGCCGACAGACTGTCCGGCCATCAGCGAGCCGTTATCGACATCGCCGTCGATCACGGCGCGGCGCAACGCACCGGCCCAGAAATGCTCGATATCCAGCTGCGCGGCTTCCTTCTCGACCTCACCCGCCTTGAAGCGGCGGATGGTCTCGGCCTGGAACTCCAGGAAGCGCTTCGTCCCGCCATTCTGCAACGCACGGACCGGGATCACCGGGAAGGCGTCGTCCAGCTGGATGGTCGGCATGGCATCGCGCGCATTGCCGCGGATGAAGGCCTTCTTGAAGGCCGGATGTGCGATCGATTCGGTGGCGCAGACGAAGCGGGTGCCGAGCTGCACGCCGGCCGCGCCCATTTCCAGGTAGGACAGGATCGCCTCACCGCGGCCGATGCCGCCCGCGACGAAGACCGGCACCTCGGTGATGTGCGGCAGGATCTCCTGCGCCAGCACGTTCAGCGAAACTGGCCCGATATGCCCGCCCGCCTCCGAGCCCTCGATCACCAGGGCATCGGCGCCACTGCGGATCATGCGCTTGGCCAGCACCAGGGCCGGGGCGAAGCAGACCACCCTCGCCCCGCCGTCCTTCGCCTTCTTGATGGCCGAGCCGGGAGGAATGCCGCCGGCGAAGACGATGTGGCCGACCTTCGCCTCGAGGCAGACATCGACCAACTGATCGAGCCGCGGATGCATGGTGATCAGATTCACGCCGAAGGGGCGCGAGGTCAGCGCCTTCGTCCCGGCGATCTCCTCGGCCAGGCGCGGCGGCTCCATCGCACCGCAGGCAATCACGCCGAAGGCCCCGGCATTGGACAACGCCGCCACCAGGTGGCGTTCGCTCACCCAGGACATCGCGCCGCCCATGATGGCGACCTCGCTGCCGAAGAAGGCCGCGCCGCGCGCCATCAGCCCGGCGAGCCGCACCTCCGCCTGCCCCCGATCGAGCGCGCTCATGCCGGCGCGTCCAGCCCGTAGGCGGTATGCAGCGCACGCACCGCGAGTTCCGTGTAGTCGGCGGCGACCAGCACGCTGACCTTGATCTCGCTGGTCGAGATCACCTGGATGTTGATGCCCTTCTCCGCCAGCGCCTTGAACATGGTGTTCGCCACCCCGGCATGGCTGCGCATGCCGATGCCGACCACGCTGATCTTGGCGACCTCGGGGTCGGCCAGCACCGCCTCGTGGCCCAGTTCACCCTGTTCCTTGGCCAGCATGTCCTGCGCGCGCGCCAGATCGGCCTTGCCGACGGTGAAGGTCATGTCGGTCATGCCGTCGGCGCCGACATTCTGCACGATCATGTCGACATTCACATTGGCCTTGGCCAGCGCGCCGAACACCTTGGCGGCCACGCCAGGGCGATCAGGGAGACGACGAAGCGTCACCTTGGCGTCGTCGCGCGAATACGCGATGCCGGAAACCACGGGCTGTTCCACGATCTCGTCCTCATCCACCACGAGCGAACCGGGTTTGTCCTCGAAGCTCGACACAACCTGGACCCGGACGCCCAGCTTCATCGCCAACTCGACCGACCGCGTCTGCAACACCTTGGCACCGACCGAGGCGAGTTCGAGCATTTCCTCGTAGGAGATGCGATCGAGCTTGCGCGCGCGGGGCACGATGCGCGGGTCGGTCGTGTAGATGCCATCCACATCCGTGTAGATGTCGCACCGGTCGGCCTTGACCGCCGCCGCCACGGCCACGGCCGACAGGTCCGACCCGCCGCGCCCCAGCGTCGTGATGCGGTTGCGCCCCAGGTCGATCCCCTGGAAGCCGGCGATCACCGGCACCTGCCCGGCCTCCATGCGTTCGATCAGCAGTGCGCCGTCGATGCGTTCCACCCGCGCCTTGCCATGCGCCTGGTCGGTCACGATCGGCACCTGCCAGCCCTGCCAGGACCGTGCCTCGACCCCGATGGTCTGAAGCGCGATGGCCGTCAGCCCGGTGGTCACCTGTTCGCCCGTGGCCACGACCGTGTCGTATTCCCGCGCATCGTGCAGGGGCGAGAGCTCCTGGCACCATTTGACCAGCTGGTTGGTCACGCCCGACATGGCCGAGACCACCACGGCAACCTGGTGGCCGGCATCGACCTCCCGCTTCACGCGGGCGGCGACGTTGCGGATGCGGTCGAGGTCGGCGACGGAGGTGCCGCCGAACTTCATGACGATACGGGCCATCGGCGGTATGCGGGTCCTGGGGGCCGGCGGAAATGCTGCACCCCGGCGGTTGCGCCGGGCGCCGGGGCGGGACAGATACCCATCGACCGGGTGCCACGCAACCCGGCCGCCCGCGAAAGGAACCCCCCATGCCGCCAGCCGGCACCATGATCGGCGCCGAGGTCGCGAAGTTCGACGCCCTGGCCACGCGCTGGTGGGACCCGGACGGTCCGATGAAGCCGCTCCATCGGATGAACCCGCTGCGTACCGGCTGGATCGCCGAGCGCATCGCCCGCCTACATGGCCGCGACCCTTCGGCGCCCGGCGCCCTGGCTGGGCTGTCGATCCTGGATGTCGGCTGCGGCGCCGGGCTGGCCTCGGAGGCTTTGGCCCGGCGCGGCGCCCGCGTCACCGGCCTCGATGCCGCCGGCGAGGCGCTGGACGCCGCCCGCACCCATGCCGCCGCGCAGGGCCTCGAGATCACCTATCGCGAGGGCCTGCCCGAGGACCTGCCGGCAGGCGAGACCTTCGACGCCGTCATCGCCCTGGAAGTGATCGAGCACGTCGCCGACCGCGCCGTCTTCCTCGCCGCCCTGGGGCGGGCCGCGAAGCCGGGCGCGCCGGTCTTCCTGTCCACCCTGAACCGCACGCCGCGCGCCTTCCTGATGGCGAAGCTGGGCGCGGAATACCTGCTGCGGCTTCTGCCGGTCGGCACGCATGACTGGCGGATGTTCGTCACCCCGGGCGAACTCGGGGCGGGGCTGCGCCAGGCAGGAATGACGGTCGTGGCCATTACCGGCATGGTAATGGGCCCGTTGACGGGGCGCTGGCGCGCGAGCCGCGATGTCGGCGTGAACTACCTCGTGATGGCGCAGCGGGCCTGACCGCCCCGCTCACGCGTCCGCCGGCGGCACCCAGGGAATTCGCGCAACCTCGATGCCGTCCTCGCGCAGAGCCTCGGCCTCCGCCTCGCTTGCCTCGCCGAAAATGCCGCGGCGCTCCGTCTCGCCGCGCTCCATGCGGCGGGCCTCCTCGGCGAAATCGGGACCGACGTAGTCGCAATTGCGCTCCACCTCGGCGCGCAGCTTCTGGAGCATGGCGCGGACCTGGGCCGGCATCGGCCCGGCCGTGGCGGCGGGTGCCTCGGGCGGCGGCGTGGGATTCGGGACCGGTGGCGGCGCGGCCTCGATGGCGTTGCGCACCGGACGCCCCTTCTTGGGGATGGCCGGCGCCATCAGGGCGCGCGCAACCTTCGCGCCGCCGCAGACCGGGCAGTCCACCAGGCCGGCCTTGGCCAGCGTCTCGAAGGCCGCGCTGTCGCGATACCAACCGTCGAAGGCGTGCTCCTCGGCCGTGCTGGTACAGCGCAACTGGTAGTGGATCATCGCCCGGTCATCCCTGGCGCAGCCGGAGTGCCGGCGCGCCCTTGCCACTGATTTGGCACTCCCGGAGCGCGAGTGCCAGTGGCGATGTCACACGCCCAGCATGGCGTCGAGGCGCCCTGCCCGTTGCAGCGCCTGCAAATCATCGGACCCCCCGACGGCCCGGTCGTCGATGAAGACCTGCGGGACGGTCGTGCGACCGCCGGAGCGGGAGATCGCCTGGCGGCGCGCCTCGGACCCGTTCGGCGCATGGATCTCCTCATACGCGACGCCCTTGCTGTCGAGCAGCGCCTTGGCGCGCGCGCAATAGGGACAGAAATCGGTGGTGAAGATCTCGACCTTGGCCATGACAGAAAGGTGGCACGGCCTCCGCCGGGGTCAAGGCAGAGCCCACGGCATCAGGTATCGCGCAGGCGTGGGTCCGGGACTCGGGCCACGGCCAGCACCTCGACCGCCACAGCACCCGCGGCCAGCAGCACCTTCGCGCAGGCATCGGCCGTGGCGCCCGAGGTCACGACATCGTCCACCAGGGCCACATGGCGTCCCGCGACGGCGCGCTGGCCATGGCGCGACAGCGCGAAGGCCCCCTCGACGGTGACGGCCCGCTCCGCCGCGCCCTTGTCGGCGAGCGGTGGGGTGCGGCGCGTCCGGCGCAGCAGGTCCGGCACGACCGGACGCCCGGCAATGCTGCCCAGCGCGCGCGCCAGCAGCGCCGCCTGGTCGTAGCGCCGCCCCAGCAGCCGGCGCCAGTGGGCCGGCACCGGCACGATCAGGTCGGCCCGCGCCAGCAGATCCGCCCCGGCGCGGGCCATCTGCCGTGCCAGCGGCCAGGCCAGGTCCGTCCGGTCGCCGTGCTTGAAGGGCAGGATCAGCCGCTTCGCCCCGGCATCGTAGCGCAGCGCCGCGCGCGCCGAGAGAAACGCCGGCGCCCGCTGCTGGCAGCGGGGGCAGAGGTCTTCCGCGCCCTGCCCGCCATGCGCGAAGGGCACGCCGCAACGCCCGCAGAAGGGCGGCGTGATGGGCGAAAGCCCGGAAAAGCAGGTGGCGCAGAGCGTGCCCTGGGCCGCGACCTCCCCGTCACAGGCCAGGCAACGCGGCGGCAGCAGCGCGTCCAGCAGGCGCGCCGATGCCTGGCGCAACCCGCCCTGCAGCCGCCGCAGCGCAGGGGCCGGCACGGCCGTGTCAGGCCCAGGCGCCGAACGGCGCGTCGCCGTCCTTCTCGACCTCGTGCACCAGGTCGATCTCCCAGGACAGGTAGGCGTGCATCGCTGCCTCGATACCGTCGTTGCGGTCGTAGGGGCGCAGGTAGAAATCGACGCAATCGGCATCGGACGGGTCTCGCCGGTCGGCCGCCAGCGGAAAGCCCGCCTCCTTCCAGGCGCGGGTGCCGCCCTCGAGAATCTTGACTGGCGCATGGGCGAAGCCGCGCAATTCCTCGGCCGCGAGGCGCGCCTGGGGGTCCTCCGGGGCCGCGACCACAATCTGGCGGTCACCGGCCAGGCGCGGAGCCAGCCGATCCAGCCGCGTCCGGATGCCCCACATCGCCCCCGGCACGTGTCCGTCGCGAAAGTCGATGGACCGCGCGAGGTCGATCACCTGCACCGCGCCCTCGGCGGCCAGCACCGCCAGGTCCGCCGGACTGACATGCGGCACCTTGATCGCCTTCGCTTCCGGGCAGTCGGGCGCCCAGATGCCTTCCTCGCGCCGGCCGTCCAGGCCATCGGTCAGCACCACCACCTCCCAGCCGCCGAGCTGGCGCAGCCATCCGCCGGTCATGCGCGCCCGCACCCCGGTGTCGTCCACCAGCACGACCCGTGCGCCGCGCACCGCGACCCACTGGTCCGTCGCCTGCACCAGCTGCCCGCCGGGTGCGGAGCGGCTGCCGATCATGTGCCCGGCGGCGAATTCCGCCGGGTCGCGGACGTCCAGGAGGTAGGTGGTGCGGCTTGCATCGCCCCGCATGCCCTCGAATTCCGCCCGCGAGGCAAAGACCACGCCGTGCTTGCGCGCGAAGCGGTCGGCGCGGGCGAAGGCATCCTCCATGCCCACGGGGCTGCGCTCCGGATAGCGCTCGGTGCGGCCGCGGTCGCAGGCGAAGCCGGCCAGCTCCCAGCCCATGGTGCCGTTGCGCAGCGCCACGACCTTGTTGGGCAGGCCGGCGCTGCGCAGCGATTCCGCGCCCAGGATGGACCGCGTCCGCCCGGCGCAATTCACCACGATGGTGGTCTCCGGCCGCGTGACGAACTCGCCGATGCGATAGACCAGTTCGCCGCCCGGGACGTTGACTGCGGTCGGGATCGTCATGCGGCGGAACTCGTCGATCGGCCGGCTGTCCAGTACGACCATGTCGAGCCCGCTCTCCATCATCGCCTTTAACTCACCGGGATCGACGGAGGGCGTCTCGTAGTGGTGCTCCACCCATTCGCCGAACGCCTTGGAGGGCACGTTGACGCCCGAGAACGCGACATACCCCGCAGCGATCCAGGCCGGCGTCCCGCCCGCCAGCACCGACACATCGGTGCAGCCGATCGCCTCCAGGTACGCCGCGAGCCGCGCCGCATACCCCTCACCGCCATCGACGCAGACCACGGGCGTCGCGCGGCGCGGCAGCAGCGCGCGGGCACGGAACTCCATCTTCGACAGCGGGCAGGGGATCGCCCAGAACAGATGCGACCGGCCGAATTCCCCTTCCTCCCGCGCATCCAGGATGGCGAGTTCCCGCCCCTCCCCGATCCGGCCCTTGAGCGTGGCGGCGTCGATCTGCTTCGCCATGGCGTTCCTGTTCCCATACCCGTCATTGCTGGCAGTCCGACCTGCCTGGGCAGACGCTAATCCGGTTCGTGCAACCGCCAAAGCGGGACCGCTTGCCCTGCCCTCGCGCCGGGCGCATCTGCCTGCGCATGAGCGATCCAGCCCTGGTCTTCGATCGTGCCCTGGTGCGTCGGCGCCGGGACCGTGCCGCCGCGACGGTCGGTCGCGTGGAGCCCATCCTCGCCGAGGCAGCCGACCGGCTGCTCGACCGCCTCGACGATACGACGCACCGTTTCACTCGCGCGCTCGACCTCGGCGGGCGCGGCGTGATCGCCCCACGACTCGCCGCGCGCGGCATCCCCTTCGTCGTCTCCGCGGACCTGTCGCCGCGCATGGCGGCGCGCGCCGGCGGCCTGGCCGTGGGCGTCGACGAGGAATGGCTGCCTTTCGGCGAGGGTGCCTTCGACCTGGTCGTCGCCGCGCTCTCGCTGCATTGGGTCAACGACCTGCCGGGCGCGCTCGTGCAGATCCGCCGCGCGCTGGCACCCGACGGACTGTTCCTCGCCTCGCTTCCCGGCCTGCCGACGCTGCACGAACTGCGCGGCGCGCTCGCCTCCGCAGAGGCGGAGTTGCGCGGCGGCCTGTCACCCCGCGTCTCGCCCTTCCCAGACCTGCGCGACGGCGCCGGCCTGCTGCAGCGCGCCGGCTTCGCCCTGCCGGTTGCCGACGCCGAGGATATCGCCCTGCGCTACCGCAGTCCGCTGGCGCTGCTGGCGGACCTGCGCGCGGCGGGCGAAGGCAATGCGGTGCTGGCGCGCGACGGGCGCATTCCGGCGCGCGGCCTGTTCCCGCTAGCGGCCGCGCGCATGGCCGGCGGGCAGGACGGCGTACCGGCGACGCTGCGCCTCATCATGCTGACGGGCTGGGGGCCTTCCGCCGCCCAACCGAAGCCGGCGCGCCCCGGCAGCGCGACAGCGCGGCTCGCCGATGCGCTTGGCACGATCGAGCACCGTGCCGGCGACAAGGCAGCCTTCTAGGCCCAGCGTCTCGGCCTGGCACTGTTTCCCGGGCGGTCAAGGACGCATCGCGACATGCTCTTTCGGCCGAAGCGCTTGCAACCGGGGGGGGCAGCGCGCATCTTCCGGCCTCACCTCACGCCCCTATCCGGACCCGACCATGGAGCAGCAGGGCGGCGAATCCCGCCGCATCACCATTCATCCTCCCGAGGATTTCGCGGGGATGCGCCAGGCCGGCCGTCTGGCCGCGGCGACGCTCGACATGATCGCGGAGCATGTCCGCCCCGGTGTCACCACGGGCGAGATCGACCGCCTGTGCCACGACTACATGATCGCGCATGGCGCCGTGCCCGCCACGCTCGGCTACCGCGGCTACACGAAATCGTCCTGCACATCGGTCAACCACGTGGTCTGCCACGGCATCCCGGGCGACCGCGTGCTGGCCGATGGCGACATCGTCAATATCGACGTCACCGCCATCCTCGATGGCTGGTACGGCGACACCAGCCGCATGTTCGTCGCGGGCCAGCCCTCGACCAAGGCGCGCCTGCTGATGGACGTGACCTACGAGGCCATGATGAAGGGCATCGCCGCCATCCGGCCTGGTGCCACGCTGGGCGACATCGGCCACGCCATCCAGGTTTTCGTGGAGCGCCATCGCTTCTCCGTGGTGCGTGATTTCTGCGGGCACGGCATCGGCCGGCAGTTCCACGCCGCACCCAACGTGTTGCATTTCGGCCGCCCCGGCGAAGGGCCGAAGCTGCGCGCGGGGATGTTCTTCACCGTCGAACCCATGGTGAATGCCGGCCGGCCCGAGGTGAAGATCCTCGATGATGGCTGGACCGCGGTCACGCGGGATCGCTCGCTGTCGGCGCAGTTCGAACACATGATCGGCGTGACGGAGACGGGCGTCGAAATCTTCACCCTGTCCCCCACCGGGCAGCACCGGCCCTACACCGCGGCCTGAAACGGCACTTCAACTTCCGGTAGATATTCGCTAACCTCCGTCGCGCCCGGCGCTCCTCGCCGGAAGCGAGGCGCATGCGCAGGAAACCCGGACTCGCCGAGGCCATGCCCGGCCTGCTCACCGCGATCGAGCTGCCGGAGGACACCCCCGGCCATCTCGGCCATCGTGCGCGGATGCGTGAAAAGCTGCTCGGTGCCGGAGCCGAGGCGCTGCTCGACCACGAACTGCTTGAAATGGTGCTGTTCCTGGCGCTGCCGCGCCGCGATACCAAGCCCATCGCCCGCGCGCTGCTCGCCCGCTTCGGTTCCTTCGCCAATGCCATCGCGGCACCGCTGCATGAACTGCGCGAGGTGGAAGGTCTCGGCGAGGCCGGCGCCGCCGCGCTGCGCACCGTGCAGGCCGCAGCACTGCGCCTGGCGCGTGCCGAGGTCATGGACCAGCCGGTGCTGAACAACTGGGACCGCCTGTTGTCCTACCTCACGGTCGCGCTGACACGTGAAAGGGTCGAGCAGTTCCGCGTCCTGTTCCTCGACACCCGCAACCGCCTGATCGCCGACGAGGCGCAGGCCCGCGGCACGGTCAACCACACGCCCGTCTACCCACGCGAGGTGGTGAAGCGCGCGCTGGAACTGCAGGCGACGGCGCTGATCCTGGTGCACAATCACCCCTCGGGCGACCCGACCCCGTCGCGCGCCGATCTCGACATGACGCAGGAGATCAAGGCGGCGGCCGGCAGCCTCGGTATCGTGCTGCACGACCACCTGGTCGTCGGCAATGGGCGGCACTTGTCCTTTCGGCGCGAAGGGCTGCTCTGAACTGCTTCGCGGCACGTGCGCCACAGCACGCGGCCAGCGTTGACCGCGGGGGGCGCATCCCGGCACCCTCCGGCCATGCGTTCAACGCCCCCACTCCTCGCGCTGGCCTCGGTCCTCGCCGCGATGCCAGTCGCGGCGCAGAAGCCGAGCGGATCGCTCGGCAATCTCCCGCTGCCCGCGCCGCAGGCCGCACCGCAGCGCCCGGGCCCAGGGCCGCAAATGGCCCTCCCGCGGGACAAGCCGCCGCCGCTCGGCGGCACCATTCGCCCACCGGGACCGGCACTGCCCCCGCAGGGATTCGGACTACCCCCGCAAGGCCTCGGTCAGGCCCCGCAGGGCCGCCCCCCCGGCCCCGTGGCCGCGCTGCCGCGCAGCAAGCCGCCGCCCCTCGCCGCCGCCGCGCCCGGCCAGGGTGGCGTGCCGACGGGTCCTGGCGGTCCGCCCGGCCAGCGCCGGCAGGTGTCCTCCGGCACCGGCTTCGTCGTCGCCCCCCGCCAGATCATGACCAACCAGCACGTGGTGGATGGCTGCACCGCCATGATGGCGCGCCTGCCCGGCGGGCAGGAGATCCCGGCGACGGTGATCGCCGCCGATACGCAGCGCGACCTGGCGCTGCTGCGCACCGATGCCGATGCCGGACCGGTGCTGCCGTTCCGCCGCGCCGCCGAGATGCGGCGCGGGGAGGCAGTCGTGACCTACGGCTTTCCGCTCGCAGGGCTGCTGTCCTCCGGCCCCACGCTGACCACCGGCGATGTCTCGGCCCTGGCGGGCCTAGGCGACAATGCCCGACAGATCCAGATCAGCGCGCCGGTCCAGCAGGGCAATTCGGGCGGGCCGCTGCTCGATCTGCGCGGCCATGTCGTCGGCGTCATCGTGTCCAAGCTGAACGCCCAGCGCATCGCACAGGCGACCGGTGACATTCCGCAGAACGTCAATTTCGCGGTGAAGCACACCGAGGCGGTGGATTTCATGCGCGAGCACGGCGTGCAGCCGCAACTCGAGGAGACCGGGACCCTGCGCAACGCCGCCGAGATCGGCGAGCTCGCGCATGCGTCCACGCTGTTCCTGCGCTGCCTGCGCTGAGCAGCCAGCCCGGTTCAGCGGCCGCGCACGGCGGTGAGCGCACCCGCCGCGAAGGCCGTGGCATCGGCCGCCGGCGTGCGGCTCGAGGCCATGGTGACCTGCACCTTCACGATGCGCCCTTGCGCCGACCCCACGCAGATGTGCCGGGTGACCGGGGCGCGTCCGAAGGCACCGTCCATCACGGCGCAGCGCAGGCCCGGATCGGCAAGGGTGAAGCGATTGCGCTCGGTCAGCCGCCGGCCGGTCCGACCCTGCGGCGCCTCCGCCACTTCCATGACGGCCGAGGTCACCTCGCGATCGATCTCGGATGAGGCGGGGTCGGCGGGCACCGACCGCCCGCCGGTCGCATAGACCTGCACGGTCGCGACCGCGGCACGGTTCGGCGTCGCGTAGTCCAGCGTGAGCACCTCGCCCGGCCGCGGCGGGATCTCGCCGCGCTGGAAGCCGGCGATGTCGGCCGGCATGCGCGCTGCGATGACTTCGAGCGACGGGCGCTGCGATTCGTCGAGGGCCGCACAGGAGGCAAGCAGCAGAAGGCCAACGACCACGAGGCCGCGTGACGCTGAAAAGCGCCACCTGCCGCGCGCCTCGCCCGCATGAGGGCAAGGCGCGGGCGCCACCGGCCGACCGCGGACCCCGGCGGCGACCGGCGTGGCCGCAGCCACCACGGGTCGCCGTTGGGGCCGGTCGTCAGGCACTCGCCCGCGGCCGAAGCGCGTCACGGACTGCCCCCGCGACCGCGGTGATGAGCGTCGTGTAGACCACCATCTGCATCAGCGTGGCGCCCACCCAGAGCCAGATGGGGAAGACACCGGCAATCGTCGGCACCAGGAAGCCGAGCGGCAGGAACAGGTAGGCATAGGCCTCCGGGACCGCGGTAGCGACCTGGTTCGTGCCATCGTAGATCATCTGCAGCGCGACATAGAGAATCACCAGGAGCCCGATCCAGGCGATCCAGCGATGCTTGTCGAGCAACCGCGCGATCAGCGTCGCGGCCACGCCCATCAGGACCACCGAGAACGCGAGGCCGATGATCAGGATGTAGGGGTGGTCCTTCGCCGCGCCGGCCACGGCCAGCACGTTGTCGAGGCTCATGGACACGTCCGCGACCAGGATCTGGATGATGGCCTGGCGCAGAGTCTTGCGCGGCGCGCCGGCGGGCGCCCCGCCCTCCAGCGCTTCGACGCCTTCGGACTGCTCGGTCGCGTCGGGGCTGTGGCTGCCGCCGTCGCGCAGCTCCCGGTACATTTTCCAGCAGACCCACAGCAGCAGAACGCCGCCCGCGAGAATGATCCCGACGATGGAGAGCAGTTGCACCGTGATCGACGCGAAGGCGATGCGCATCACCGTCGCGGCGATGATGCCCCAGAAGATGGCCTTCCTGCGTTGGTCGGGCGGCAGGCCGGCGGCGGCCATGCCGACCACGATGGCGTTGTCACCCGCCAGCACGATGTCAATGAACAACACCATGATGAGCGGCTGAAACCACTCTGGCATCATTTCCATCATCTCGCGGACGCCCCCGGCGGTCATTTTGTGTTACGTAGAGCGGGGGGAATAACGGCCCTTCCCCCATACCGCAACCCCGCACCTAGTTTGCTTTGCCGCGCCGCTTGCACGACATGCCGCGTCGCGCGACACCGGGGGCGCCGCCACTCCGGAGCCCGACGCCATGGTCCCGCGCTATTCCCGCCCGCAGATGGAGGCGATCTGGTCGCCGGCCGCGCGCTATCGCATCTGGTTCGAGATCGAAGCGCTCGCGGCCGAGGCCATGGCCGGGCTGGGCACCATCCCGGCCGAGGCCGCGCAGGCCATACGCCAGCGCGGCGAACCGCGCGCCGCCGCGATCTCCGACGCCGACGTCGCGCGGATCGACGAGATCGAGCGCGTGACGCGCCACGACGTCATCGCGTTCCTCACCTGGATGGGCGAGGGGATCGGCGCCGAGGCGCGCTTCATGCACCAGGGCATGACCAGTTCCGACGTACTCGACACCTGCCTCGCGGTGCAGTTGACGCGCGCGGCGGACCTGCTGATCGCGGACCTGGATGCGCTGCTCGCGGCGCTGAAGGCGCGCGCGATGGAACACCGCATGACGCCGACGGTCGGGCGCAGCCACGGTATCCACGCCGAGCCCACCACCTTCGGCCTCAAGCTCGCCGGCCATTACGCCGAGTTCGCGCGTGGCCGCGCGCGCCTGGTCGCCGCGCGCGCCGAGGTCGCGACCTGCGCAATCTCCGGCCCCGTCGGCACCTTCGCCAGTGTCGATCCGCGGGTCGAGGCCTTCGTGGCGGAACGCCTGGGCCTGGCGGTGGAACCGGTCAGTACGCAGGTGATCCCGCGCGATCGCCATGCGGCATTCTTCTGTGCACTGGCGCTGGTGGCGAGCGCGATCGAGCGGCTCGCGACGGAAGTGCGGCACCTCCAGCGCAGCGAAGTGCGCGAGGCCGAGGAATTCTTCCACCCCGGCCAGAAGGGGTCCTCCGCCATGCCGCACAAGCGCAACCCCGTGCTGAGCGAGAACCTCACGGGCCTGGCGCGCCTGGTGCGCGGGTATGTGACGCCGGCGCTCGAGAACGTCGCGCTGTGGCACGAACGCGACATCAGCCATTCCAGCGTGGAACGGGTGATCGCCCCGGACGCCACCATCGCTCTCGATTTCGCCCTGATGCGCCTGGCCGGGATGATGGAGAAGCTCACGATCTACCCGGTGCGCATGCAGGCGAACCTGGATGCGCTGGGCGGCGTGGTGCACAGCCAGAAGGTGCTGCTGGCGCTCACGCAGGCCGGCATGAGCCGCGAGGACGCCTATGCCGCCGTGCAGCGCGCCGCGATGGCGACCTGGGAAGCGCTGGGCACCGCGGGGGGGCGCGACTTCCGCGCCAATCTGCTGGCGGATGGGGAGGTCGGCGCCCGACTGTCCCCGGCCGCGATAGACGCGGCGATGGATCCCCGGCGGGACTTCAGCCATGTCGATACCGTGTTCGCGCGGGTTTTCGGCTCGGGCTGACAGATGGCGGTCGTGGGGCACGACCGCCGCGATTCGGCCGCACGGCGTGGTTAATGTGTGCGTTATGTCTAGGAGGACCGCGATCATGCAATCGCTCCGCACTGTGGGGCTTTTTGCCGCCCTGCTGGCACTTGGTGCGCTGGCGGTGCCATCAGTGGCCACGGCCGGCGATGGCTACCGCCGCGGCCACCCGGGCCGCGGCTGGGGCCCGCCGCCGCGCGCCTACTACGCACCGCCGCCCCGCCACTACTACGCCCCACCTCCGCGGATGTATTACGCGCCGCCGCCGCGCGCCTATTATTACGCCCCGCCGCCGCCGGTCTACTACGCGCCGCCGCCGGTCTATTACGGCCCGCCTGGGGTGTCCCTCAACTTCAGGTTCTAGCCGTGGCAATGGGTTGCGCCGCGACGCGGCGCGACCCAGCCTGCGCCGGATGTGCACCGTCGTCCTTCTGCGTCGCCCGGGTCATGCCTGGCCGCTCATCCTGGCGGCCAACCGGGACGAGCGCCTCGACCGCGGGTGGGATCCGCCGGCCTGCTGGTGGGACGACCGGCCCGGCGTGATGGGCGGGCGGGACCGCAGCGCCGGGGGCACCTGGATGGCACTGGGCCCGGCGGGCGTTGTGGCCGCGGTGCTGAACCGCCCGGGCAGCCTCGGCCCGACCCCGGGAAAGCGATCGCGCGGCGATCTGCCGCTGTTGGCGGCATCCGAGGTGGATGCAGCCGCCGCCGTGCGCCGCCTCGCGGCCCTGCCCGCCGAGGACTGGCGGCCCTTCAACATGGTCGTCGCCGATTCGCGGGATGCCTTCTTTCTTCGCAGCCTTGGCGCCGGCGCGGTCGAGGTCGCGGCCCTGGCCGGCGGCATCACCATGGTCACGGCGCACGACCCGAACGACCCTGACAGCCCCCGCATCCGCCGCCACCTGCCGCGTTTCCGGGCCGCCGCGCCCCCCGACCCGACGGCGCAGGATTGGCGCGGCTGGGAGCTGCTGCTGTCCGACGACACGCCCGATGCGGTGGAGGGCCCCGCAGCGATGCTGAACATCGCCCCGACGGCGGGCTTCGGCACGGTCTGTTCAAGCCTGATCGCGCTTGGCGACCAGGGCCGGGCGACCTGGCGCTTCTGCCCCGCCCGACCGGCCCCCGGCGCCTTCGCGCCGCTTCCGCTGCCCGCCCCGGTGGCCTGACGCCGGCGCAGCCCAGCCATCGGCGGGTCCGTCATGGTCACCCCCCGACGCAGTTGCTATACCCCGCCGGGATTCCGCTCGGCCCCTTGGCCGGGCGGCGACAAGGAACTTCTTCGCCATGGCGCGTCGCCGACAACTCTATGAAGGCAAGGCCAAGATCCTCTTCGAGGGTCCGGAGCCCGGCACCCTTGTTCAGTATTTCAAGGACGACGCCACCGCGGGCAATGGCGCCAAGAAGGGCACCATCACCGGCAAGGGCGTGCTGAACAACCGCATCAGCGAATACCTGATGACGCGGCTGACCGAGATCGGCATCCCGACCCACTTCATCCGCCGGCTGAACATGCGCGAGCAGCTGATTCGCGAGGTCGAGATCATCCCGCTCGAAGTCGTCGTGCGCAATGTGGCGGCTGGCTCGCTCGCCACGCGCCTCGGCATCACCGAGGGCCAGCGCCTGCCGCGGTCGATCATCGAATACTACTACAAGAACGACCAGCTGAACGACCCGATGGTCGCGGAAGAACACATCACCTGCTTCGGATGGGCCGCCACGCAGGACCTCGACGACATGGTCGCCCTCACGCTGCGGGTGAACGACTTCCTGACCGGGCTGTTCCTCGGCGTCGGCATCACGCTGGTCGACTTCAAGCTGGAATTCGGCCGGCTGTGGGAGAACGAGGAGATGCGCATCGTCCTCGCGGATGAAATCTCCCCCGACAATTGCCGCCTGTGGGATGCCAAGACCGGCGAGAAGATGGACAAGGACCGCTTCCGCCGCGACCTCGGCAAGGTCGAGGAAGGCTACCAGGAAGTCGCCCGCCGCCTCGGCATCCTGCCCGAGGCCGGCCCGCGCGACATGTCCGGCCCCGAGGTGATGCAATGAAGGCGCGCGTCTATGTGATGCCCAAGGCGGGCGTCCTCGACCCCCAGGGCAAGGCCATCTCCCAGGCGCTCGAAGGCCTCGGCTTCGCCGGCGTGCAGGACGTCCGCGCGGGCAAGGTCATCGAACTCGACCTCGCCGAGACCGACCCCGCCGCCGCCCGCGCCGCCGCCGAGGACATGGCCCGCCGCCTGCTGGCCAACACCGTGATCGAATCCTTCCGGGTCGAGATCGCCTGACATGGTCAAGGCGAGCCTCCTCGCCATGGTGGTGCTGACCGTGCTGGTCTCGATCGGCCTGCGCTGGCGCGACGACCGCATCGCCGCCACCCAGCCACGCCCGCGCATCAACATCGTCGAGCGCGGCAAGCGCACGCTGAACCGCTGGGTCACCGCCGCCGCCATCGCCGCGGTCGCGACCACGCTGCTGCTCGGCGGGCTCAACTGGCTGCGCATCGCCAATGGCGGCTGACCGCAGGCATGCATAGGAACACCCGATGAAGGCCGCCATCATCACCTTCCCCGGCACCAACCGAGAACGCGACATGCGCACCGCGCTGAAGCGCGCGACCGGCCGCGACCCCGCCATGCTGTTCCACCGCGACACGCTGCCCGCCGGCCTCGACCTCGTCGTGCTGCCCGGCGGCTTCTCCTACGGCGACTACCTGCGCTGCGGCGCGATGGCGGCCCAATCCCCCATCATGCGCGAGGTACGCGACTTCGCGGCGCGCGGCGGCCACATCCTGGGCGTCTGCAACGGCTTCCAGATCCTGATCGAGGCCGGCCTGCTGCCCGGTGGCCTGCTGCGCAACGCCACGCTGCGCTTCCTGTCGATGGACTGCCGGATGCGCGTCGAACGCGCCGGCACCGCCTTCACGTCGCGCTGGCAGAAGGGCGCCACCTTCCGCGCACCGATGGCCCATGGCGACGGCAACTACTTCGCCGATGACGCGACGCTCGACCGCCTCGAAGGCGAAGGCCTGGTCGCCTTCCGCTACGTGGACGACCGTGGCGAGGCAACCGACGCCGCCAACCGCAACGGGTCGGCGCGCAACATCGCCGGCATCCTCTCCCCCAACCTGCGCATCTGCGGCCTGATGCCGCACCCGGAGGACCTGGTGGACGACCTGATGGGCGGCACCGACGGCCTGCCGATGTTCGAAAGCCTGGCCGAGACCCTCGCCACCGCCTGAACGGCACCCGGCCGACCCTGCCCCGCGACCGGCGCCAGCGGGCCACCCGCCCGCCAACGCTTGCCGTGCGCGAGCCGGCCGCTCGCGCGCCCCGGCTAGCGCCGCGGCGCTTCCAGGTTGCTCGGGTTCAGCCCCAGCGCCTGCGCGGTGGCGGGGTTGATCTGGCCGCTCGCCTCCAGGCCACGGCCGCGCTGAAAACGCTCCAGCGCCGTCTGCGTGCCCGAACCCCACACCCCATCGGCCTGCGACTGGTAGAAGCCCAGCGCCCGCAGGCGCATCTGCACATTGCGCACCGCGCGCGGGCTGAGCGGCCCGGCCGCGACCGGCGCCGCGGCCTGGGGTTCCACCATCGCCGACGGCAGCAGCCGCGGCATGCTCACGCCCAGCGCCTGCGCCGTCGCCAAGCCCCCGCGCCTGCTGGAAGCGGTCGAGCGCCGCCTGGCTCTCCGGCCCCCAGACGCCATCCGGCGCGCCGGTATAGACGCCGGCCTCGCGCAGCCTTTCCTGCACCGCGCTGGTGGCCGGGGCCGTCAGCGGCTGCACGAAGGACAGCGGCGCGGGCGCCTGCGCCAGGGCGGGCGCGGCAGCGGTGACGGCGAGGATGAGGGCCGTGCCCAGGGTGCGTGAGATGGCGCGCATGGCGAAACTCTCCGTTGTCAGAGGGAGAACGATCCGCAGCGCAGGAGGTTGCGGGCGCACGCATCCTTCCTGGCGATGATGGCGGTGTTCAACTCCATGGGCACGGTCTGGTCGGGCTGGCTGTCGGACAGGGGCTCTGCCCCTGCACCCCGGCAGGAAACTCAGTTTCCTGCACCTTCGGGCTGTTGGGCTGGCGCGACTTCGATGGCACCATGTCCCGGCATTGCATGAGGACGGACCATGGACAGCATCCAGAACACGCCGCAGGACATGCTCGAAGCGCAGCGCCGCCAGGCGCGCATCGACCTCGCGGCGGCCCACCGCCTCGCCGTCCTCGACGATTATCACGAGGCCATCGACAACCACTTCACCCTGCTCGTCCCCGGCCGCCCGGGCCGCTTCTACCTCAATGAATTCGGCCTGCACTGGAACGAGGTCACCGCCAGCAACCTCATCGAGGTCGCCTTCGATGGCACCGTCGTGGAAGGCCGCGGCCCCGCCGACCGCAGCGCCATCTGCATCCACGCCCCCATCCACGAAGCCACCGGCGCGGCCTGCGTGCTGCACACCCATATGCCCTACTGCACGGCGCTGTCGCAGCTCGAGGACATGACGGTGGAGATGACCGGCCAGGGCGCCCTGCAATTCGAAGGACGCATCGCCTACGACTACGACTACAACGGCTTCGCCCACGAACACGCCGAAGGCGAACGCATGGCCGCGCTGATGGGCGACAAGGTCGTGCTGATGATGGCCAACCACGGCGTGGTGGTGATCGGCGACACCGTGGCGCAGGCGTACCGCCGGCTCTACTTCCTCGAACGATCCTGCCGCACGCAGCTGTTCTCGATGTGGACCGGCCAGCGCCGCCGCTTCGTGGCACCCGAAGTGCTGGAGAAGATGCGCGAACAGGCCGGCTGGAAAGACCCGACCATGGCGATGGGCGCCTCCGACTACTACTTCGCGGCGATGAAGCGGATGCTGGACAGGACCCAGCCGGACTACGCGGAGTAGGGGGCGGTTCGGGGGGAGGCCTCGCAGGGGCTCTGCCCCTGCACCTCGGCAGGAAACTCTGTTTCCTGCACCTACACGGATGCAGGCGGCACCAGACTTCGCAATCTACATATCAGTATTCTATCGGAGAATCATAAATCTGAGCAGAAATGATCAATCTTTTCCACTAATGTTCTTATTTCAATCGGAATTTCTACAATTTTCATGCTATCTACGATTGAATTTGTGGTCAAACTTATTCCATATGCCTCCTGTAGAGCTACATTAATTTCGCTTATAGCCTCTTTCCCCGGGATCATTTTCAATTTTTCTGCCTTATTTTGCCATCGATCGTTGATTTCATTGAGAGCTTGCTCTCCAAGCGTCGTTTCATTTATGCCGCTTCCAATCGAGCGCTCGTATCGCTTGTGTGAGCCGATATACTGACTAGCTACATAACTAAATTTGCTAGCTGCAAATCTTTCGAGCGCCAGGTTCGCTATAGGTGCATACACCTGTTGCTGCCCTCCACGCCTAGCGCGATCATGAAGCCGCGCAGCAGCCGCCCGGTCGATAGCATCCACAACCAGAACGAAATTCTCGAGCTCTTTGCTCTCGTGAATTATCGTTAGCGCGCAGAAAGCATCGCAATTCAATTTTACATTCTCGCACTCTTTACTGGATCTGTAGTCTCGATCGAGAATTACTGCTGCCTTTATCTCGCCCCCAAGAGTTGTTTCCATACCTCTCTTTAGAGTCTTGACCCGATCTGGATTAAATCCCTCTATAGTAACAACAGCGAAATCAGATCTATTTGCTACCTTCGAAAAGCCGAGTTTTCTGGCGAAGCGTGCCAGTAGCTGAAAATCTAAGCCTTCGACAAATACCACCCGCCTCGTTTTGGCAAGCTGCGTCAATACGGGATTTACGGCCGAACCCAGCATTCGGAATACACCATCGAGCTGCGTAGCGCTCTTAAGCCTTGACGCTCGCGCGCGTCGCTTGTCCACAACCAAAATCTCGTCGGCCTCGGATTCTGTAACAATTTCGGTGGAGTGGCTCGCGATAAGAATATCTGGACCGAGCTCTCGCAATATATTAACCAATTGTCTCTGCAAATCAGAATGCAAATAAATATCCGGCTCGTCTATTAGAAACATTGACACGTTTTTTGATTGAATTAAGTGAGTTATCATTTGACATCAAACTTGAAAACCAAAGCCCGCCCAAAATATCTCCCGAGGTATTCTATTTTCAGGACACCACATTTCTAAAATCGGGCGGTCATGCGTTGAGTTTACTTCGGGCCTATTTATATCCATTCCTGGCCAAGTCTTCTTAATTAACCCCCTAAATTCTTCAAAATTCGCTGGAAAATAATGCCATATGTTCCGAAAATTCCTTGCCGCGCCATAATTAAAAAGAGCTAGCCGAGCAGCCTCCTTCTCATAGAGTCTCTCTCTATGGTCTACCGGCCCTAATATGGGAACAAAGCCTATTGAACAATTGAAGTTCGCCCTGAATATTGCAGGCGAAGTGCACGGTCTCCCCTGCATATCTGGAATCAGATAGCACACTTCCGGCTCCGGAAAATAAAGAACCAGAGAATTTCCTGAAGCAAGCTTAAATTTGATAGATGCAGCATATTCTGTATCATAATTATAAAAAATATTCTCTTCAGCGACCGAAATTGATGAAAGATCTACTTTATAACCTATGTTTGAGCCGTCAGGACCGGAAACGAGTTCTGGTTTACGATTATTCGCGCGACGAAGACCAGCAGCGAGAATTCTAAACGCAGCAAGGACCGTAGATTTTCCAGCGTTATTTGGCCCCACGAGAACGTTAAATCTACGAAGCGGAATAGAAAACGATTGGAATGCCTTAAATCGATCAAATTCAACTGCGACAAAATGATCCTGGCTCGGTCCCATTTTTTCTCTAGCTCGCGTTTCGGACGGAAGGTCTGGGGCAATTTGCTCCGATTGCATAGCTCAGTTCTACAACGGGCCCGATTGAGTGCCAGGCGATTCTCCCACAGTCGATGCCCTGGGAGCATTATGGAGAGTCTACCACTCACACGCCTGCGGAGCGATGGGGGGCAATTGGATTAAGCTCTAAGCGCCTTGAAATAGGAAAATATTGATTTTCAAAGCCCAATGTGATGAGATGCTCGTCATGCGCCCCCACCCCCTCACCCCCACCCAATTCCTCGCCCTCCTCCCCTACATCCTCCCCCGCTCCCCCGCCGGCCGCTCCATCGGCGACCTCCGCGGCCGCATGGACGCCATATTCCACCTCGCCTGCACCACCGCCCCCTGGAGCGCCCTCCCGCCCGAACACGGCAAGCCCGACACCGTCTCCCGCTACTTCCGCCGCCTCACCCATGCCGGCCTCTGGGAACGCCTGCTCGAAGCCCTCAAGGAAAACGATCCCAAGAACCCGTTGAACGAGATCGCCCCCCTCATCTTCCGCGCCTGCCGCCGCGCCGTGCGGCTCCGGGGCCTGAAGTTCCTCGTCCTCATCCGCCGCCTCGGCTTCCTCCAGGCCCTGAACGGCCCGCCGGACAAGCTCCCCAACCCCGATTTGTCCGAAAGCCTCAGGCACACGCGCTTCCCGCCCTACCCCGAAACGAAAGCGCAATGCGACGCCTACCGCACCCTCATCAAGGCGCTGAAACAGCTCCATCGCGTCATCGGCGGCGTGAAGCACCTCACCCGCCAGCAGCGCCTCGGCTGGTCATGAGCTGCCCCGCGCAGACACCCCCTGGACAGCGGCCACCGCCCTACCCACAAGGCGGGCATGACCGCCGCCACGCCCACGCCGCTCGACCCCGCCCGCGCCGCCCAACTCGCCGCCGAATTCGGCCTGAAGCCGGAGGAATACGACCGCGCGCTGGCCATCCTCGGCCGCACCCCCTCGCTGACCGAACTCGGCGTGTTCAGCGTGATGTGGTCGGAGCACTGCTCCTACAAATCCAGCCGCATCTGGCTGAAGGAACTCCCCACCAAGGCCCCCTGGGTCATCCAGGGGCCCGGGGAGAATGCCGGCGTCATCGCCATCGGCGACGGCCTGGCCGCCGTCTTCAAGATGGAATCCCACAACCACCCGTCCTGGATCGAGCCCTACAACGGCGCCGCCACCGGTGTGGGCGGCATCCTGCGCGATGTCTTCACCATGGGTGCCCGCCCCATCGCCAACCTCAACGCCCTGCGCTTCGGCAGTCCCGACGCGCCGCGCATGAAGCAGGTGATCGACGGCGTGGTGCGCGGCATCGGCGGCTACGGCAATTGCGTGGGCGTGCCCACCGTGGGCGGCGAGGTGAACTTCCACCCCGCCTACAACGGCAACCCGCTGGTGAACGCCATGACGGTCGGCATCGCGAAGGCCGACCGCATCTTCACCGCGGCCGCCACGGGGGTGGGCAACCCGGTGGTCTATGTGGGTTCCAAGACCGGCCGCGACGGCATCCACGGCGCCACCATGTCCAGCGCGGAGTTCAGCGCGGACAGCGAGGAAAAGCGCCCCACCGTCCAGATCGGCGACCCCTTCGCCGAGAAGCTCCTGATCGAGGCCTGCCTCGAACTCATGGCCACCGACGCCATCGTCGCCATCCAGGACATGGGTGCGGCGGGCCTGACCAGCTCCGGTGTCGAGATGGCCGGCAAGGGCGGCATGGGCGTGGACCTCACGCTGGACAACGTCCCCCAGCGCGAAGAAGGCATGACCGCCTACGAGATGATGCTGAGCGAGAGCCAGGAGCGCATGCTCATGGTCCTCAAGCCCGGCCGGGAAGCCCAGGCAGAAGCCATCTTCACCAAGTGGGAGCTGGACTTCGCGGTGATCGGCCACCTCACCGACACCGGCCGCATCGTCATCCGCCACAAGGGCGAGATCGAAGCCGACATCCCCCTGGCCCCCCTGGAATCGGAAGCCCCCCTCTACCGCCGCCCGACCGAAGACACCCCGCCCCAGCCCGTGCTGGATGCCGCGACCATCGCGGACCCGATTGGGATCGAGGCCGCGCTGATGCGCCTGGTGGCCTGCCCCGACCTCTGCTCCCGCCGCTGGATCTGGGACCAGTACGACAGCCTGGTGAACGGCCAGACGGTGAAGCGCCCGGGTGCGGCCGACGCCGCCATCGTGCGCATCGAGGACCACGCCCGCGCCCTGGCCATGACCACCGACTGCACCCCCCGCTACGTGGTGGCCGACCCGGTGGAAGGCGGCAAGCAGGCAGTGGCCCAGGCCTGGCGCAACATCACCGCCACCGGCGCCCTGCCGCTCGCCATCACCGACAACATGAACTTCGGCAATCCCGAGAAGCCCCGCATCATGGGCCAGTTCGCCGGTGCGGTGCGCGGCATGGCGGCGGCCTGCACCGCGCTCGACTTCCCGGTCATCAGCGGCAATGTCTCCCTCTACAACGAGACCGAGGGCCGCCCCATCCTGCCCACCCCCGCGATCGGCGGCGTGGGCGTGCTGGAGGATGCGCGCCAGGCCATCGGCCTCGGCATGCCGGCCAATGCAGACCTCGTACTGGTCGGCACCACCGCCGGCTGGCTCGGCCAATCCCTCTGGCTGCGGGAGGTCACGGGCCGCGAGGATGGCGCCCCCCCGCCCGTGGACCTCGCCGCCGAACGCCGCAACGGCGACTTCATCCGCGCCCAGATCCTCGCCGGTGCCGTGCAGGCCTGCCACGACTGCGCCGATGGCGGGTTGCTGGTGACCATCGCGGAAATGGCCATGGAGACCGGCACGGGTGCGACCCTCGCCCCCGTCCCGGACAGCATGCCCGCCCACGCCTTCTGGTTCGGCGAGGACCAGGGCCGCTATGTCGTGGCGGTGCCGGACGCGTCTGGCTTCATCGCCGCCGCGACCGCCGCGGGCGTGCCGGCCACGCCGCTCGGCCAGGCCGGCGGCGGGGACTTGGTTCTGGCGCCAGGCCGGTCCATATCGGTGAGCGTGCTCAGGGCGGCGCACGAAGCCACCCTGCCCGCACTGATGGAAGGGAGACCCGCCTGATGGCGATGCAACCGGCAGAGATCGAGGCGCTGATCAGGTCCGCGCTCCCCGATGCCGAGGTCACCATCGAGGACCTGGCCGGCGACGGCGACCACTACGCCGCCAAGGTCGTCTCCGAAACCTTCCGCGGGATCCCCCGCGTCAAGCAGCACCAGATCGTCTACGCCGCGCTGCAGGGCCGCATGGGCGGCGTGCTGCATGCGCTGGCCCTGCAAACCTCCGCACCGGAACAGGACACCGCGCGATGAGCAACCCGACCCACGACCGCATCCAGGCCGACATCACGGGCAACCCCGTGGTGCTCTTCATGAAGGGCACGCCGGTCTTCCCGCAATGCGGCTTCTCCGCCCGCGTGGTGCAGATCCTTTCCCACATGGGCGTGCCCTTCAAAGGCGTGAACGTCCTGGAGGACATGGAGATCCGCGAGGGCATCAAGGAATTCTCCAACTGGCCGACGATTCCGCAGCTCTACGTCGGCGGCGAATTCGTCGGCGGCTGCGACATCATCACCGAGATGTTCCAGGCCGGTGAACTCGGCAGCCTGCTCGCCGAGAAGGGCGTACCCCACAAGACCGAGGCCTGATGCTTTCCCCGGGGCAGCGCCACCTGGCGCCGCCCCGGATCATCATTCCGCGCGATCCGAAGCGGCGCGGTTCAGCCCTGTTCGCGCAGGATGCGCAGGATGTCCTCGCCGTAGCGCTCCACCCGCGACCGCCCCATCCCGGGTACCTCGAGCAGGTCGTCGATCGTCATTGGCCGGCGCGACGCGATGCCCGCCAGCGTACGATCATCCGCGACCACATAGGCCGGCACGCCCTGCGCCTGCGCCACGCCGCGGCGCCAAGCGCGCAGCGCCTCGAACACCGGATCGCCCGAGCCAGCCGGGGACGCGTCGTCGCGCGCCGAACGGCGCGGCGCGGGTTGCGCCGAATCCTCGCGCAGCATCACCGCTTCCTGTCCTCGCAGCACGGCCCGCGCGGCCTCGGTCGCAACCAGTTCGCCATGGTTCTCCACCGCGACATCCAACACGCCGCGTGCCACCAGCTGCCGCGCGATGCCCCGCCAGGCGCTGTCCGACACATCCTTGCCGATCCCGAAGGTCGGCAATTTGTCGTGTGCGAACTGCGCCACCTTGTCGGTCAGCCGCCCGCGCAGCACGTCGACCACATGCCCCACGCCGAAGCGCTGGCCAGTGCGCACCACGGCGGACAGCATCTTCTGCGCCGACACTGTTCCATCGACCAGGCGCGGCGGCGTGCGGCAGACATCGCAGGCGCCGCATTCGGGTTGCTCCGGCTCCTCGCCGAAGCAGCGCAGCAACAGCGCGCGCCGGCACGTGGATGCCTCGGCGATGGCGATCATGGCATCCAGGCGCGATCGCTCGACGCGTTTCTGCTCCTCGGAAGCGGGGCTTTCCGCGATGCGGTGGCGGGCCAGCGCCATGTCCCCGGCGCCATACATCAGCAGCGCCAGGGCGGGCAGCCCGTCCCGCCCGGCCCGGCCGATCTCCTGATACCAACTCTCGGGGCTGCGCGGCAGATCGAGATGCGCAACCCAACGCACATCCGGTCGGTCGATTCCCATCCCGAACGCAATGGTCGCCGCCATGATCACGTTGTCGCCGCGCGCGAAGCGGCGATGCGCATCGCGCTTCGCCCCGGCGTCCATCCCGGCATGGAAGGCCAGCGCGTCGTGCCCGTCCGTGCGCAGCCATTCGGCGGTGCTGTCGGTGCGCGCGCGGCTCCCACAATAAACGATGCCGCATCCGCCGGCGCGGGCGATCAACGCGCGCAACTGCCCGCGCTCGCTTTCGCGCGGCGCCGCCGTGATGAAGATGTTCGGCCGGTCGAAGGAGGCGCGGAACACCGGCGCCTCAGCCAGGTCCAACTGCCGGCGGATGTCATCGACGGTGCGCGGATCGGCGGTCGCGGTCAGCGCCAGGCGCGGCACGCCAGGGAAGCGCTGCCCCAGCACGCCCAGACCCCGATACTCCGGCCGGAAGTGATGCCCCCACTGGCTGACGCAATGCGCCTCATCCACCGCGAACAGCGCGATGGGCATCTCCTCCAGCCGCTGCAGCGTGCCATCCAGCGTCAACCGCTCGGGAGAGACATAGAGCAGCTTCAGCCGCCCCCCATGCAGGTCGCGCAGTACTGCCCGCGCCTCATCCGGCGGCAGGTCGGAATGCAGGGCCGCAGCCGCTACGCCTTGCTGGCGCAGCGCGGCGACCTGATCCTCCATCAACGCAATCAGCGGGGAGACAACAATGCCCACCCCCGCCCGGCACAGCGCCGGCACCTGGAAACACAGGCTTTTCCCGCCGCCGGTCGGCATGAGCACAAGGCCCGAGCCGCCATCCGCGGCGTGGCGGATGATCTCCTCCTGCCGTCCGCGGAAGCCCTCATGCCCGAAGACGCGGCGAAGGACCTCGGAGGGATCCTCCAGGGCGCGCATCAGCCGCCGGCGCGGATCTCGACGCGGCGGCTTTCGGTGGCGACGGACTCGAAGGGCACTGGGCCGCGCGGGACGATGCGCACACGCTCGCGCGGCAGGCCGCTTGCCACCAGCAGGTCGGCGACATGCTGCGCCCGTGCTTCGGAGAGCGCCCGGTTATAGGCCAGGCCGCCAGCCGGTCCGGCGAAGCCCACCACGACGATCGGCCCGGTGGTGCCGCGCGCGGCTTCGGCAGCGCGGCGGACGACCGCCTGCGCCTCGGTATCGAGCGTCGAACTGTCCGCCGTGAAGAACACCGTGGCCGTCTGCATCGCGGATTGGGGCGCGCAGGCCGCGGCCAGCAGAGCAGGGGCGGCAACGGCGAGGAATTGGCGGCGGCGCATCGGGACGACTCCGGGGTTCGCAGGGGCCCCTTGGTCGCGCGAAGGGCGGGGTGGCGTCAACCGGTCCGGCGCGTGATCAACGTGAGCAGGCCGCCCCGCCAAGCACGCAGAACTTCGCGCAATGGGGGTGGTTCAGGGCCACCGGCCGCGAGGCATCGGCCAAAGAGGCACCGAGTTCGAAGGCCGGGTCGTAGGGCAGCAACGTGCAGGCCACCACCGCCGGGCGATCCGCCCCGCGCCGCTTTACCACCATCCGCGCTGAGGCGCACATCATGCTGTCCGGTGATTTGCGCAGGATGCCCCAGCAGGCCTCGGTGATCTCGGGCACATCGACCTCGGCGTCCATTTCCGGAAACAGCATCAGCGCGACCGGATCGGCCGCGTCGATGGCTACGCCCTGGGCTGAGAATAGGGTCGCGTAGCCACGACGCATCGCGGTCTCGTCATCCGCGCCGAAACCGGCCCGCCCCGCCACGTGGATGACAAACCCGTGCCGGGCCAGCCAGGCAAGGCCCTCCATGGTGCGCGCGAAGCTGCCCTCGCCGCGCTCGAGGTCGTGCAGCGCGGCTTCGTGATGGTCGATCGACACGCGCAGCGTCAGGCGGTTGCCGAACTCCTCGCGCAGCGCCAGCAGCGCCGGGGCGTGGTTCATCATCGGCTTCATGGCATTGGTCAGGACCAGCGCCGACAGGGCGCGGCCCAGCACGTCGCGCAGCATCGCCGGCAGGTCGCGGTTCAGGAACGGCTCGCCGCCCGTGAAACCGACCTCATCGAGCGGCGCGCCGATCGCCGCGGCCTCGTCCAGGTAGGCGGACACCTCGGCGGCCGAGATGTAGGACAGCGCGTCATTCTTCGGGCTGCTCTCGATGTAGCAGTTCCGGCAGGCGATGTTGCACAGCGTGCCGGTGTTGATCCACAGCGTCCGCAACGCGGCCAGCTTGACTACCGCGCGCGGTTCGCCCCGCGCCGTCACCGCGGGGTCGCGGAACTTCGCAGCGTCGAGCGGCCGCGCCGCCATGACCATCGGTACCGTCACCGCTGCGCCTCCGCCACCCTGCTGTCCGTCATGCCCTGCCGCCCTTCACTGTCGCGCAGATCGGGTTCGCCGGCGCGGTGCGCAAGGTTACGCCGGGTCACCCGGCCGCCGGGATGGCGCGCCCGGCCGCCAGGCGCAGGATCCGCGTCGGGTGTTCGACCCCCAGCAGGTGGTGCTGGATCAGGATGACGCTGCGCCCGCCCATCGCATCATCGAGCGTCTGCAGGAAGGCCCGCTCGGTATCGGCATCGAGACCCGCTGCCGGTTCATCCAGGATGACCACCGAGGCCGGTGAGAGCAGCGTGCGCGCCAGCGCCAGCCGCCGCGCCTGGCCGCCGGAGAAGCGCAGCCCGCCTTCGCCGCATAGGGTCTCAAGCCGGTCGGGCAGTGCGCGCACCACGTCGCCGACCTGCGCGCGATCCAGCGCAGCCCAGAGCGCCGCATCCTCGGCGTCCGGTGCAGCGAGGCGGAGGTTGGCGGCGATGGTGTCGTCGAACAGGCGCGCATCCTGCGTCAGCCACGTCACGCGCCGGCGCAGTTCAGCCGCGGGCAGTGTGGCGATGTCCACGCCGCCCAGCGTGATGCGCCCCCCTTCGGGCGCGGCGAATTTGAGCAGCAACGCCGCCAGTGTCGACTTGCCCACGCCCGAAGGGCCAAGCAGCGCGATCCGCGCGCCCTCCGGCAGGTCGAGGTCGAGGCCGTCGAAGACCAGTGGCCGGTCCGCCGCCCAGCGGAAGCGCAGTCCGGACACGCGCAGCGCGTGGCCCGTCGGTACCGCCGCGGGCGCCACGGGGTCCGGCACCGGTTCGGGCGTATCTGCAGCGTCGAACAGCCGCCGCGCACCAGCACCGGCAGCGGCCAGCGCCGCGCCAGCGCGCGGCATGAGGCCGAGCGCCTCGGCCGCCGCGATCGCCAGGAACACGCCCATCAGCCCGGCCGCCAGGCCCGACTGCCCCGCCACGAGCGCCCAGCCCAGCGTGCCGAGCAGCGCCACCTGCACCAGCAGCGACCCGGCGGCACCGCCCCAGGCCGCGCGGCGCGCCAGGTCGCGCTGCGCCGCGGCCAACGCCGCGCCCTCGGCGGCCACGCGCGCGCTGGCGCGGGCTTCGGCATTGGCGGCCAGCGTATCCTCGATGCCGCTCAAGGGGTCGATCACCGCCGAGCGCAGGCCGCCCTGCGCACGTGCCACGGCCTGCCCCGCACGGGCCGCCACCGGCGCCAGCGCCACCGGCAGGAGCAGCGCCGCGGCCAGCGGCAGCGCGAGCACCGCCGCGAGGCCCGGATCCGCCGCCCCCACGGCCACGGCGACCGCCACCACGACCGCCAGCGCGGAAGCCGCCGGCACCAGCACGCGCAGATACAGCCCATCCAGCGATTCGACATCCGCCACCAGCCGCGCGAGCAGATCCCCCGCCTGGCGCAGCCCGATCCCGGCCGGCAGGCGCGCCGCGAGGCGCGTGAAGAACCAGACCCGCATGTCGGCCAAGGCGCGGAAGGTCGCCTCGTGCGTCACCAGCCGTTCGAGGTAGCGCGCGACGGGGCGGAACAGCATGACCGGGCGCAGCCACAACAAAGCGCCCAGGCCGAGCCCCGCCAGCGCCACCGCACCCGGCTGGCCCTGCGCGACGGCGCCTGCCACCACGCGCCCGGCGAGCACCAGCAGCGCGACCCCCGCCAGGGTGGACAGCACCGCGGCGATCACGCCGGCGAGCAGCCACGCGCCGCGTCCGCTCCAGAGCGCCAGCACGCGGGCCAGGTCGCGTCCCATCAATTCCCCGCCATGCGGTCGCCCGCTTCCCGCCCCGCCGACAACTGCAGCACCTTGCCGAAATAGCCGCGCGCCGCGCGCGCATGCGTCGCGACGATCGCGGTGCGCCCCACGCACAGCCGCCGCAGCGCATCCAGCACCACGGCCTCGGTTCCGGGGTCGAGATGCGTGGTGGGCTCGTCCAGCAGCACCAGCGGCGCATCGCGCAGGAAGGCGCGTGCCACCGCGACTCGCTGCGCCTGGCCGCCGGAGAGGCCGAAGCCACCCTCGCCCACCAGGGTGTCGAGCCCCTGTGGCAGGTCAGACGCGAATTCGGTCACCTGCGCGGCGCGGGCGGCGGCCAGGATCGCCGCGTCGTCGGCCTCGGGGCGGGCGAAGGCGATGTTGTCGCGGATCGTGCCGCGGAAGATGTGCGCGCGCTGGCCGACATAGGAACACAGGCGCCGCAACTCGGAAGGGCGCAGCAGCGTCACGTCGTGGCCGTTGATGGCGACGCGCCCTCCATCGGGGCGGCGGAAGCCCATCAGGATGCGCAGGATGCTGGTCTTGCCGGACCCCGATTCGCCGGTCAGCAGCAGCGTCTCGCCGGGCAGCACGCGGAAGGACACGCCATCAAGCGCGGGCGGCCGGGACGGGTCGTAGGTCAGGCGCACATCCTGGAACGTGACGGTGACCTTGGGCGGCACTTCCTCGAGCAGCAGGCCGTCGGGCGTGTGTGCCGCGAGCAGCGGCGCGAGGTCCGCCGCCGCGCCGCGGGCCGAAAGCTGTTCGTGATAGGCGCCGGCGAAGGCACGCAGCGGCGCGAAGAACACCGGCACCAACAGCAGCGTGAACAGCGCGCTGACCGGCGCCGGATGCGTGCCCGCAACCAGGTGCCCGTGGCGATAGGCCAGCGAGGCCAGGGCGATGCCGACGATCAGTTCCATCGCACCGGTCGAGATGAAAGCCAGGCGCAGCACGCGCATGGTGCGCGCGCGCAGTTCCTCGGCGGCGGCGCCGAGTCGCGACGCCTCGGCCTGCTGCTGGTTCAGCAGCACCAGCACGGGCAGGCCGCGCATGCGGTCCAGAAAGCGCCCCGACAGGCGTTGCAGCGCGGCGAATTGCCGGCGGCTGGCCACGCCGGCACCGATCCCGCTGATCGCCTGCGCGATCGGCACCAGCAGCCCCGCGCCCAGCAGGATCAACCCGCTGACCGGGTCGGCCAGCGCCGCTGCGCCGGCGATCAGCAGCGGTGCCAGGACGGCCAGCGCCGCGGCCGGCAGCCAGCGGGCGAAATAGCCCTCCAGCGCCTCGATCCGTTCGACCACCAGGGCGGATTTCTCGCCGACCGCGCGTTCATCCTGCGGGCCGGCGGCAAGCAGCCGGGCGAAGGCGGCCGCGCGCAGACGCGCCTTGGCGTCCTCGCCGGCCGCGATCTGGGCGCGTTCCTGCGCCATGGCCAGCGCGGCCATCAGTAACGCCAGCGCCGCCGCAGCCGCGAGATCCGCCACGCCCGCCTCGGCACGACCGAGCAGCGTGGCGAGCAGCCGCGCGATCAGCAGCGCCTGGGCAACCCCGCAGGCGGCGATGCCGAGGCCGAGCAGGATGGGCGTTGTGAGCCGGGCGCGTTCGGACCGGGCCTCCCGCTTCAGGAGTGCCGCGGCGCCGGCCTCCGCGCCCGCCGGAATGGAAGCCATTGCGAAAGTCTAGGCGATCGCCGTGCGCGCCGCCACGGGGGGTGTCTTGTCGGCCTGACGCACCGGCCCCATCAGGGTTTGGACAGGAGGCCCGCGATGCTGCCGACCCATGGGCGCTATGACTACCATCCCTGGCCGATGCGCCAGGCCTATGCCTGGCCGGGCGAGGCCCGGCTGGCGGTGTATCTCGGCCTCAACCTGGAACATTTCGCCTTCGGCGAGGGGCTGGGGGCTGAACTGGCGCCAGGCGGGCCGCAGCCGGATGTGCTGAACTTCGCGTGGCGCGACTACGGCAACCGGGTGGGCGCCTGGCGGCTGCTCGGATTGCTGGATGAACTCGCCCTTCCCGCCACCATCCTGCTGAACAGCGCGATGTACGACTACGCGCCGGCGCTGGTGGCCGCGCACCGCGCCCGCGGCGACGAGATCGCCGGTCACGGCCGCACCAATTCCGAACGACAATCCGTGCTGCCGGAGGCCGAGGAACGCGCGCTGATCGCCGAGAGTACGGCGGCCATTGCCCGCCATGAGGGTGTCGCGCCGCGCGGCTGGCTTTCGCCATGGATCGCCGAGAGCCGCAGCACCCCCGACCTGCTGGCCGAGGCCGGCTACGCCTATACGCTCAACTGGTGCGCCGACGACGCACCCATCTGGATGCGCACGCGCGCCGGCCGGCTGCTCGCCATCCCGTATCCGCAGGAAGTGAACGACATCCCCTCCATTGTCGGTCGCAAGGATGGCGCCGAGCAGTTCGCCGACATGGTCGTGGATGATCTGGAGGAACGTCTGCTGCAGGTGCGTGACGGGCTGCCGCAGGTAATGGGGGTCGCGCTGCATCCCTACCTGGTGGGGCAGCCCTATCGGCTGCGGCATCTGCGCCGCGCCCTGGCGCATCTCTCGGCACGGCGCGGCGTTGTCTTCATCACCACCGCCGGCGGCGTGCTGGACCATGTCCTGTCCCTGCCGCCCGGCACCCTTCCCGGAGAATGACATGCGCCGCGCCCTGATCGCCCTGACGCTGCTGACCGCCGCCTGTGCCACCGAACCGGGGCCGGACGCCCCGCGCACGGTCGGCACGGTCGACCTGGCCCGCTACGCGGGGTCCTGGTTCGAGGTGGCGCGCTTCCCGACATCCTTCCAGGACAGCGCGCGGGTGCGCTGCGAACAGGTCACCGCGACCTATACCCCGCGCGCCGACGGCGCCATCACGGTGGTGAACCGCTGCCGCGATGCGCTGGACGGCGGCGCCGAGCGCGTTGCGGAAGGCGTCGCGCGCAGCGCCTCGCCAGGCAATGACCGGCTGCGGGTCAGCTTCTTCTGGCCGTTCTTCGGCGACTACTGGGTGATTGGGCTGGACCCCGCTTATCGCTGGGCAGTGGTGGGCGCGCCGGGGCGCGACTACCTGTGGATCCTGTCGCGCACGCCACAGATGACGCCGGCCGATTTCGACTCGGCCGTCGCCATCGCGCGTCGCGAAGGCTTCGACACCGGGCGGCTGCGGCGGACCCAGCAGGCCGCCGGCGGCGCGTAGCGCGCAGCGGCCGATCCGTTCCGCCGCTAGCGCCGGCGCGCCGGTTCCACGAGCAACTCGAAGGCCCCCGGCCCGGACCCGAGCACCGCGGCGCGCACGAAGACCTCGCCCTTGCGCGCCGCATCCACCACCAGGCGCGAGGCCAGGCCCTCGCCGCCATCATCGTCCTCGGCAAGCACCCGGCCCGATTCGTCGAGGATTTCGAGGATGGTGTCCGTGCCGTCGCGCAGCGCCTGGGTCTGCACGACCAGCGCCCCCGGCGGCAGGCGGAAGAAGGCGGACTGCCCGCGCCGCAGGCGGATTTGCACGCCGGCACCGGGCTCGATGGCGCGCGCCGCGGCGGCGGCGGCGAGCGAGGTGGGGAAATCCGCCGGGCCTTGCGCATCCGCCTCCACCACCAGTTCGAACTCGCCACCCCCATCGCCAAGCAACCCGGCGCGCACGAACAGCGGCCGCGGTTCCGCGCCGGCCACTTCCAGGCGCGATGCCAGGCCGCCGCCGCCATCATCATCCTCGGTCATCACGTTGCCGTCGGGATCGAGCAGCGCGAGCACCGTATCCGCCCCGCGGCGCAGGGCGCGCGTCACCACCGCGATATCGCCTTCCGGCAGGCGATACACCGCGCTCTGCCCGCGGCGCAGGCGCAGCGGCACGGCCTGTCCGACGACCAACGCCGGGGCCGCCGTCGCCTCCCGCAGGCTGGCCGGGAAGAGCGGGGCCGGCGGGGCGGTATCGGCCATCACCACCAGTTCGAAGGTGCCGGCATTGCCAAGGACGCGGGCGCGCACATAGAGCGGCCGGCGCTGCCCGCCCGGCACCTCGATGCGCGAGGCGAGTTGTTCGTCGCCGCCATCGTCATCCTCGGCGAGGTCGCGACCATTGGCGTCGAGCAGCGCCAGCGTTGTGTCAGTGCCGCCCGACAGCGCCCGCGTCAGCACCACCAGGTCCTGCCCGCCGGGCGGCAGGCGGAAATAGGCCTCGTCACGGCCACGCAGGCGGATGGTCACAGCCTGGCCAACGCTCAGCGGATGCTGGCCGGCGGCCTCGGTCAGGCTGCGCGGCGCGCCGGTGGGGTCGGCGGCCGGTGCGGGCCGAAGCACGAGTTCGAACTGCCCGCCCGCCTGCTCGAGCACGCCCACGCGCAGGAACAGCGGACTGCCCTGGTCGGCCGCGACCTCGATACGGGAGGCGAGGCTCTCCTCGCCGCCATCATCATCATCCGCGAGCAGCCGGCCCTGGCGGTCGAGCAAGGCCATCACCGTATCCGTGCCGCGCGCAAGACTGCGGGTCAGCGCCTCGATGTCCGCGCCCTCGGGCAGCCGGAAGAAGGCGGCCTGGCCGCGGCCGAGGTCGAGCTTCACCGTGGCGCCGACCGCCAGCGGCGGGGCGGCCGCCGCCTCCGCAAGGTCGAGCGGTACCGCGGTGCCGCCGGGAATGCCCCAGCCCTGGACGTTCCGCAGCAGCGGCGGCAGGGCGCGCCCGGTCTCCGGCGCAATGTTCGCGCGCTGCGCGGCCGCGCCGCCGGCCGCCAGCATCGCCGCCAGGACCATGGCGGGCAGCAGGGGCTTCACCAGCCGCGATCGGCTTCCGGCACGCGGGCCATGGCGCTGCGTCATTCGATCCGCTCCGTTCCGAGACGCCGCAGCGCTAGACCCTGCCGACCGGAGCGGTCAATCGCGAAGGCTTGGCATGTTCAGCCCAGTTCGAAACTGGTGATGCCGTAGATCGACCCGATGGGCAGCATCGGTGCCGGCCCGGCGACCATGCGGGCCGTCTCGAAGGCCGGTGCCATGCCGGCCTCGGTCGCCATGGCGATGGCGTCGGCGTTCGGCTCGGGCAGGTCGAGGAAGACCGGGCCAGGCGGCGCGGCGTCCAGCAGGGCGGCGAACAGCGCGCGCGCGGTCGCGCCGCCCTCGGCAAAAAGGGGGCCGATCTTCGATCCCTCGCGACACGGACGCAGGACCCCGTAGCCCAGCAGCCCGCCAGGCCCGGTCGCGATGCGAGCGACATGACCTGGCGCGCCGAGCCAGGCGCGCAGGAAGGATTCGCGGGGCGCGCGGAAGAAGCGGCGGTCGAAGGCGACCAGCGCGTCGAAGGGCATGTCGGCTGCGGCGCAAATCGCCGACGTGCCGACGGCTTGCGGCGCCCGCGGCAGCGCCGCGCCATACCGGATGTTCCGGTGCGCCAGCACGAAGCCCGACCGTCGATAGTTCGGCTGCTGGGCCACCACGCCATCGAGGCCGACCGCGCCCGACGACAGGCGCGCGATCGCCGCCTTCCAGAGCGCCAGGCCATGGCCCTGTCCGCGATGACCCGGCCGCACGATGTAGAAGCCAAGAAAGCCGAAGCCATCGCCGTAGCGGACCGCGGAGACGCAGCCGACCGGTTCGCCGTCCACTTCCGCCATCAGGAACCCCTCGGGGTCGGCGGCGAAGAAGCATTCCGCGTCGGACAGGCCGGGGTTCCAGCCCTCCGCGGCCGCCCAGTCGAGCGCGAGGGCCAAGTCCCCGCGTCGCATGGTGCGGATCGTCGCAGGGCTCAATGCATCACATCCCCGCCATTGGGCGAGAGGCAGGCGCCGACGTAGAAATCGCCGCCGGGACCCGCCAGCAGCAGGGCGGTCTCGGCGATCTCCTCCGGGCGGCCAAGGCGGCCCGCGGGCAGCGCCGCCTCGATCGCCGCGCGCCATTCCGGCCCGCGGGATTGCGTGAGGGCGGTATCGACCGGCCCAGGCGCAATGCTGTTCACGCGCACGCCCCGCGGAGCGGCCTCGAGTGCGAAGGACCGCGTGAAGGACAGGATCGCGCCCTTCGCGGCGGTGTAGGGCGTCAGGTTCGCCGCGCCCTTGAACGCCAGTTGCGAGGACAGCGTGATGATCCGCCCCCGGCCACGCGCCGCCATGCCCGGGTAGACCGCCTGCGACGCGACGACCGTGTGCATGAAGTGGACGTCCATGATGCGGCGGAAGGTCGCCTCGGGCAGGGTTTCAAACGCGCCGCGCAGGTTGATCCCGGCATTCGCCACCAGGATGTCGGCGGGACCCAGCGCCGCTTCGGATGCGGCGATGAAGGCGCGCAGCCGATCGCTGTCGGCCACGTCGAAGGATTCCGCATGGCAGCGACGGCCGGATGCCGTGATGGCCGCCATCGTCGCCGCCGCGCCCTCCGCGTCATCCAGGTGGCAGAAGGCTACATCGGCACCGGCGCGGGCGAAGGCGCGCGCGATCGCGCCGCCGATGCCGCGGCTACCGCCGGTGACGATCGCGACCTGCCCAGCCAGAAGCGTCATGTCCCTGCCCCCTGATATGCCCGGCCTTGTTCGCGCATCGTGTGGCGCGCCGCAACAGGGCGCGTGGCGCGGGGCGGCTGCTTCGGGCAGCATCGTTGCGTCACCCCGGGATACTGCGCATGGACGATGCCACCCCTACTCCCGACGCCGTCCAGGCGGTCGTGCATCGCGGCGTGCCGCTTGCCGCCGCCTGGGGGATCGAGGTGCTGCAGGCCGCCGGCGGCACCGCGACCTGCCGCTTGCCCTGGCAGGAGGCGCTGCTGCGACCAGGCGGCACTGTCTCGGGCCCGGCGTTGATGGGGCTGGCGGATGTGGCGATGTGGGCAGCGCTGCTTGGCCTGACCGGCGGGCGGGACGAGAGCCTGACCACCAGCCTCACGATTCACTTCCTGCGCCGCCTGCCGCCGGGGGCGGTGATGGCCGAGGCGCGCGTGCTCAAGCGCGGTCGCATCATTGTGGGGGAGGTCCTGATCCACGGCGAAGGGTCCAGCGAGACCGCCGCTCACGTCACCACCAGCTGGGCCGCGGTGACGCCGCGCGCCTGACGCGCGATCAGGCCTGCCGGCCCCAGGCAATGAAGCCGCCGTTGCGCCAAGCCGCGCCCGCCTTGCCATAGCGGAACGGCGCACCGTCGGGGCAGACCACGCGCCCGCCGGCGGCTTCCAGCACCGCCTGCCCTGCCGCCGTGTCCCATTCCATGGTGGGGCCGAAGCGCGGGTACACATCGGCCTCGCCTTCCGCGACCAGGCAGAATTTCAGCGAGGAGCCGACCGAACGGAGCCCGGCAATGGCCAGCCCGGCGAGGAAGTCCTCGGTCTGCGCATCGCGGTGCGAACGGCTTGCCACCGCGACGAGGCCGGCCGCATCGGGCGCCCGCACGACGATGGGCCGCTGGGGCGCGCCGTCCGGCCCGCTGGCCGCGGCGCCCACGCCCAGCGCCCCGGTCCAGAGTCGCCCCAGCGCCGGGGCATAGACCACGCCTGCGACCGGCACCCCGCCATCGATCAGCGCGATGTTCACGGTGAATTCGCCGTTGCCGGATACGAATTCCCGGGTGCCATCCAAGGGATCGACCAGGATGAACGGACCTTCGGGCGCGGCCTCGGCGCGCGCTGCATCCTCCTCGGACACCACGGGCAGGTCGGGGCAGGCGGCTGCGAGCCCGGCCAGGATGGCGTCATGCGCGGCCAGGTCGGCCTGGGTCAGCGGGCTGCCGTCATCCTTCGCCTGCACCTGGGCGACGCCGTAGAACGCCATGATCCGCGCCCCGGCATCCTGTGCGATCACGGCGAAGCGATCGGCCAGGCGGCTGCGCGTGGGCGTGTCGGTGATCATCGGCGCGGCTCCGGGATGGTGCGGGAACGGAACTTGCGCGGAGCCGGTCAGCATGGGAAGAGCCGCCGGCCGCGACGCTGCGGCAGACGGCCTTCGGCCGGTATCAAACTGGAGCCCGAGGGGTCCGTGACCAACACCACACGCAAGGCCGCTCTGACACCGCATCTGGCACGGCTCGAGGCAGAGTCGATCGGCATCATCCGCGAGGTCGCCGCATCCTTCCGCAAACCGGTCATGCTCTACAGCATCGGCAAGGATTCCGGGGTGATGCTGCACCTTGCGCTGAAGGCCTTCGCGCCGGGCAAGCCGCCGTTTCCGCTGATGCACATCGACACGACCTGGAAGTTCCGGGAAATGATCACCTTCCGCGACATGATGGCGCAGAAGGTGGGCATGGAGCTGCTGGTCCATACCAACCCAGACGGCCTCGCACGCGGCATCAATCCGATCGCCTCGGGGTCCGCGCTGCACACCCAGGTGATGAAGACCGAGGCGCTGAAGCAGGCGCTCGACCTGCACGGCTTCGACGCGGCCTTCGGCGGAGCCCGGCGCGATGAGGAGAAGTCCCGCGCCAAGGAACGCATCTTCTCCTTCCGCGGCCCGGGCCATTCCTGGGACCCGCGCGCGCAACGCCCGGAACTGTGGTCGCTGTTCAACACGCGCATCCGCGACGGCGAGAGCATCCGCGTCTTCCCGCTGTCCAACTGGACCGAATACGACGTGTGGGACTACGTGCTGGCCGAGGACCTGCCGGTGGTGCCGCTGTACTTCGCCAAGCCGCGCCCGGTGGTAAAGCGCGCCGGCACCTGGATCATGGTCGATGACGACCGCCTGCCGCTGGAACCCGGCGAGACGCCCGAGCTGCGCATGGTCCGCTTCCGCACGCTGGGCTGCTACCCGCTATCCGGCGCCGTCGAAAGCGAGGCCGCCACCCTGCCCGACATCATCACCGAGATGCGCGCCGCCAAGACCAGCGAGCGCCAGGGCCGGCTGATCGATTCCGACGAGGAAGCCTCGATGGAGAAGAAGAAGCGCGAGGGCTATTTCTGACATGACGCAGCACCGCGCGCCCGAGAACCGGGAACTGCTCCGCTTCCTCACCTGCGGTTCGGTCGATGACGGCAAGTCCACGCTGATCGGCCGCCTGCTGTTCGACAGCCAACTCATCTTCGAGGACACGCTGGCGGCGATCACCCGCGACAGCCGCAAGCACGGCACCACCGGCGAGGATGTCGACCTGGCACTTCTGGTCGATGGGCTGGAAGCCGAGCGCCAGCAGGGCATCACGATCGATGTCGCCTACCGCTTCTTCCAGACGCCGCGGCGCGCGTTCATCGTCGCCGATACGCCCGGCCACGAGCAGTACACGCGCAACATGGCGAGCGTCGCTCGCCGTCATCCTGATCGATGCGCGCAAGGGCGTGCTGACGCAGACGCGGCGGCATTCCTACATCTGCTCGCTGCTGGGCATCCGCGACATCGTGGTGGCGGTGAACAAGATCGACCTGGTGGGTTTCAGCCAGGACACCTTCGACCGGATCGTGGGCGACTACGTCACCTTCGCCTCGGAACTCGGCTTCCGGTCCATCGTGCCGGTGCCGATCAGCGCCCGCTTCGGCGACAACGTGACGGCGCGCTCGGGCAACCTGCCCTGGTACAAGGGCCCGACGCTGATCGAGCACCTCGAGCAGGTGGACGTCGCGCAGGACCTCGGCTCGAAGCCCTTCCGCTTCCCCGTGCAGTGGGTGAATCGCCCGAACCTCGATTTCCGTGGCTTTGCCGGCACCATCGCGGCCGGGCGCGTCGCGCCGGGGGACCAGGTGGTGGTCGCGGCCTCGGGCAAGGCATCGCGCATCGCGCGCATCGTCACCGCCGATGGCGACCTCGATGCCGCCGAGGCCGGTCAGGCCGTGACCCTCACGCTCGAGGACGAAGTCGATGTCGCGCGCGGCGACATCCTGGTCCGCCCGGCCGAACGCCCGCCGGTGGCCGACCAGTTCGCCGGCCATCTGCTGTGGATGGACGAGGAGGCGATGCTGCCCGGGCGCGGCTACCTCATGCGCATCGGCAACATCTGGACGCCGTGTTCCATCACCTCGATCCGCCATCGCGTGGACGTCAACACGCTGGAGGAACACGCAGCGCGCCGGCTGTCTCTGAACGAGATCGGCTTCTGCAACTTCTCCGCCGGCCAGCCCATTCCGCTCGATGCCTATGAGGAGAATCGCGCGACCGGCGCCTTCATCCTGGTGGACCGGTTCACCAACCGCACCGCCGGCGCGGGCATGGTGGCCTTCCCGCTGCGCCGGGCGTCCAACATTCACCACGAACATTTCACGGTGGACAAGGCGGCGCGCGCCGCACTGGTCGGCAACCGGCCGATGGTGCTGTGGTTCACCGGCCTGTCGGGCTCCGGCAAGTCCACCATCGCCAACATCGTCGAGCAGGCGCTGCACAAGGCCGGGCGCGCGACCTATTCGCTCGATGGCGACAATGTCCGCCACGGGCTGTGCCGCGACCTCGGCTTCACCGCCGCCGACCGTGTCGAGAACATCCGCCGCGTCGGCGAGGTCGCGAAGCTGTTCGTCGATGCCGGCATGATCGTCCTGTGTTCCTTCATCTCGCCCTTCCAGGCGGAGCGGCGGATGGTGCGCGACCTGCTGGGTCCCGGCGAATTCACCGAGGTCTTCGTGGACACGCCGATCGAGGCCTGCATCGCACGCGACCCCAAGGGGCTCTATGCGAAGGCGCAGGCCGGCCAGATCCAGAACTTCACCGGCATCTCCAGCCCCTACGAGCCGCCCGAACACCCCGAGCTGCACATCCTGACCGCGGGCCGCACCCCCGAGGAATGTGCCGCCGAGGTGCTCGACCGGCTGCGCGGGGCCGGCATCGCCTGCTGACGCCGCGTCAGCCGCTGGCCGGCCAGGCAAAGGGCGCGGCGGCGTCATAGGCGAAGGCATCGACGCCATCCGACAGCGCCGCCGCCAGCGCCGCCTCGGCCGCGCGCGTGACGCGCGCGAGGTCGCAGCGCCATGACGCAAGCAGCGCGGCATCCGGCGACGCACCGGCCATCGCATCATCGAGCCAGCGGCCGAAGGCCTCGGGCAGCGTCGCCACCAGGCGCTCGACCAGCAGCCCGTCGCGTGGCGACAGCGTGGCCGGGGGTGCCATCCGGCCCGCTGCGTCGACGCGCATCAGGACCGGCACGCCACCCGGCGCGCCCAGGCTCAATTCCACGCCGCCCGCCGAAGACCACAAAGACAGGTCCAGTTGCGGCTGTGCCGTTGGGCCAAGCCGCGCTGCCTCCAGCCGCAGGTCCAGCACGCGCGCATCGCCCTCGGACCGGAAGGCGATCCGCGGCCGGCCGGTGACGACTGGCAGGCGTTCGAACAGGAAGCGGCGGCCGATGATCAGCGCCAGCGCCTCGCCTGCCGGCGCCGGACCGCCGCCGGCGCCGGTCAGCGTCAGGGTCGACAGCCGGAAGCCCACGGCGCGCATGCGCCCGCCCGGCACCGGCAGCTGCGCGAGGCGTTCGGCATGGAACCAGAATTCGGCGCGCGGCTCGCCCGCCATGGCCGCCGCGTCCCAGGCAAAGTCGAGCACGCCGAGCATGCCCTGGCGACGCGACGTGACCGCCAGCCGCTGGCCATTGAGGAACACTGCCACCTCGGGCACGGCTTCGCCCTGCAGCACCAGCAGCCGCGCCTCGCCGCGGCCAGCGCCAAGCGGTGCCGCCATCCGCAGTACCGAGAACCGACCCGGGCCGCTCCAGCGGTAACCGATCGACTCCTTCATCTCGGGCTCGTGCCAGCCGCTGCCATCGACCGCGAACAGCAGATCGTGCACGAACTGCCGCCGCCAGGGTCCGGCCTCCATCAGGTCATCTCCAGCCGCCAGGCGTCGCGTTCGGCCATGCGCACCACCTCGATACCGAAGCGCGTGCCGGCGATGACCATCAAATCGTCGATCGGATAGCCGGACTCGCCCTCCGGCGCGACCGCCAGCAGCAGGTCGGCCATCGCCTCCGCCACCGCGCCGGGTGCCAGGCCCGCCAGCGCCGCACGACGAGGCGCGAGGTGGCGCATCAACACGCCGAGCGCATGGCGCCAGCCGGGCCGATCCCAGGCCTGCGCGTGGGCCAGGTGGCGGATCCCCTCGCATTGCGCCGCCATCACCGGCAGGCCCTGCAGCATCGCATCCAGCACGATCCAATAGTCCCACCACGGCACGCCGAAGGCGAAGCCGGACAGGTCGAGCCGCGCGGCCATGGCGCGCGGCATCAGCACCAGGTCGTAGCCGTAGCGGTAGACGGTCCCCTCGCCCTGGTGGCCGTGCAGCACGTCCGTCCGGTTGCAGACGACCATGCCCTGCGCCGCGCGCTCGATCAGCGCCGCGCGGCCGCGGGCGCCGAGCGACAGAAGGATGTCCGCGTTCACCAGCCCGACGACCGGAGCGCCGGTGGCGACCGCACAGGCCAGCGCATCGGCGATCCAGGCGCCGGGACGGCCGTAGGTTTCGGCGACGCCAGGCTGCGCCGTCACGGGTTCGACCTGCGCCGGCAGGTCGCCAAGGCGGCCTTGCTCGGCCTGCGGGTTCAGCGTCATCACCCGCCAGCCGGGGGCCGGCCAGGACGCCGCGCAGGCGGCGCGCCAGGCAGCGCCCGCCTCGACTCCGCCCGGGCCGGGCCGGCGCATCACCGGCGGGATGGAGGTGGCGAGCGCGACCTCAGTCACGCGCATCCGCGCGCCGCAGCTTGGCGACGTTCCAGGCAATGCCCGCAGCGCGGAAGGCGTGGCCGGGGATGGTGCGCATCCGCGTCTCGACCGGTGCGGCGATGTCGCGCAGCGGTGTCCCGTTGCTCGCCTTCGCCAATTCGCGGCCGAGGATGGTGGCGAGCGCCACGCCGCGCCCGTTGCAGCCGGTCCAGGACAGCACCCCGGGCGCGAGTTCATAGACATGCGGCAGTTTGTCCGCCGTGCCGGCGACATAGCCGTGCCAGATGTAGTCGAAGCGCACCTCGCCGATCTGTGGGAAGACGCGCCGGACGCGCTCGGTGATGCGCGCCCGGATGCGGCTTTCCCAGCCGAAGGGCACGATCAGCCCACCACCGGTCACCAGGCGGCCATTGGCGTCGAAGCGGTAGAAATACAGGTCGCCCTGCGTATCCGACAGCGCGTGGCCTTCCGGCAGGATCGACTTGCGGATGTTGTCCGACAGCACCGAGGTCGCCATCTGGTAGGACCGCACCGGCACGATGGTGCGCTTCAGCCCGGGCCAGAAATCGCCGGTATAGGCGTGGGTGGCGATGACCACGCGTTCGGCGGTGACCGTGCCGCGTGGCGTGGTCACCACCCAGCCGGCGGCACCGCGCGCGATGCCTGTCACCGGGCTGCCGGTATGCATCACGGCACCGGCGCCGATCGCTGCTCCGGCCAGTCCGCGCGCGAGGCCGAGCGGGTTGATGCGCCCGCCGGTCGTGTTTCCCCAGCCGCCGAACCAATGGTCGGAGCCGGTCAGCGATGTCATCTCGGCCCGCGAATACATCCGCACCGGCGCGCCGCGGCGGCCCCAGGCCTCGGCGCGCTTCTCGGACAGACGCAAGCGGGATTGCCGATGCGCGGGCTGGATCCAGCCATTCTGCACGGCCTCCGCCGCGATGGCATGGCGCCGGATCAGGTCGAAGGTGAAGGCGGCGCTGTCGCGGATCAGGCCGACGAAGGCCTCGCCCTTGTCGCGGCCACCCTGTTCGGGTGCGACGCTGGCGACGATCTCATCGGGATCGACGCGCGACAGGGTCGGGATCACCTGGCCATTGTTGCGCCCGGAGGCGCCCCAGCCGACCTCGTTCGCCTCCAGCAGCATGACCGGCACCCCGGCTTCGGCCAGGTGCAGCGCGGTGGACAAGCCTGTGAAGCCACCGCCCACCACGGCCACGCCGGTGCGCGCATCGCCGACCAGCGGCGCGGTCGGGGGCGGTGGCGGTGCGGTCGCAGCCCAGAGGCTGGGGGGCATCGGCGCGATCATGCCGTCTTCCTTCCGGTGAACAGCACCGCCGCCAACATCCCGCCCACGGCCAGCGACGCGCCCAGGCCCTGCAGCAGCGAGATCGGTTCGTGCAGCAGCAGGGCAGCGAGCAGCAGGGCGGTCACGGGCACCATGATCGACAGGGTGGCCGCGCGCGTCGGACCAAGCAACTCCACCGCGCGCGCATACAGGAACATCGCGAGCGCCCCGAGCACCAGGCCCTGGGCAACCAGTTGCACCAGCACCGGGCCGGTGGGCAGGAGCACGACCTCGGCGGCCCGCCAGGGCAGCCAGACCGGCAGCACGAAGACGGCGGAGATGATGGTGACGGCGGCGGTGGCCGGAATGGCCGGCACCTGCCAGCGGCGCAGCAGCAGTGTGAAGACCGCCCAGGTCGACCCGGCCAGCACCAGCAATATGTCGCCGCGCCACGCGCCCGGGTGGTTTCCCGACACACCATCCCACCCGATCATCAGCACGCCCGCCCCCATGACGGCGAGCGCCATGGCGCGGCCACGGGAAGGATATTCGCCGATCATCGGCATGGCGAGCAGCGCGCCGGCCACGGGCACGACCATTGGCGCGATGGTCCCGCCATGGGAGGCCGGCGCGTAGACCAACGCCCACACGAACAGCAGCAGGTTCGGTGCCCCGCCGAAGGCGGCGAGGGTGAACAGGCGCACCCAGCCGATGCGCACCAGCGCCGCGCGCGCCCGCCAGGCGAGCGGTGCGAGGATCAGCGTCGCCGGCCCATAGCGGAAGGCCGCCAGGTCGAGCGGATGGAACCCCTGCCCGGCCAGCGCCGGGCGCGCCACCACGGCATGTCCACCCCAGATGATGGAACAGGCGACGCCGAAGGTCAGGCCGAGCAGGATCTTCGGATTCATCGCCACCCAGACTGCACCGTCGCGCTGCGCTGCGATACGGCGCGTGGGCGCATGGCACGCCCGGCCCACGCATGGTCTGCGGCTGCGAGGCCCGCGAGGCGGCGCGGTGTCGCGTCGTGCAGTGCGCGCCCTGCCAGTCCGGCGCGCGGCGGCAGGAACCGCCGGTGCCCGATGGCCCGCCTCAGCAGAAGACGCGGTTCAGGTCGGTGCAGAAGCGGGAATAGGGCAAGCCATAGGCATGGATGGAAATGGCGGTCTCGGTGCCCAGGTTGGCCAGCCGATGAATGGCATCCGGCTGCGCAGGACCATGCGAGGTGTCGCCCGGGCGGCGCTGCGCGGTGGCGGTTGGCCTGGGCGCCTCGTCATGGGGATGCAGCGTGTAGAAGGTCTCGGTCAGCACGCCGCGATGCACGCCAACCGCGCACCAGGCCTTGTGGGCGTGGATGGGCGACATCTGTCCTGGCCGCCAGATGAGGGCGGCGACGGCCCAGCCCTGCTCGGCATCCTCGTGCAGCAGGTGGCGGATGTAGGTTTCGGCGCGGCAAGGGCAGTCGCGGCCGAGCAGCAGCAGCGGGTCGGCGGCATGGGCGCCGAGCGCCTCGGCGACGGCGGCGGAGGGTTCGGCGGGTGCGGCGTGCAGCGCCGCGGTGATGGCGGCGACCATCGCGTCGAGGCTGCTGCGGGCGGCGATCATGTTCATGGCCTGCTCCAGGGACACCGAAGCCGAGAATGGAAGCACTGTCGGCATCGTAGTTTGGAGGTTCATTTTCTTCAACGATGAATTTGGGAGAAACCTGAATCCCCCAGCCAATCCATCGAGGGATTCGGCGTCTCCCAGCCGGACCCTTGCAATCCACGGCAGCCTGAACGCAAAACGCCGGGGCACGATGGCCCCGGCGTTCGGTCGGCACGGAACGGGGCAGGCGCCCCGGCGATGGATCAGCGGCTGTAGAACTCGACGACCAGGTTCGGTTCCATCTGCACGGGATAGGGCACGTCCGAGAGCTTCGGCGCGCGCAGGAACTTGCCGCGCATCGCGCGGTTGTCGATCTCGAGGTATTCCGGCACGTCGCGTTCGGTGGACTGCACAGCGTCCAGCACCGCGGCGAGCTGCTTCGACTTCTCCTTCACCTCGATCTGGTCGCCGTCCTTGACCAGGTAGGAGGGGATGTTCACGCGCTTGCCGTTCACGGTGACATGGCCGTGGTTGACGAACTGGCGCGCGGCGAAGGGGGTGACGGCCAGCTTCATGCGGTAGATCACCGCATCCAGGCGGCGCTCCAGCAGTTCGATCAGGTTCTCAGAGGTGTCGCCCTTACGGCGCACCGCTTCCTCGTAGTACTTGCGGAACTGCTTTTCGCCGATGTTGCCGTAGTAGCCCTTGAGCTTCTGCTTGGCCATCAGCTGGATGCCGAAGTCGGTCGGCTTGTTCTTGCGACGCTGGCCGTGCTGGCCGGGGCCGTATTCGCGCTTGGCGAGCGGCGACTTGGCGCGCCCCCAGAGGTTCACGCCCAGGCGGCGATTGATCTTGTACTTGGATTCCGCGCGCTTGGTCATGCGCTGCTCACCATCGCGTTACGCGATGGCCCTTCTTGATGTGCCCGATATGGGCTGTTGTCCCGGTAGTCCCCCGCCCAGGTCAGGGCGGCGGCGGGCGCGGACCCCGGGGGCCCGTCCACATTCCCGGAAAGAGGCCGCGTGATAGGGGCAGCGCCCCGGGCTTGTCAAACCGCGGGCCCCGCCCCTACTCCGACGCCATGGTGACGCGCGCAGAGATTTTGGTGCTTGGCCTGACGGCGGGCGTGGTGGGGTCGCTGGTCGGCGGGCTGATGCTCGGCGTCGGGCTCGGGCTGGTCGTGAACAACGTCCATGCGGGCTGGCTGCTTGTGCTGCCGGCCGCACCCGCCGCGGGCGGGCTGGGGCTGCTGCTGGCGCGCAAGCTGGCGCGCCAACTGTAGGCGCGGGTCACGCGCGCCAGGGCGGCGACGCGTCGTCCTTCTCCGGTCGCCCGCGCCGCATCCGCCCGCGCGAGAGTTCGGTCACCACGCCGTGCAGCGTGCGCAGTTCCTGTTCCGTCACCTCGCCGCGCTGGAACCAGTGGCGCAGGTTGCGCACCATGCCGGGCCGCTTTTCGATGTTGTCGAGGAAGCCGGTGGCATCGAGTTCCGACACCAGGCGGTTCAGGAAGACTTCCAATTCGCCCTTGGTGGCGATGTGCGTCTCGTTGGTCATAAGCACGCGGGGCGGCGTAGCCTCGGCGGCGGTCCACCATTCATAGGCGAGGATCATCACCGCCTGCGCGAGGTTGAGCGACATGTGCTCGGGATTGAGCGGGTAGCGCACCAGCGTGTCGGCGCAGGCCATGTCCTCGTTCTCGAGCCCCGCGCGCTCGGGGCCGAACAGCACGGCGGATCGCAGGCCGCGGGCGGTGATGTCGCGCAGGTCCTCGGCCGCGGCGCGGGCGGTTCGCACCGGCACCACGACATGCCGCGGTCGCGGGCAGGTGGCGAGCACGCGGTGGCAGTCGGCGACGGCGGCGGGCACGCTGTCATACACCGTCGCGGCATCGATGATGGCGTCGGCGCCTGACGCGGACGGGTAGGCATCGGGCTGCGGCCAGCCGTCGCGCGGTGCGACGATGCGCAGGTGGAAAAGCCCGCCATTGGCCATGGCGCGCGCGGTGCTGCCGATGTTGCGTGCCATCTGCGGGCGGACCAGGACGATGATCGGCGTCTCGCCTGCCGGCGGCGTCAGCGCGGCGCGGCCATCCTTTCGCCCGCCGGTCATCGCGGTGGGGTGCGCGCGAGGAAGGCGCGCAGCGTCGCGATCTCGGCCTCCTGCGCGCGGATGATGGCCTGCGCGAGCGCGCGCATCTCCGGGTCCGAGCCATGGCGCAGCACGACATTCGCCATGTCGATCGCACCCTGGTGGTGGGGGATCATGCCGGCGGCGAAGTCGCGGTCCGCATTGCCGGTGAAGCGGATGGTCATGTCGCGGTGCATGCGGTCGTTGGCGGCGCGGTATTCACGCGTGGAGGCCGGTTCCGTGGCCGCGCGCGGCGCCGGTGCGCCGTGGCCCTGATGGCCCTGCTGCGCGGCGGCAGGGGTGGCGAGCAGCGCGGCGGCGAGGGCGAAAGCGATGCGGTTCATGGCGGTGTCTCCCGGCGGGTTTGGACCGCCGGGAAGGCTGCTGCTTCCCATGGCAGGAAGGTCAAGCGCGCCGCCAGGTGGTTCCGGCGGGGCCGTCCTCCAGCACGATGCCACGGGACTTGAGGTCGTCGCGGATACGATCGGCGGCGGCGAAGTCGCGCGCCTTGCGGGCGGCGAGGCGCGCGATGATGGCGGCTTCGACCTCGGCCCCATCATCGCCGCCTTGCAGCCAGGTGGCGGAATCGCCGGTTGCGATACCCAAGACGCTCGCCGCCTCGCGAAAGGCGGCCGCTGCGACGCCGGGCGCAGGCGGCGTGGTGAGCCCCGCGCGTTCCATCGCGACCGCCGGCGAACCGCCGACCGTCACCGCGTTCTCCAGCGTGCGCAGGTCCCGCAGGCGCATCAGCGCGAGCGGCGTGTTGAGGTCGTCCAGCAGCGGCGCGATCGCCCATTCGGCCAGGGCGCCGGAGGCGCTGCCGCCGCGCGCGGCCGGTGCGCGCGACAGCATTGCGTAGTGGTCATCGAGTTCCGCCTTCGCCTCGCGCAGCCCGTCCAACGTGAAGTCGAGCGACTGGCGATAATGCGTGCGCAGCAGCAACAGCCGGAACGCCTCGCCGGCCCAGGCGCCCTCGGCCAGGATGTCGCGCAGCGTGCGGAAATTGCCGAGCGACTTCGACATCTTCTCGCCATCCACCAGCAGCATGCCGTTGTGCAGCCAGTAGTTCGCGAAGCCATGGCCGGGGAAGGCGCAGACGGATTGCGCGACCTCGTTCTCGTGATGCGGGAAGATCAGGTCGTGGCCGCCGCCGTGGATGTCGAAATCTTCGCCCAGGTGTTTCCAGGCCATGGCGGAGCATTCGATGTGCCAGCCAGGCCGGCCGCGGCCCCACGGGCTGTCCCAGCCGGGGGTGTCCGCATCCGAGGGCTTCCACAACACGAAGTCGCCGGCATCGCGCTTATAGGGCGCGACATCCACGCGTGCGCCGGCGATCAGTTCATCCGGGCTGCGGCCCGACAGTTTCCCGTAGTCGGCGAAGGACGAGACGGAGAACAGCACATGGCCATCGGCGGCATAGGCATGGCCGTTGGCGACCAGCCGTTCGATCAGCGCGATCATCTCGGCGATGTGGCCGGTGGCGCAGGGCTCGATATCCGGCGGCACGGCGCCGATCGCCGCCATGTCGGCGTGGAAATCAGCGGTGGTGCGGGCGGTGATGGCGGCGATCGGCTCGCCGGATTCACGGGCGCGCGCGTTGATCTTGTCGTCCACGTCGGTGATGTTCCGCACGTAGGTCACGCGCGGGAACACCCGCCGCAGCAGCCGCGCCAGCACGTCGAACACCACGACGGGGCGGGCATTGCCCAGATGGGCGAGGTCGTAGACCGTCGGGCCGCAGACATACATCCGCACATGGCTGGGGTCGATCGGCACGAAGCGGCGCTTGCTGCGCGCGGCGCTGTCGTGAAGGAAGATGTCTGTCATGGCGGTCCGTCAGCGGCGAAGGTCAGGGGCGTGGCGCAAGCGCGCGGGGAAGAACCTTCCCCGCAGGGGCGGTTCACCGACAGAGCGCGGGCGCGCGGGGCCTGGATGCGGACATCGGGTGCTTTGTGCGCCGAACGCGGGCGCGGTTCAAGCGCCCGATGACATGCGCAGCCTGAACGCCGCGCGCTCCCGCCCGATCAGCGGCAGCAGCGTGGCGAGGTCCGGCCCGTGCTCCTCCCCGGTCAGGGCCAGGCGCAGCGGCAGGAACAGCGGCTTGCCCTTGCGGCCGGTCGAGGCCCGCAGCGCGCCGGTCCACGCACCCCAGGTGGCGCCGTCCCAGGGTTCGGGCGGCAGGGCGGCGAGGGCTGCAGTGAGGTAGTCCCCCTCCCCGTCCTGCACGGGCGGGACGATGCTGCCGCGCACGATATCGAGCCACGGCCGCGCCTCGCGCAGCAGATCGAGGTTGCCGCGGATCGCGAGCCACCAGGGTTCATCCGCCGTGTCGGGCAGCCTGTCCCGCACCGCGGCGAAGGGCGCTTCGTGCAGCACGCGCCGGTTCAGCGCGAGCATCTGTCGGGTATCGAAGCGCGCCGTGGCGTGGGAGACGCGCGTGATGTCCCAGCTTGCCGCCAGGTCACGGGGCATCCCCGGCACGGGGTCGGCCGACGTGCCAAGCGCAGCTAGATACCCTGCCAGCGCCGCGGGCTCGATCCCGTCCTTGCGCAGGTGCCGCAGCGAGATGGACCCGAGGCGCTTGGACAACGCGCCGCCCTCCTCATCGGTCAGCAGCGGCAAGTGCGCGAAGGTCAGGTGCATGGTGTTGCCGCCGAGGGCGGCGAACAGGTCCAGCTGGATACCGGTATTGGTGACGTGATCCTCGCCGCGGATCACATGCGTGATGGCCATTTCGAGGTCATCGACGACGCTCGTGAAGGTATAGAGCGGCGACCCGTCCGCGCGCACCAGCACCGGGTCGGAAATGGCTGTCAGCTTCACGCTGCGTTCGCCCAGCACGATGTCGCGCCAGGCGACCGTGCGCGGCGACAACATGAAGCGCCAATAGGGCTGCTTGCCGTTGGCAATGGCGCGCTCGATCTGGTCGGGCGTCATGCGCAGCGCCTCGCGGTCGTACAGCGGAGGCTTGCCCTCGCGCCGGCGGCGTTCGCGCTTGTAGGCGAGTTCTTCCTCGGTCTCGAAGCAGGGATAGAGTCGACCGGACGCCTTCAGCCCTTCGGCCGCGGCGGCGTAGCGGTCGAGGCGATCCGACTGCGCGACGCGCTCATCCCAGTCGAGGCCGAGCCAGCGCAGGTCCTCCTCGATCGCCGTGGCGAATTCGGGCTTCGAGCGTTCGAGGTCGGTGTCGTCCAGGCGCAGGAGGAAGGCGCCGCCATGCCGGCGCGCATGCAGCCAGTTGGCGAGGGCGACGCGCGCATTGCCGACATGCAGCAGGCCGGTGGGAGACGGCGCGAAACGGAGTTTCATCGGTTGGGATCGATCGCCTGGTAGTCGGTGTCCGCGCGCCGCGCGGCGGGGGTGGCAACGCAGTGGGCAAGCCAGGCCTGCAGGTCGAAACCAGGCGCGATGGCGTATTCGCCGAAGGACAGGAAGGCATCGCGCAGCGCTTCGGGCGTGGTGTATTCGCCGCGCAATGCCTCGACCTGGTCGCGCACGAAGCGCTGCGCGTATTCGGCGGCGGCCTCGGCGGTGGCGAAGCCGTCGATGGACCATTCCTCGTCCGGGTCCTGGTAGTGGGCGAAGTCGCCGCAGAGCACCTGGAAGCTTGTCACGCCTCCTCCTCGTCCGCGTCGCCCGCGTCGCGGCGGGGGTCCAGCGCGCGCCAGTTGCGGTCCTCGGCATCGCGCACCGGCGTGTCGGCGAAGTCCTTCAGTTCCGAGCGGCTGACCCAGCCATCATCGCCGGCACCCAGCACCTCGGCGTCCTCGCCATAGGCGAACCAGGCGTCGAGCACGGCCTTGGCGTCCAGGCCAGGCGCCCGGCAGCGTTCGACGGAATCGCGCACGTAGCGGCGGGCGAAGGCGTTGGCGTGCTCGATGTCCTCGAAGCCGGTCACGGTCTCGACCGGGTCGGAGCCGTTGGCACCCGACATGTCCATGATCTGCACGGCGAGGTCGCCATCGCCGGCCGGCGCATCGCCGCTCACGACACGAGCGCCGTGAAGCCGTTGGTGATCGGATAGCGCCGGTCACGGCCGAAGGCGCGCGGCGTGATCTTCACCCCCGGCGGTGCCTGCCGGCGCTTGTATTCGGCGCGGTCCAGCAGCTTCCACACGCGCAGGACCAGCGCGCGGTCATGGCCGTTCGCCACCAGCGTATCGACGGATTTCTCGCCCTCGATCAGTCCTTCCAGGATGGCGTCGAGCACCTCATACGGCGGCAGGCTGTCCTGGTCCTTCTGGTCCGGGCGCAGTTCGGCGGAAGGCGGCTTGGTGATGACGCGCTCGGGCATCACGAGGCCATCGGGGCCCTTCGCATCCGCCAGGCGGTGCGCGTTGCGCCAGCGGCACAACGCGAAGACGGTGGTCTTGTAGACATCCTTCAGCACCGAATAGCCGCCCGCCATGTCGCCATAGATGGTGGCGTGGACATCTCGGACTTGTTGCCGGTGGTCAGCAGCATGGATCCGAACTTGTTCGACAGCGCCATCAGCGTGACGCCGCGGATGCGCGACTGGATGTTCTCCTCGGTGATATCGGGCGGGCGGTTTCCGAAGACGGGGGCGAGCATGGCGCCGAAGGCCTCCATCGCCGGGCCGATGCCGATGGTATCGTACCGGATGCCGAGAAGCCGCGCGCATTCCGCCGCGTCCTCGAGGCTTTCACCGCTGGTATAGGGGGATGGCATCATCACCGCATGCACGCGGTGCGACCGCGGCCGAGATGGCGGAATCGATGCCGCCCGACAGCCCCAGCACCACGCCCGGGAAGCCGTTCTTGTCCACATAGTCGCGCAGGCCGAGCGTCATGGCGCCGTAGATCTGGCCCAGGCTGTCGGGCATGCGCGCGACCTCGCCCGGCGTGCAGACCAGGCGCTCGCCCTCACGCCGCCATTCGGTCAGCACCACGCGTTCGGCGAACATCGGCAGCAGATGCGCCAGCGATCGGTCAGGATTCAGCACGAAGGACGCGCCGTCGAAGACGATCTCGTCCTGCCCGCCGACCTGGCCGAGGAAGACGAAGGGCAGCCCAGTCTCGACAACGCGCCCGACCGCGAGCGGCAGGCGCTGCCTGTCGTGCTTGTCGGCCTCGAAGGGCGATCCGTTGATGGACAGCAGCATCTCGGCGCCGGTTTCGCACAGCGTCTCGGACACCGTGGGCAGCCACCAATCCTCGCAGACCATCAGCCCGATGCGGAAGCCGCGGAAGGCGATGGGGCCGGGCACGGGGCCGGCGTCGAACACGCGCTTCTCGTCGAAGACGCCGTAGTTGGGCAGTTCGTGCTTGGCGCGGCGCGCAGCGATGCGTCCGCCCTCCAGCAGGAAGGCCGCGTTGTAGAGCTTGGCGCCATCCTGCCAGGGGCCGCCGACGATCAGCCCCGGCCCGCCATCGGCGGTCTCGGCGGCGAGTTCGGCAATGACGTCGGCGCAGGCCGCGACATAGGCGGGCTTGCGGACCAGGTCCTCGGGCAGGTAGCCGCCCACCGAGAATTCCGGCGTCACCACCAGGTCGGCGCCAAGGCGCGCGCCCTCCGCCCGCGCGGCGCGGATGCGGTCCGCATTGGCGCGCAGGGCGCCGACATGCGTGGTGTTGATCTGGGCAAGCGCGATCTTCAGCGTGTCGGCCATGGTGGGCGGAACCTAGGGATGGGGGGGCACAGGGTCAACGCGAAGCCGCAACGCCGATGACCATGCCCGCGGTCACGACCGCCACGCCCAGCGGTTCGCCGAGCAACGCCACCCGGCAGGCACCGCCACAGCGCAGCATCAGCGTGTCGGCCGGCGCCAGGCCCTGCTGCGGGACAGCCGCGCGGTCAGCAGGACTCCGGTCCAGACGAACAACACGCCGAAGGCGCAGGCCTGGCCGATGCGCCGTTCGCGCCGGCCGCGGCAGCGTCAGCCACGCCGGTGAACGGTCAGCGTGATCTCACGCGTGGCCGCCGTTCTTCTTTCGCGCCTCGCCATGCCGCAGCAGGAATTCGCGCCCGACCTTCACGCGCGCGGCGCCGTCGTAGTCGACGATGTCGGCGGTGGCGTAGGTCTCGCTCCAGATGTCCGGGATGAAGGACCCGGTGCCCACCACGTCGATCGGCGCCTTGGCCTCGTGCATGACGCGGCACTTGACCACGCCGAACCCCGAGGAGGCGACGATGCGCACCTTCGGGAAGCCGGCCTCGTCCAATGCCTCGCGCATGCGCCATACGGCGGCGGCGGAGACGCCCGTGCCCACCAGGTGGCGCAATTCGGTCTCGTTGCGGTAGCGGCGGATGGCACCCGGCGCGTGGCGTTCCAGCACGGCGTAGGACTCCGCGGGATCGAGCCCCTCCAGGAACCGCCCGCCATGGGTATCCAGTCGCACCGCCAGCCGCCCTTCCGCCGCCAGCGCGGGAAAGCGCTGGGCCACGGCCAGGCCGTCCGACACCTCGCGCCCGAAATAGTCCACCAGCACGGTCAGCGCCTCGGTGGGGAAGGTCTCGTGGAACATCTCGGCGGCGCGCACGGTGGAACCCGCGTAGCCGATCAGGGCATGCGGCATGGTGCCGCGACCGGCATTCTGGCCGAACCAATGCGCCGTCGCGTCGTTGGCATTGCCGATGAAGCCGCGCGCGCCTTCCTTCTGCGCGGCGCGCGACCCGACCGCGGCGGCATAGGCCATCATCTCCTGCATCTCGGCCCCGGCGCAGTGCCGCGCCTCCATGGCCAGGAACGCCACGCCCGGCAGTTCCAGGCACATCTGGTAGGCGTTGTGCGCCGCGACGCAGGCGGCCCCCAGCTTCTGCAGCAGGATGGTCTCGAGGTCGCTCAGCGCGACGAAGGATCCGGTCACGTACAGCAGCGGATCGCCGGCACCGACCCACTGTCCTTCCTCGTGCATCAGCTCGATGTCGATATCCGCGCCGCGCGCCTTCGCCACGGCCCGCAGCCAATCCAGCATGAGGCGTGGCGCCGAGACCACCGGCCGGCGCAGGAACACCGCATAGGTAACCCGCGCATCGCCGAAGCGCTGCACGATGGCCTTGGTGCGGTTGAAGTAGGAATCGGTGCGCGCTGCGATGACCGCGTCGGAGGTATCGGCCGCCGGTGCGGCCGGGGAATCGCGCCCTGCGATCCCGGTCGCCAGCGCGGCACCGAGCGTGGTGCCGCCCAGCGGTGGCGGCTTGTTCACTGGGCCGCCTGGGCCGGTGCCGCCTGGCCGGCGGATTTGCGCGCCTTCAACTCCTCCGCGATCAGGAAGGCCAGTTCCAGCGACTGCTCGGCATTCAGCCGCGGGTCGCAGAAGGTCGCGTAGTTGGCGGACAGGTCGGTCTCGCTCAGTCGGTGCGCGCCGCCGAGGCATTCCGTGACGTCGGAGCCCGTCATCTCGACGTGTACGCCGCCGGCGATGGTGCCCTCGGCCTCGTGCACGTCGAAGAAGCCGCGCACCTCGGTCAGGATCGAGTCGAAGACGCGGGTCTTGTAGCCGGCCACCGCCGTGGTGTTGCCGTGCATCGGGTCGCACAGCCAGGTGACGTTGCGCCCGGCCTTCTGCACGGCGCGCACCAGCGGCGGCAGCTTGGCCTCCACCTTGTCGTGGCCCATGCGGGAGATCAGGGTGAGCCGTCCCTTTTCGTTCGCGGGGTTCAGGATTTCCGTCAGACGCACGAGTTCGTCCGCGTCCATCGACGGGCCGACCTTCATGCCGATCGGGTTCTTCACGCCGCGCAGGAATTCCACATGCGCACCGTCCGGCTGGCGCGTGCGGTCGCCGATCCACAGGAAGTGGGCGGAACAGGCATAGGCATCGCCGGTGGTGGAATCGATGCGCGTCAGCGCCTGCTCATAGGGCAGCAGCAGGCTTTCGTGGCTGGTGTAGAAATCCGTCTCGCGCACCTGCGGCAGGTCGGACATCCCACAGGCCTGCATGAAGTGCAGCGTCTGGTCGATGCGCGTGGCCAGGTCCGCATAGCGGCTGGCGAGCGGGCTGCGCTCCACGAAGCCGAGGTTCCAGCGGTGCACGTGGTGCAGGTCGGCGTAGCCGCCGGTGGCGAAGGCGCGCAGCAGGTTCATCGTGCCGGCCGACTGCATGTAGGCGAATTCCATGCGCGACGGGTCGGGAATGCGCGCCTCGGGCGTGAAGTCGGGGCCGTTGATGATGTCGCCGCGATAGGATGGCAGCGTCACGCCGTTGATCGTCTCGCTGTCGGATGACCGCGGCTTGGCGAACTGCCCGGCCATGCGCCCGAGCTTCACCACCGGCACCGACCCGCCGAAGGTCAGCACCACGGCCATCTGCAGGAGCACGCGGAAGGTGTCGCGGATGACGTTGGCGGTGAAGTCGCCGAAACTCTCGGCGCAATCGCCGCCCTGCAGCACGAAGGCCTGGCCATCGCCGGCGCGTGCGAGTGCCACCCGGAGGCGCCGGGCCTCGCCTGCAAAAACCAGCGGGGGAAATCGCGCGATCTTCCCTTCCATCGCGGCAAGCGCCGCCTGGTCCGGGTAGTCCGGCACCTGCCGGATCGGCATCGCCCGCCATGAATCGGGGCTCCAGCCACGCGCGGTCATTGTCTGGCACTCTCCTCCGTGAAAGCCGGCCACCTTAGCCGCGTGCGCGGGGATGGGGGAAGTGCGGCTTCCGTGCGAGGCTTGCAGGGCCGGCATGCGCGGATCTGGCGGGGCGGCCGCGCGCCCAACGGAGGGGACGTGATGGACCAGAACGACGATGTCGCGATCCTGATGCAGGGCGCCGTGCAGGCCGGGGAGGTCCCGGGGGTGGTGATCGCCGCCGGCGGGCGCGAGGCGGCGGGATTCGTCGCCGGCTATGGCGTTCGTCGCCTGGGCGCGGCCGATCCCATGGCGCCGGACACGGTGGTCTGGATCGCCTCGATGACCAAGGCGATCACCGCCACGGCGGCGATGCGGCTGGTCGAGGCCGGGCGGCTTTCGCTGGACGCCCCGGCGGCGGACGTATTGCCGGCACTGGGCGCAGCCCAGGTCCTGGCTGGCTTCGATGCCGCCGGCCAGCCGCTGCTGCGGGCGCCCAAGCGGGCCATCACGCTGCGTCATTTGCTGACACACACATCCGGCTACGCCTACGACATGTGGAGCCCCGAGATCGCGCGCTTCCGCAAGGCGACCGGCGCCCCCGCCGTGACCACCTGCCGCAACGCGGCGCTGGAGCTGCCGCTGCTGTTCGACCCCGGCGAGGCCTGGTCCTATGGCATCGGCATCGACTGGGCCGGCAAGATGATCGAGGCGGTGACCGGCCAGCGCCTCGGCACGCATCTTGCCGAGACGATCTTCGCCCCGCTCGGCATGACGGATACCGCCTTCCGGCTGCGCCCGGACATGCGCGCGCGCCTGGCGGCGATGCATGCGCGCGGCGCCGATGGCGCACTCACGCCCATTCCCTTCGAGGTCGAGCAGGACCCGGAATTCGAGATGGGCGGCGGCGGGCTCTATTCGACCGCGGCCGACTACATGGCCTTCGCGCGCATGATCCTGAACGGCGGGCGGCACGGCCGCGACCGCCTGCTGAAGGCCACCACGGTGGCCGAGATGGCGCGCGACCAGATCGCGCCGCTGTCCGTGCAGCCCATGATCAGCGCGGTCCCCGCCGCCACGAACGACGCCGACTTCTTCCCCGGCCTGTCCTGCGGCTGGGGCCTGTCCTTCCTGGTCAACCGCGCACCCTCGCCGCAGGGCCGCGCGGCCGGCGGGCTGGCCTGGGCCGGGCTGGGCAATACCTACTACTGGATCGACCACGGGCGCGGCACGGCGGGGGTGTTCCTCAGCCAGATCCTGCCCTTCTTCGACGCGCAGGCGGTAAGCCTGTTCCGCGGCTTCGAGGCGCGGATGAACGGCGTGGCGTGAGGCGCTATTCCGCCGGCGCCAGGACCGGGCGCGGCGCCGGTGCGGCCTCGCGCGGCAGCAGCAGCGCGGCCGCCAGCATCACCGCTGTCATCGCGGCGAGGATGGCGAAGAGCAGGGGTGCGCCGCCCGCACCCTCGCCATAGGTCCAAGCGACCATGTTGACGCCGATCGGCGCCGCCGCGAAGCCGATCGCGAACTTCATGCCGAAGGCGAGGCCTCGCCGGCGCCCTGACGAATAGCGCGCGAGCAGCAGGTTCTCGACCGGCGCCGACATGTCGAAGGTCAAGCCGATCACCGCCGCCAGCAGCACCGCGACCGGCCCGCCGATCAGCGCCGCCAGCGCCAGCGGTACCAATTTCAACGCGAAAGTCGCGACATACAGCCACTTGAACGGCACCCGGTCGGCCAGCCGCCCGCCGATGAGTTGTCCCACGCTGCCCAGCAGCAGCGTCGCGCCGACCACCAGGCCGAGCCGCGCCGCGTCGGTCGCGTCAAGCGCGAGGGAATCGCTCAGCCACTTCGGCAGTGCCGTGCTGAAGGCAGTGTAGGCCACGGATCCGAGGGTGAAGGTGACGGCCAGCACCACCAGCACGCCGATGGGCGCGCGCGGTTGCGCCGGCGCGCTCCCTGGCCCGATCACCGGAGGCGGCGCGACCTGCGCAACACGCCCGGCCAGCATGGCCATGACCAGCATCGCCCCGCCCGCCAGCGTGACCACGCCCGGCACGATCATCGCCATCCGCCAGCCCGCGAGCGCCGCGAGCCCGCCCGCGATCACGGCCGACAGCGCCACGCCGATCGACCCCGCGATGCCGACCCAGCCCATCACCCGCCCGCGGATCGCGACCGGCGCGGCCATCGAGACCCAGGCCAGCGCCACCGGATGATACAGCGCGCCGAACAGCCCGATGCCGGCCAGCGCCGCCGCCATGCCGGACGGCCCCGTCACGAGCCCCGCCACGACCGAGGCCGCGCCGATGCCAAGGAAGAACACCGCCATCATCCGCGCATGGCCGAAGCGGTCGGCAAGCCAGCCCGCCGCCGGCGCACCAAGCCCGATCAACGCCGCGCCGATGGTCCAGAGGGTGATGATCTCGGCATAGGGCTTCTCCCACACGCGCTCCAGCACGATCGCCAGCGTGAGGAACAGGCCGGTCAGGACGTGGTGGAGGAAATGCCCGGCCGCGGCGAAGGCGATCGGCAGTCGCGCGGCGGGCGGCACCTACTGCGCCGCCTGGACCACGCCGGCCTCGCGCGTGCGGGTGCGCAGCGTGACGAACTCCTCGGCCGCAGTGGGGTGGATGCCGATGGTGCGGTCGAAATCCTGCTTGGTGGCGCCCATCGCGACCGCGATGCCGATGCCCTGCATGATCTCGGCGGAATCCTCGCCCAGCATGTGCGCGCCCAGCACCTTCTGCGTGCGCTGGCAGACCACCAGCTTCATCAGCGTGCGGCGGCCCGCCCGCTTGCTGATCGTGTGGCGCATCGGCGTGAAGTGGGTGGCATAGACATCGACGGGGCCGATGGCGGCGGCATCGGCTTCCGTCAACCCGATGGTGGCGATCGGCGGCACCATGAAGACCGCGGTCGGCACGTTCTGGTAGTTCGCGCGGCGCGGGTTGTTGCCGAACAGCGTATCAGCCAGGGCATGCCCCACCGCGGTCGCCATGGGCGTCAGGTTGACCCGGTCGATGACGTCGCCGATCGCGTAGATGTGGGGCTGCGCGGTCTGGTGGTCGTCATCCACCGGGATGGCGCCGCCGGCGGTGGTCGGGATGCCCGCCTTGTCGAGGCCAAGCCCCGTCGTGTTTGGCGCGCGCCCGGTGCAGAAGAACACGGCATCGGCCTCGCGCATGAAATTGTCGGATTTCGACACCATCAGGTGGTCGTCGACGCGGGCGATGCGCGTGGGCGCGGTGTCGGGGTTCAGGCGGATGCCGTTGGCCGCCAGGGCCTCGGCGGCGGCGGCGCGGACATCCTCGTCGAAGCCGCGCAGCGGCAGGGCGGCGCGATACAGCAGGTCCACCTCGGACCCCAGGCCGCGCAGGATGGAGGCGAATTCCACCGCGATGTAGCCGGCGCCGATGACGATGCTGCGCTTGGGCAGCGCCTTCAGCGTGAACAGGTCATCCGATACCAGGCCCAGTTCGGCGCCAGGGATGTCCAGGCGCGTCGGGGTGCCGCCCACCGCGATGACGATGCGTTCCGCCGTGACGCGCTGCCCGCCGACATCGAGTGTATGCGCATCGACGAAGGTCGCGCGCGCATCGAAGGAGGTGACACCCGCGCCCCCCAGCAGCTTGCCATAGATGCCCGACAGGCGCCCGACCTCGGCGTCCCGCGCGGCGGCAAGCTTCGCCCAGTCATGCCCGGCGACGGCCAGGTCCCAGCCGAAGGCGGCGGCGTCCTCGGCCCAGGCGCCGTACTCGGCGGCGTTCACCATGATCTTCTTGGGCACGCAGCCGACATTCACGCAGGTGCCGCCCCAGAAGCGCTCCTCGGCTACGGCCACGCGTGCGCCATGCCCGGCGGCGATACGCCCGCAGCGCACGCCGGCCGAACCGCCGCCGATGACAAACAGGTCGAAATCATAGGCAGCCATGACGCGCTCCTTGCCGGACGCGCAGGATATCGGCAGGTCGGGGGGGAAGGCCAATGGCGCGCGGCGAATGGCTGCCCTGCCTGGCTCCGGGGGGAGGTGCGACGCGGCCGCCGTCTCGCCATGCTGCGCCGCGCCTATTGGGGTAGGATCGGCCGCCTTGCAGCGGAGACGTGCGATGCGGTGCCTTTCCGGCCTTGTTGCAGCCCTGATCGGCCTTGGCGTTGGTCCGGCCCTTGCCTGCGCGGTGCCGACCAGCATCGAAATCCGCAACGAGACGCGCCAGCCGGTCCGTCAGCTCACGATCGACGACGACTCGCCGGCGCCAGGGACCGCCTCGCGCGTCAACCGGCTGCCGCCCGCAGGCCTGGCGCCCGGGGGTGCCGTGACACTGACCATGCCGTCCTGCATCGGGCTCTATGTGCTGACCGCCGTCTTCGCCGACGGGACGGAGCAGCGGCATCCCGGCCTCGATGCACGGCGCGTCCGCGGCCTGTCGCTGCGCTGAGGTTCAGCCCGCAGCCGGGCGCCGCGGCACCACGGCGCGGGCGGTGAAGACCTGCACCTCCTCCTCCGCCTGGTTCAGCGTGCGGTAACGGATCAGGGCCGATCCGCGTTCCGGGCGCGACCGGGAGGGGGTCGCCTCCAGCACCTCGACATCGAGGGTCAGCACGTCGCCTGGCCGGGTCGGGCGCGGCCACTGCAGGTCCCCGCCGCCGCCGATGACGCCGCCGGCAATGCTGCCCATGGCGTCGACGATCATCCGCATGGTCAGCGCCGCGGTGTGCCAGCCGCTGGCGGCCAGGCCGCGGAACAGGGCGTGGTCGCGCGCCGCGACCGGGTCGGTATGGAAGGGCTGCGGGTCGTAGCGGCTGGCGAAGGCGATGATCTCCGCCTCGGTCACCGTCACCGGGCCGGCGGTGAAGCGCCGGCCCGGGGTCAGGTCCTCGAGGTAGAGCGCGTCGGTCACGTCCCGATGCCGCCCAGCGCCAGGTACTTCACCTCGAGGTATTCATCGATGCCCATGTGGCTGCCTTCGCGGCCGAGGCCGGACTGCTTGAAGCCGCCGAAGGGCACCTCGGCAGTCGAGATGATGCCCTCGTTGATGCCGATGATGCCGTATTCCAGCGCCTCGGCGACGCGGAAGATGCGGCCGACGTCGCGGGCGTAGAAATACGACGCCAGGCCGAATTCCGTGTCGTTCGCCAGGGCGATCGCCTCCTCCTCCGTCTTGAAGCGGAACAGGGGGGCGACGGGGCCGAAGGTTTCTTCCCCGAAGATCTTCGCGCCACGCGGGACGTTCGCCAGCACGGTCGGCTCGAAGAAATTGCCCCCGCGGGCATGGCGATGGCCGCCGGTGACGATGGTGGCACCCAGCGCCAGCGCATCGGCGATGTGCTCCTCGACCTTCGCCACCGCATCGGCGTTGATCAGCGGGCCCTGGGTCACGCCCGGTTCCATGCCGGGGCCGACCTTGAGCCCCTCCACCGCCGTCTTCAGTTTCGCGGCGAAGGCGTCATAGACGCCGTCCTGCACCAGGATGCGGTTGGCGCAGACGCAGGTCTGGCCGGTATTGCGGTACTTCGACGCCATGGCACCCAGCACCGCCTGATCGAGGTCGGCATCGTCGAACACGATGAAGGGCGCATTGCCGCCGAGTTCCATCGACGTCTTCTTGATTGTCTGGGCGCATTGCGCGAGCAGCACGCGGCCGACCTCGGTCGACCCCGTGAAGGACAGCTTGCGGATGATCGGGTTGGCGGTGAGTTCCTTGCCCGTCTCGCCCGACGGACCGGTGATGACGTTGCACACGCCCGCCGGCATGCCAGCGCGTTCCGCCAGCACGGCAATTGCCAGCGCGGAGAACGGCGTCTGCGAGGCCGGGCGGATCACGCCGGTGCAGCCCGCGGCCCAGCCCGGGCCGGCCTTGCGCGTGATCATCGCGGCGGGGAAGTTCCACGGCGTGATGGCGGCGAAGACGCCGATCGGCTCCTTCATCACCAAAATGCGGCGGCCCTTGGCGTTCTGCGGGATGGTCTCGCCATAGACGCGCCGGCCTTCGTCGGCGAACCACTCGATGAAGGATGCGGCATAGACCACCTCGCCCTTCGCCTCGGCGAGCGGCTTGCCCTGTTCCGCCGTCATGATGGCGGCGAGGTCGTCGGCATTCGCATGCATCAGCGCCGCGAGCCTGTGCAGGATGACCGCGCGGTCCTTCGCCAGCATGGCGCGCCAGGCCGGCCAGGCGGCATTCGCGGCCTCGATCGCGCGGCGCGTCTCGGTGCCGGATATCGCCGGCACGCTGCCGATCACCTCGCCGTTGGCGGGGTTGCGCACGGCGATGGTCTTGCCGCTGTCGGCCTGCACCCAGGCGCCGCCGATGTGGTTGGCCTGGCGGAAAAGATCGGGATCCTTCAGCGGGATCTTGGCGATGGCGTCGAGCATGGCTGGCCCTCCTTCGATGGACTTGAAGATAGGGCGCGCGGGGGGCCGTGTCAGCCTCGGCGCCTTGCGCGCCTCGCCCGCGCGGGCATGATCGCCGGAATTCAGGAGGAAACGCCGATGGCGGGTCGCGATGCGACACATGATCCCGCGCTGCGCTGCTGGGTGGCTTCGGCCCACGCGGCGGGAACGGATTTTCCCATCCAGAACCTGCCGCTTGGCGTGTTCAGCACCGATTCTGGCGCGCCACGCTGCGGCGTGGCGATCGGGGATGCGGTGCTGGACCTTCGCGCGGCCCACGCGGCCGGGCTGGTGGGCAACGCCGCGGCGGCGGCTGATTCGCTCGGCCCGCTGATGGGCGAAGGCCGGGGTGCCTCGGCGGCGCTGCGGGCCGAGGTCTCGGCGCTGCTGCGCGAGGGCGCTGCACCCCGCCCCGACCTGCTGGTGCCGATGCAGGCGGCGCGGATGCACCTGCCCACCGCGGTGCGCAATTTCTCCGACTTCATGGCCTCCTACGACCATTGCGCGCGCCTGGGCGTGCGGCGGGACCCGAAGAACCCGCTACCGCCGGCCTTCCGGCATTTGCCGGTCGCCTACCATTCGCGTGCATCGTCGGTGCGTGTGTCCGGCGAGGATGTGGTCCGCCCGCACGGCCAGTGGCAGCGCCAGGATGGGTCGATGCATTTCGGCCCGACCGAGGCGATGGACTACGAGTTGGAGATGGCCGTCTGGATCGCCGGCGACAACACGCTGGGCGAACCCGTCACGATGGCCGGCGCGCCCGAGCGCATCTTCGGCTACGGGCTGCTCAACGACTGGTCGGTGCGCGACGTGCAACGGTGGGAGATGCCGCCGCTCGGGCCGTTCCTGGGGAAGTCGGTGTCCACGTCCGTGTCGCCCTGGATCGTCACGGCCGAGGCGCTGGCACCCTTCGAGGTCGCGGCGCCGGTGCAGGACCCGCCGGCCCTGCCCTACCTCGACAGCGCGTGGAACCGGTCGAACGGCGCATTGTCGGTACGCATGACGGCGGCGATCGTGACCCCGCGGATGCGCGCGGACGGCACCGCCGCCTTCGTGCTGACCGATACGCAATTCGCCGCCATGTACTGGACCGCCGCGGCCATGGTCGCCCATCACGCCACCAATGGCTGCAACCTGCTGGCGGGCGACCTGCTCGGCAGCGGCACCGTCTCCGGCCCGCAGGAGAGCGCGCGCGCCTGCCTCGCCGAGATCGGCCTGACCGGTCCCGTGACGCTGCCCAATGGCGAGACGCGGCGCTGGATCCAGGATGGCGACGAGATCATCTTCCGCGCCCGCGCCGAAGCGCCCGGCGCCGTACCGATCGGTTTCGGCGAATGCCGCGGGAGCTTGCTGCCCGCCATCGCCTGGCCCGCCTGAACCAGGAAACGCAAGGAAACGCCCATGGCCCGCAGGATCATCGACATCTCGGTCGCGCTGAAATCCGGCATCGCATCCGACCCGCCGCGTTCGCTGCCCGAGATCGAATATCTCGACCACAAGATGACCGCGCCAGGCATGGCGCAGGAATTCGGCATCCGCGAGGACCAGTTGCCGGAAGGCAACTATGCCGCGGTCGAGAAGGTGAAGCTCAGCACCCACAACGGCACCCACCTGGATGCGCCCTACCACTTCTTCCCGCGCATGAACGAACGGACGGTTCCGGGGGGCGAACCCTCCTGGCGGATCGACGAGATACCGCTCGACTGGTGCTTCCAGCCGGCGGTCAAGCTCGACTTCCGGCATTTCGAACATGGCTGTGTCGCCACGCCTGCAGATGTGCAGGCGGAGCTCAAGCGCATCGGGCATACGCTGAAGCCGCTGGAGATCGTGGTGGTGAACACGGCGGCCGGCGCGCGGTACGGGGAGGATGACTACATCCACTCCGGCTGCGGCATGGGCAAGGCGGCGACGTTGTGGCTGCTGGAACAGGGCGTGCGCGTGACCGGCACGGATGGCTGGTCCTGGGATGCGCCGTTTTCCCTGACGAAGAAGAAGGTGGCCGAGACCGGCGATGCCGGCCTGATCTGGGAAGGCCATCGCGCGGGCCGCGAAATCGGCTACTGCCACATCGAGAAACTGTCGAAGCTGGAAACCCTTCCCGCCGATGGCTTCATGGTTGCCTGCTTCCCGGTGAAGGTGCATCGCGGCTCCGCCGGCTGGACGCGCGCCGTCGCGATCTTCGAGGAGTGAGAGACATGCGCCGCAGCCTTATTGCCCTCGCCCTGCTCGCGCCGTTCGCCGCCGCCGCGCAGACCTTCCCCGACCGGCCGATCACCATCGTGCTGCCCTATGCGCCCGGCAGCGCGTCGGATTCGTATGGCCGCGCGCTCGGCGAGCATTTCACGCGGCTGATGGGCCAGCCGGTGGTGCTGACCAATCGCGACGGCGCGTCGGGCGTGGTCGGCATGCGCTTCGTCGCGCAGTCGGCGCCCGATGGGCATACGCTCGGGCTCACGCCCGTGACGCCGGTGGTGGTGCAGCCGCACATGGTGCGCAACCTCGGCATCGGGCCGGACAGTTTCGCGCCGGTCTGCGGAACCAACGAGAACATCATCGGCACCCTGGTGCGCGCCGACAGCCCCATCCGCGACCTGCCCGGCCTGGTCGCGGAAGGCCGCCGCCGGTCGCTCACCTTCGGCAGCCCCGGGCCGAATTCGCTGCCGCAACTGGCGATGGTGCGCGTCACACGCGCCTCGGGCGTCGAGTTCAGCCACATCCCGTTCCGCGGCGACCCGCCGCACCTGAACGAATTGCTGGCCGGTCGCATCGACTTCTCCGCCGCCGTCGTGGCGTCCGCCAGCGGGTTGATCGATGGCGACCGGCTGCGGCTGATCGCGGTGTTCTCGGCGCGCCGGCACCCCGACTACCCGAATGTGCCGACCGCACGCGAACAGGGCATCGATGCGCAGCAGCTGAGCCAGGTGGGCATCTACGCCCCGCGCGGGACACCGGAACCCGTCATGGCGCGTCTTGAGGAAGCCTGCCGCACCGGCACGCAGGACGAGGCCTTCCGCCGTGTCGCCGCGACGCGCCGGGTGCCGGTGAACTTCATGTCGCGCGCCGATTTCACCGCCATGGTGCAGTCGGAATACGAGGCCTATGGCCGCATCCTGCGGGAGCTCGGCGTGCAGCCGGAATAGCGCTCAGCCGCCCTGCCAGACCACGTGCCCGCGCAGGGCCACCGGATCCCTGCGCGTCCAGCCCTTGCGCGTGGCGTAGTCCACCATGGCGTGGAACTCCGCCCGCCAATCCGTGCGGTCCGATTGCCCGGACGCCTCGACCAGCCACTCGGCCGAGACCCAGGCGTGGTCGCTGCCCTCGAACGCCAGGACGCCGCGCGCCGCTTCGGCCAGTTCGGGCAGCGCATCGCGCGAAGCCGAGACGATCACGCTGAAGCGGCGCAGATCCTCGGCCCCGGTCAGGCGTGGCGGCTGCCCGGGTGCCAGGTGGACCTCCATCGCCTCACTCCACCGTCACGCTCTTGGCGAGGTTGCGCGGCTGGTCCACGTCGGTGCCCTTCAGCACTGCCACGTGGTAGGCCAGCAGTTGCACGGGGATGGTGTGCAGGATCGGCGCGGCGAAGGCGCCCGCATAAGGCAGGGTCACCACGCGTTCCGCAAAGCGCGACAGAGCGGGGGCGCCGGCCTCGTCGGTGAAGGCCATGACGCGGCCGCCACGGGCGGCGGCTTCCTGCAGGTTGGAGGCGGTCTTTTCGAACAGCGGCCCGCTCGGGCACAGCGCAATCACCGGCACGTCCTTGTCGATCAGCGCGATGGGGCCGTGCTTCATCTCGCCGGCGGCGTAGCCCTCGGCGTGGATGTAGCTGATCTCCTTGAGCTTCAGCGCACCTTCCAGCGCGATCGGGAACAGCGCCCCGCGGCCGAGGAACAGCACGTCGCGCGCCTTCGCCACTTCCACGGCCATGGCGCGGATTTCCGCGTCGCGTTCCAGCACCGCGGCGGCCTTGGCCGGCACTTCCAGCAGTTCGGCGGTCAATTCGGCTTCGGCGGCGGCCGAGAGCGTCCCGCGCGCGCGCCCCAGCCCGATCGCGAGGCACGCCAGCACCGCCAGCTGCGCGGTGATCGCCTTGGTGGAGGCGACCGAGATTTCCGGCCCCGCCACGGTCAGAACGGTGGCGTCGCTCTCGCGCGCCATGCTGCTCTCGGGGACATTCACGATCGACAGGATGGCCTGCCCGCGCTGCCGCAGCATCTTCATCGCGGCCAGGTTGTCGGCGGTCTCGCCGCTCTGGCTGATCAGGATGGCGGCACCGCCCTCGGGCAGCGGCGGGTCGCGATAGCGCAATTCGCTCGCCACATCGGCATCGACCGGAATGCGCGCGACCTGTTCGATCCAGTAGCGCCCGACCATGCCGGCCAGGAAGGCGCTGCCGCAGGCGCTGATGGTCAGGCGCGGCACACGCGCCGCATCGAAGGGCAGCGCCGGCAGCGTGACCGATCGCGTCGAGGGTTCCAGATACTGCTGCAGCGTGTCGCCGAGCACGACCGGGTGCTCGTGCAATTCCTTCTCCATGAAGTGCCGGTAGTTCCCCTTGCCGACGGCGGCGCCGGACACGGCGGTCATCTTGACCTGGCGCTCCACCACCGCCCCGCCGGCGTCGTGGAAGACCGCCCCGGTATCGCTGACCACCGCCCAGTCGCCTTCATCGAGATACGCGATGCGGCGCGTCAGCGGCGCCAGCGCCAGCGCGTCGGAACCCACGAACATCTCGCCCTCGCCGAAGCCCACGGCCAGCGGCGCGCCCTGGCGCGCGCAGATCAGCTTGCGCGGATGCCCGGCGAAGACCATGGCCAGCGCGAAGGCACCGTGCACGCGCTTCAGCGCGGCGGCTGCGGCTTCCTCGGGGCCGGCACCCTGCTGCAGATGCCAGTCCACCAGGCGGGCGAAGGTCTCGGTGTCGGTCTCGGTCTCGAAAACCTGGCCCTTGGCTTCGAGCTCGTCGCGCAGTTCGGCGTGGTTCTCGATGATGCCGTTGTGCACCACGCTCACGCGGGACGTGCCGTGCGGGTGTGCGTTGCGTTCGACCGGCGCGCCATGCGTCGCCCAGCGGGTGTGGCCGATGCCGGTGGTGCCGGTCAGCGGCGCCGCCTCCAGCACGGCGGCGAGGTTGGTCAACTTGCCCTCGGCGCGGCGGCGCTCGATGTGGCCGTTCACCAGCGTGGCGATGCCGGCGCTGTCGTAGCCGCGGTACTCCAGGCGCCGCAGGGCTTCCAGGATACGCGGTGCCGCTGCCTCGCGCCCGACCACGCCGACGATCCCGCACATGGTCCTACTTCCCCTTGCCCTTGAAGCCGCGCCCGGCGAACACCGCCTGCCGCCCGCGCGCGATCGCCAGCGCATCGTCCGGCACGTTCGCGGTGATGACGCTGCCGGCGCCGACCAACGCGCGCGCACCCACCTTCACGGGAGCCACCAGCGCGGTGTCGGAGCCGATGAAGGCGCCCTCGCCGATCTCGGTGCGGTGCTTGTTCACGCCGTCGTAGTTGCAGGTGATGGTGCCGGCGCCGATGTTGGCCCCGGCGCCGATCGTCGCATCGCCCAGGTAGGCGAGGTGGTTGGCCTTCGCACCCTCGCCCAGCGTTGTCGCCTTGAGTTCCACGAAATTGCCGACATGCGCGCGCGCCTCGACCACCGTGCCGGGGCGCAGGCGCGCATAGGGGCCGATGACCGCCTCGCGCTTCACCACGCAGCCTTCCAGGTGGCTGAAGGCACGGATCACGGCGCCTTCGTCGATGGTCACGCCGGGGCCGAAGACGATGTGCGGTTCCAGCGTGACATCGGGCCCGAAGCGCGTGTCGTGCGACAGAAACACGGTGTCCGGCGCCAGCATGGTCACGCCCGCATCCATCGCCGCCACGCGCAGCCGCGCCTGCAAGGTCGCCTCGGCGGCGGCAAGCTCGCCGCGGCTGTTGATGCCGCGCAGTTCGGATTCCGGGGCTTCCACGGCGCGCACGCGGCGACCCTCGGCCCGCGCCAGCGCCACCACGTCGGTCAGGTAGTATTCGCCCTTGGCGTTGTCGGGGCGGACCGCCGCCAGCCAGCGCGCCATATCGGCGGAGGCCGCGCAGACCACGCCGGCATTGCACAACCCGATGGCGCGCTCCGCCTCGGTCGCGTCGGCCCATTCGACGATGCGTTCCACCATGCCATCCGCCGCGGTGACCACGCGGCCATAGCGGCCCGGATCCGCCGGGCGCATGCCGAGCAGCACGAGGTCCGCATCGGCCCGCGCGGCCAGCAGCCGGCCGAGCGTGGCCCCGGTCACCAGCGGGTTGTCGCCGTACAGCACCGCGACATCGCCATCGTGGCCGCCGAGCTGGGGCATGGCCTGCAGCGCGGCGTGGCCGGTGCCCAGGCGTTCGCGCTGGACCGCGACGCCATGCGGCGCCACCGCGGCTTCCAGCTCCGGCATATCGGGGCCCACCACCACCACCACGCGCCCGAAGCTTGCTTCGACGGCGGCCAGCAGGTGGCGGACCATCGGCCGGCCGCCCAGGGGATGCATGACCTTGGGCCGGGTGGAGCGCATCCGGGTCCCGAGGCCCGCGGCGAGGATGATGGCTGCAGCAGTCATGCCCCCCGGTAACGCGCCGCGACGTGCCGCGTCCAGCGCAACGGCGGTCAACATGCTTTGCGGCATGTGTCCGGCCGGCTCGGCCACGCCTCACTGGCGCCGCAAGCCGTGGCACCTGGGGGCAGGCGGGAGCCCCCCGGACGGTTCCCCCCGGGCGGTTTCGGCGCTACGCCCGGCCCATGATGAAGATCGCCGCATTCGACCTCGATGGCACGCTGGTGGACAGTGCCGCCGACATCCACGCCGCGCTGGACCGGCTGATGGCCGCGCGAGCCCTGCCCGGCTTCGCCCGGCCCGAGGTCATCGGCATGATCGGCGATGGCGTGCGCGTGCTGGTCACGCGCGCGCTGGCGGCGCGCGGCCAGCCCTTCGAGGAGACGGCGCTGGCCACCTTCATGGCCGACTACGAGGCCGAGGCCGCGGTGCTGACCCGCCCCTTCGATGGCATTCCCGCGGTGCTCGACGCGCTGGCCGATGATGGCTGGCGCCTGGCGGTCTGCACCAACAAGCCCGAGGCGGCGGCGCGGCGTCTGCTCGATGCGCTGGGCCTGTCGGCGCGCTTCGCCGCCCTGGGCGGGGGCGATTCCTTTCCCGTCCGCAAGCCCGACCCGGGCCACCTGCGCGCCACGCTCGCCGCCGCCGGCGCAGGCCCCGAACGCGCGGTGATGATCGGCGATCACCACAATGATGTCCGCGCGGCCGCGGGCTGCGGCGTGCCCTGCATCTTCGCCGGCTGGGGCTACGGACCGGCCCACATGGCCGAAGGTGCGCCGGTGGCCGCGGCGCCGTCGGACCTGCCCGCCCTCATGGCCGCGCTGGCGCGCTGACCCGGTCCGGAAGCGGCGCCGGCACCACCGCGCCTGCACGCGCGAGGTCCAGCCGCAGCGCACCGAGGAAGGTCGACGGGAATTCCACCCGCACCGGCAGCGGCGGCTGGCCGGGGCCGAACACCGCCAGCCACGCCTCCGCCTGGCGCGGCCGGCCGGCCTGGGCCGGGTCATCGCCGCGGCGGAAGCCCGCCACCAGGCGGCTTTCCAGGGCGCAGCGCAGTGCCTCGCCCGAGACACCCGGCACCGGCGCCCGGCCGACGCCGAGCGTGCGTGACGTCCATTCCAGGCGGCGCCGCCCATCGAAGATCGCCCCGCTGATGTCACAGCGCCCGGTCGCGGCCACATCGCGCGACAGGCGCAGCAGCGCCGACAGGCCGTCGATGGTGCCGGCCGCCTGTTCGGCGCTGACCGGGATGCGGTCCGGTCCCTCGGGCGGCTCGAGCACCGCCAGGCGCGGCGTGCCGGCCAGGTATTCCATGACCGTGCGGCGTGGCGTGCCGCGCCATTCGCCCTCGGTGCGGTAGCGGGCCGGCATCACATCGCGCCCGCGCAGGCCGCCCTCGACCTCGGCGATCTGTTCGCGCGGCAGGAACAGCCGGCCCACGCCGCGCGAGCGCGACACGGTGGCGAGGCGGTAGCGGTCGCCCGCCTGGTCGATGGTGATGCGGATGTCCATCACCGGAACGCCCATCTGGCTGACCGTGTAATCGGCCTCGACGGGGTTGGCGCGCGCTGGCGACGCGGCGGCGAGGATCACGGCAAGAAGAAGCGGCGCGCGGATCATCACCAGAGAATGGCGCGCGCCGCGCCCGGGGCAAGGGCACTGCGCTTGACACCCGCCCCCGGGCGCACGTATTTCGCGCTCCCCGACGGCGGGCGCGTAGCTCAGCGGTAGAGCATTCGCTTCACACGCGAAGGGTCACAGGTTCAATCCCTGTCGCGCCCACCATTCCATGGCGATCCCTCGCATTACGGGCCGGCCGCATCCGCGGCCCCTGCCATTGCGCCGTTCATCGGTGCTCCGGCAGCGGCGGGTGGGACGCGATCGCGCGTGCGCTCGCGGTCGGAGGTCGTCATCCCGTTGTGCTGTGCCGCCCCGCGGTCGCTGCGCCATCATTCCATGCGCTCACGGCCCGAGGCAGAGCCTCGGGCCGTGCTTCACACTCCGCCGTGGGCCGCGGTGTCGCCTCAGCGCGAAGGCTGCGCCGGCTGGGCCGGGGCGCCTGGCTGGCCGGGCGTGCCCGGCATCCGCCGGTCGCCGCGACCCTCGTGGCCGCGGCGCCGCAGTTCGTCACGCGCCAGCGCGCCATCGGCGTTGCGGTCGGCGGCGCGGAAGGCCGCCTCGGCCATCGGGCGCAGTTCCTCGAAGGTGATGCGGCTATCGCCGTTCACGTCGATGAAGCGGAACACCGCGACGCCACGTTCCTGCATGCGCTCGCGCATGCCCTCGGGCGGGCCGCGGCGGCCGGCGGGGCGCTGCGCCTCGTAGTAGGCGCGGAGTTCCTCGATGGTCACGCCGCCGTCGCGGTTGGCGTCCATCTCGGTGAAGCGGGCCTGCAGCCAGATCACGCCTTCCTCGCGCGTCACGCGGCCGTCGGAGTTGGTGTCGGCGCGGGCGAAGGCCTCGCCCATCGCGAAGCCGCCATGGCCGCGGCGACCGTGGTGCTGGTGCTGGCCGGGACCGCCATCGCGCCCGTAGCCTGGGCCTCCGGGGCCGCCGCCAGGACCGGGCTGCGCCATCGTGACGCCCGCGGTGCCGGCGGTCAGGGCGACGGCCAGGGCCATCATCGTCGTCTTGCGCATCATCTGCGTCCTTCTCATCCACGCGGCGAGGTGCCGCTGGGGGGAACATGCGCTGTTACTGTAACAGCGGCGTTGCCCCCTCGCCCACGGGGGGTGAGGAAGAGTAACGCCGCCGTGCCTTCACGGCGTGCCGGGCTCGCCCAGGTCCCACCACATGCCCGCGAAGGCCAGGATACCTTCGCGCGCCGGCGCGATCAGCAGGTGTTCGTCGGGGCCGTGCTGCTTGCAGCCATTGTAGGAATGCGGAACCCAGACCAGCGGCACGCCAAGGTGGTCGACGAAGACATCCCCCGGCAGCCCGCCCGAGGCATTCGGGATGATCTGCACGGGCTTGCCGAGCGACTTCGCCATCGACGCCTGCGCCCAGCGCACCCAGGGATGGTCCGGGTCCGTGCGGGAGGCCGACATCCGCGTGAAGCTGGTCTCGACCGCGACATCCTGGAAGCCATGGGCGTCCAGGTGGTCGCGCACCGCCTTGGCGAAGGTGTGGGGGTCGCTGTCCACGGTGTAGCGGATCTGGCAATGCGCGCGCGCATCGGGGGCCACGGCATTCACCGGATTCTCCGGCCGGCCGGAGATCATGGCCAGCACGATCAGGCTGTTCCAGCCGTAGATCTTCTCGGCGCTGGTCAGGCCCGGTTCGCCCCAGCCCTCGTCGATGGTGGCGGCATCGCCGCCGCCGCCGACCGGGCAGCCAGCGAGGACGGCGCGCACCGAGTTGGGCATCGACGGCGGCAGGATGCCGCGCACCAGCACGCGCCCGTTGCGATCCATCATCGACGTCAGCGCATGCGCCAGCAGGATGGCCGGGTCGCGGGTGAGCCCGCCCCAATGGCCGGAATGCACGCCGCCCGGGCGCAGCTTGATCACCAGGTCGAAGTGGAAGGTGCCGCGCGTGCCGGTGGCGATGGTCGGCACGCCGGGTTCCACGCGCGGGCCGTCACTGGCGATCAGCACATCGGCGGCGAGTTCATCGGCATGGGCGGCGACGAAGTCGCGCAGGCCCTTGGAGCCGCGCTCCTCCGCCATCTCGAGCACGACCTTGACGTTGAAGCGGAGCTTGCCGCCGCGCTCGGCCAGCACGGCCTCCAGCGCGGCGATGTTCAGCGCGTGCTGGCCCTTGTTGTCGGCGGTGCCGCGACCGTACCAAAGGCCGTCTTCCTCGGTCAGCGTCCAGGGGTCGAGGCCCTGGCGCCACTGGTCCTCCAGCCCGCGCACGGTGTCCCCGTGGCCGTAGAGCAAAACCGTCGGGCGCGCGGGGTCCTCGATGCGGATGCCGGTCAGGATCGGGCCGAAGCCTTCGAGCGGATTGGGCCGCACCTGCACGTCGAAGCCGAGCCGTTCCAGCCAGGGCCGGATGGCACCGTTGAGGTAGCGGTCGAGGTCGGCCTCGCGCCCTTCCTCCTGCGCGGTGGAGGGGATGGCGACCAGGTCGGTCAGCAGGGATTTGAATCCGCCGCCGTCGAAGAAGGTGGCGGCGCGCGTCAGGGCGCCTTCACGGGTGGGCATGGGGCGGCGTCCTCAAACGATCTGGTTGACCAGCGCGCTTTCGCCGCGCTGCAGCCGGGCGATGTTCTCCAGCATGAAGTCGAGGACATTGTCCTCGTACATATGCGTCTCACCCCCGGTATGCGGCGTGACCAGCACGTTCGGCATGGCCCAGAGCGCGCTGTCCTGCGGCAGCGGTTCATCGGCCGTCACATCCAGCGCAGCGCCGGCGATGCGCCCTGCGGCAAGCGTGGCGACCAGCGCGGCCTCGTCCACCACGCGCCCGCGCGCCACGTTCACCAGATGCGCGGTCGGCTTCATCGCGGCCAACGCGGCCGCGCCCATCAGCCCGCGCGTGTCGTCCGTCAGCGGACAGGCCAGCACCACGAAATCGGCGCGCGGAACCAGGGAGACGAAGTCGCGGAAGGAATGCACCTCGTCCGCCCCCTCCGCGCCACCCGCCACGTTCTGCCGCACGCCGATCACGGTCATGCCCAGCGCCTTGCACAGCCGCGCGATGCGTCCGCCGATGCGCCCGAGGCCCACCAGCAGCACGGTCTTGCCGCCGGCCTCGTCCTCGCGCTTGGCGAAGTCGCCCTGCATGCCGCGCCAGATGCGCTTGGCCTGGTTGTCGCGGGCTTCCGGAATGCGGCGCAGGATCGCCAGGATCAGCGCGATCGCGTGCTCGCTCACGGCATTGGCGTTGATGCCCTGGCCGCTCGCCAGCCGGATGCCGGCGCCGCGCAGCACGTCGCGGTCATACTGGTCGGTGCCCGCGCTGGCCGATTGCACGAAGCGCAGCTTCTTCGCGATGGCCGGCAGGTCGTTGCGCCACATGCCCGAGCACACCAGCACATCGGCCTCGCCGACCTTCGCATCCAGTTCCTCGCGCGAACGCACCTCGATGGCGCGGATGCCGGTGTTGCGCAGCGCGAAGCGGTCGCCGAAGCGGTAGGCGACATGGGCGAAGCAGACGGTCAGTTGGTCGCGCGGCGGCAGCATGGTCGGCACTCTCCAGGGGTGTCGCGGTCGGACGCGACCGTGACCCCGCGAGGACAGCGGCGCAAGGGGCCGGCGAGGGGCGGCTCAGCGCGTCCGGCTGGTGGCGGCCGTGGCCGATCCGCCGCCGGCGCCGCCGCCCGATCCGCCACCCAGGACCACCGCCAGCGCGGCCGCGCCGGCAAGGCCGATCGCGGCGGCGGCGGTAGGCCCGGTCAGCGTGTCGCCCTGCGGGGTCGCGACCACGAAGCGCTGCTGCGGGCGCGCCGGGGGTGCGAGGGTCGATCGCGGCGCCGCCTGGCTGCGCGGGCCGATCACGACGCCCGCCCCGCCAGGCACCACGACGGTCTGCGTCTGCGCCAGGACGGGCGCCGGCAGGGCCGCGGCAATCAGGGCGAGGATCAGTCGAGAATTTCTACCCATGATAGATATACCCTAACCAATCATTCACCTTTTCCGCAAGCGCGCGATCGCGCCGGCCTGGCCGCCAGCGACGGCAAAATCCCGCCCGCTGCCTTGCCAGCCGGCCGCCCCCGCCCTAATCCCGCACCACGGGAGGCGACCCATGGACATGCAGATGACGACCGACGCCCATGCCGAAATCCGGGAGGAGGTGCGCAAGCTCTGCACCCGCTTCCCCGGCGAATACTGGCGCGAGCTCGATGCCCGCCGCGGCTACCCGACCGAATTCGTCACCGCGCTGACCGAGGCCGGCTGGCTCGGCGCGCTGATCCCCGAGGAGTTTGGTGGGTCGGGCCTGCCGCTGTCGGCCGCCGCGGCGATCCTGGAGGAGATTCACGCCTCCGGCTGCAATGCCGCCGCCTGCCACGCGCAGATGTACATCATGGGCACCATCCTGAAGCACGGCAGCGCCGAGCAGAAGGCGAAGTACCTGCCGCGCATCGCCACCGGCGAACTGCGCCTGCAGGCCTTCGGCGTGACGGAACCCACCTCGGGCACCGATACGACCAGCCTGCGGACCTTCGCCAAGCGCGAAGGCGACAAGTACATCGTCAACGGCCAGAAGATCTGGACCTCGCGCGCCGAGCATTCCGACCTGATGCTGCTGCTGGCCCGCACCACGCCGAAGGACCAGGTCGCCAAGCGCACCGAGGGCCTGTCCACCTTCATCGTCGACATGAAGGCCGCGCTGGGGAATGGGCTGACCATCCGGCCGATCCGCACGATGATGAACCACAATTCCTGCGAGGTCTTCTTCGACAACATGGAAGTGCCGGCCGAGAACCTGGTCGGCGTCGAGGGCAAGGGCTTCCGCTACATCCTCGATGGCATGAACGCCGAGCGCCTGCTGATCGCGTCCGAATCGATTGGCGACGCCAAGTGGTTCATCAACAAGTCGGTGGAGTATTCCAAGCAGCGCGTGCTGTTCGGCCGCCCGATCGGGCAGAACCAGGGCGTGCAGTTCCCGATCGCCAAGGCCTATGCCCAGATGCGCGCCGCCGAGGCGCTGATCCAGAAGGGCCTGCAGAAGTTCGAAGCCCACCTGCCCTGCGGCGAGGAAGCCAACATGGGCAAGATGCTCGGCGCCGATGCCGCCTGGGCCGCGGCGGAAGCCTGCGTGCAGACCCATGGCGGCTTCGGCTTCGCCGAGGAATACGACGTCGAGCGCAAGTTCCGCGAGGCGCGGCTGTACCAGGTGGCGCCGATCAGCACGAACCTGGTGCTGTCCTACATCGGCGAGCACGTGCTGGGGATGCCGCGGAGCTACTGACGTGACCGGGCTGCCCGTCGCCATTGCCTACGACTTCGATGGCACGCTGGCGCCGGGCAACATGCAGGAGCACGTCTTCCTGCCGAAGCTCGGCGTCGAGGCAACGCAGTTCTGGGCGGAAGCCAATGCGCTGGCGGTCGAGCAGCAGGGCGACCGCATCCTCACCTACATGCACCGCATGCTGGAATGGGCGCGCTTCAAGCACCTGCCGGTGCGCCGCGCGGACTGGGTCGGGCAAGGCGCGGGCATCACCCTGTTCCCGGGCGTCGATGGCTGGTTCGACAGGATCAACGCGGCCGGGCACGCGCGCGGCCTGGCGGTCGAGCACTACGTCATTTCCTCCGGCCTGCGCGAATTGATCGAGGGCACGCCGATCCGCCGCCACTTCCGCGCCGTCTTCGCCTCGGGCTTCCTGTACGATGGCTCGGATGTGGCGATCGCGCCCGCCGTCGCGGTGAACTACACGACCAAGACGCAGTATCTTTTCCGCATCAACAAGGATGCGCTGGACGTCGCCGATGATGCGGCAGTGAACGCCTACCAGCCGCACGGCGCGCGCCGCGTGCCCTTCGCCAACATGATCTTCATCGGCGACGGCGACACCGACATCCCGTGCTTCCGCACGGTGAAGGAACTGGGCGGCCATTCCATCGCGGTGCACGAACCGGGCGATACGGGCCGCGCAGAACGCACGCGCCGCCTGATCGCCGAGGGCCGCGTGCATTGCGCCGTGCCTGCCGACTACCGCGAAGGATGCGCGCTCGAAGCCCGCATCCTCGCCATCCTCGACCTGCTTGCCGCGCGCGCGCGCGTCACCGCACCGATGCCGGAGACCTATCCATGAGCGGTTCCCGCCCCCTCGAGGGCCTTCTCGTCGTCGCCATGGACCAGGCGGTGGCGGCACCCTATTGCGCGTCGCGCTTGGCGGATTCCGGCGCGCGAGTCATCAAGATCGAACGGCCCGAGGGCGATTTCGCGCGCGGCTACGACAGCGTGGCGAACGGATTGTCGTCGTATTTCGTCTGGCTGAACCGCGGCAAGGAGAGCGTCTGCCTCGACATCAAGGCGCCCGACGACAAGGCGCTGCTGGAACGGCTGATCGCGAAGGCCGATGTGTTCATCCAGAACCTCGCCCCGGGTGCGATGAAGCGCGCCGGCTTCGGGTCGGCTGACCTGCGCGCCAGGCACCCGCGCCTGATCACCGTGGACATCTCCGGATATGGCGAGGAAGGCGACTACGCGACGATGAAGGCCTACGACCTGCTGGTGCAGGCGGAAAGCGGCCTGGCCTACGTGACCGGCCGCGCCGAAGGCCCGGGGCGCGTCGGTGTCTCGGCCTGCGACATCGCCTGCGGCATGCACGCCTATGCCGCCGTGCTGGAGGCGCTGCTGTCGCGCGCCATCAC
>LNEW01000141.1 GCA_001464375.1 Rhodospirillales bacterium Ga0074136 | reverse complement strand
TTTATGAGCGTGTATGGACGATTCTGGAAAGCGGCGCGCAGGGTCGCAGACTTCCGCGCCGCGTCAACGCCGGCGCGGCGACGACGTTGCGGCGTGCGATCAGCCGCCGGCGGCGACCATCGCGGCGCGGATGCGCAGCGCCTCGGCGGCCGATCGGGCGGTGCATCGGCGGTGGTGATGATGCTGCCCGCGGCCAGGCGCGCATCGCGCGGATGCCACGCGCTCCAAGGCGCGCGAGCCTGCGTGCAGGGACATCGGGGTTCGTCAGGGGCTGCGCCAGGGCCGTGGCCGATGGCCCGGCAGATGGGCGGCGCGCAGCTTCACCATGGCCGCCGCGGTCAGGGCCAGCACCGCCACGCCGGCGGCGAAGGCGCGCCCGGCGCCGCGCGGCAGGCGGGCGACCAGCACGGCGAACAGCGCGGCGGCAATCAGCAGGGCGGCGAACATGGCCTGCCATTATCCCGCGGCGGCTGTGTCAGTCCATGTAGATCCCGCCATTGATGTGGATGGTCTCCCCGGTCACGAAGGACGCCGCATCCGAGGCCAGGAAGGCGATGACGGAGGCCACTTCCTCCGGCGTGCCGAAGCGCTTCATCGGCGTGGCGGCGATCAGCGCCGCGCCGTTCTGCGCCATGATCGCCTCGGTCATCGGCGTGGCGATGATGCCTGGCGAGACGCAGTTGGCGCGCACGCCGCGCGGGCTGAGCTCATGCACCAGCGAGCGCGTGAAGCCGAGCACCGCGGCCTTGCAGGCGGCGTAATGCGCATGCCGCACCGACCCGCGATGCCCGGCCATGGAGGCGATGTTCACCACCGACCCGCCGCGCCGCAGCAGCGGCATCGCCGCCCGGCAGGTGTAGAATACGCCATCGAGGTTCACGCCGATGGTGCGCCGCCAGTCGTCATCCGACATGGCGGTCACTTCCTGTTCGACATACAGCCCCGCGCCGGTGACCAGGATGTCGATGCCGCCGAATTCGCGTCCGGCCAGCGCGACGGCGTCGTCCACGTCCGCGCGCCGCGTCACGTCCACGCGCGCGGTGACCATGCGCGCCTGCGCCTCCGGCAGGGCGGCCGCGAAGGTGTCGAGCGCGGCGGGATCGAGGTCCGTCAGCACCAGGTGCGCGCCGAGGCGGCGGAACAGCGCCGCGGTGGCGCGCGGGATGCCGCCATTGGCACCCGTGATCAGCGCCACCTTGCCGGCCAGGTCGAACATCACGCGGCGACTTCCAGCATGATCTTGCCGATGTGCTCGCTGCTTTCCATCAGGCGGTGCGCCTCGGCCGCCTGCGCCAGCGGGAAGCTGCGGAAGATCTCCGGCCCGCAGCGCCCCGCCGCCAGCAGCGGCCACACCTTGGCCTCGAGCGCGGCGGCGATCTCGCCCTTCTGCGCCGTGGTCCGCGGGCGCATCGTGCTGCCCGTCACGGTCAGCCGCTTCACCATGATGGGGCGCAGGTCCACGGCATCCGCCTGGTGGCCGCCCAGGAAGGCGATGATCACCAGCCTGCCGTCGAGCGCCAGGCAGCGCAGGTTGCGCGGCAGATACGCCGCGCCGACCATGTCCAGGATCACGTCCACGCCGCGGCCATCGGTCAGGCGCTTCACCTCGGTGGCGAAATCCTGCGTCCGGTAGTCGATCGCGGCATCGGCGCCCAGGCGCAGGCAGGCCTCGACCTTCGCCGCGCTGCCGGCTGTCGCGAAGACCCGGGCGCCGAACGCCTTCGCCAGTTGGATGGCGGTGACGCCGATGCCCGAGCTGCCGCCATGCACCAGCGCCGTCTCGCCGGCGGCCAGCCTGCCGTGGCCGAACAGGTTGGCCCAGACGGTGAAGTAGGTCTCGGGCAGGGCGGCGGCACGCAGCGCGTCGAAGCCGGCGGGCCAGGGCAGGGTCTGCGCTTCGGGTGCTGCGCAGTATTCGGCATAGGCGCCGCCATTGGTCAGCGCGCAGACCCGGTCGCCGGCCTTGAAGCGCGTGACGGCGGCGCCGGTCGCGACCACCTCGCCGGCGCATTCCAGGCCGATGATCGGGCTGGCACCCGCCGGCGGCGGATACGACCCGCTGCGTTGCGCGACATCCGGGCGGTTCACGCCGGTGGCGATGACGCGGATCAGCACCTCGTCAGCCTGCGGGACGGGCAGGGGGCCGCGGGCGGGCACCAGGACCTCCGGCCCGCCGCCGGCACCGTGGGCGATGAAGCTCATCTCCTGCGGCAGGCTTGCCATGGCGTGTCCCCTTGCGTTGCGCGCGGACCATTCGCCCCGCGCCGGTGGCGCGTCAAGGCATCGCGCCGGTGACGCGTCAAGGCAGCGCGCCGGTGGCGCGTCAGGGCATCGCGCCAGGGGCGCGTCAGGGCATCGCACCGGTGGCGCGTCAGGGCATCGCGCCGGGGCGCGTCAGGGCATCGCGCCGGGGAGCGTCAGGGTAGCGCGCCAGTGGCGCGTCAGGGTAGCGCGCCAGTGGCGCGTCAGGGTAGCGCGCCGGGGGCGCGTCGGACCGCCGCCGCCGCCCGTGCCCGCCAATCACCGGGAGCATCTTGCAACCTGGCCCATGGCCGCCGAGAATCACGAGCGGCCGCGCCGCCGGAGGAAAGTCATGTCTGCCATTCGTCGCCGCCGGCTGCTGGGGGCGGTCGCGGCCGCCACCGCGCCGCGCGTGGCGTTCGCGCAGGCGAACGAACTGCGCCTCGGCGCCCTGTTCCCCTTCTCCGGCACGCTGGCCTTGCTGGGCGATGAGAGCTTCCGCGGCCTCGAACTCGCGGTCGAGGAACGCAACGCCGCCGGAGGCGTTGCCGGGCGCCCCGTGCGCCTGGTGCGCGGCGACGCGGCGGACCAGGCGCAGGCCACCGCGGAATCGCGCCGCCTGATGACCGCCGAACGCGTCGCGGCGATCTTCGGCACCTATGCCTCGCCGCCGTCCTTCGCCGCGACGCAGGTCGCGGAGGTGCAGGGCATCGCGTATTTCGAACTCGGCGCGCTGTCGGACAGCATCACCGAGCGCGGCCTGCGGGGCGTATTCCGCACCTGCCCCCGCGCCTCCGACTACGGCGCCGTCACGGTCGATGCCGTGCAGGAGGTGCTGGCCCCGGCCTGGGGCGTCGAGGCGCGCGCCCTGCGCATCGCGCTGCTGCACGAGGACGGGCTGGATGGCCAGGGTGTCGCCACCGCGCAGGAGGCGGAGCTGCGCCGCCGCGGCCTCCAGCAGGTGGAACGCATCGGCTATGCCGCCCGCGCCGCCGAATTCCCGCCGCTGATCCAGCGCCTGCGTGGCGGCCAGGTGGATGTCGTGCTGCACACCGCGCGGCAGAACGACATCCTGCTGTTCTTCCGCGGGCTGGAGGAAGCGGGCTGGCGGCCGCGCATGGTGATCGGTGCGGGCGGCGGGTATTCGCTGACCGATACCGCGCGCGCCATCGGCCCCGCCTTCGAGGGCGTGATGAACGTCGACGTGCCGCAATTCGCGGTGAACGACCACTTCGCCCCGGGGGCGGCCGCCTTCGCCGACCTGTACAAGCGGCGCTTCGGCGCCGATCCGCGATCGGGCCAGTCGCTGTCGAACTATGTCGGCGCGCTGGCCTGCCTCGATGCGCTGCACCGCGCCGGCGGCGCCGAGCGCGACCGCGTGCGTGCCGCGATGCTCGCGACCGACGTGCCGGATGGCGGCACCGCCAATGGCGGGGGCGTGCGCTTCGACGAGCGCGGTCAGAACACCCGCGCGCGCGCCCTGCTGATGCAATGGCAGGGCGGGCGCCCGGTGACGATCTTCCCCGCCGAGGCGGCGGTGACCGGCCCGCGCGGCCGCATGGGCATCGGCTGACCGCGCGGGCGGCCGTTCAGGACGGGCGGATGCCCGCCGCGCGGATCACCGGCGTCCACTTCGCCATCTCGGCGGCGAGGAAGCGCGACGCGCTCTCGGGCGTGCTGTCGGTGATCACGTTCATGGTCAATTGCGACAGGCGTTCCTGCACGTTGGGCAGCGCCAGGGCGCGGTTGAACGCGGCGTTGATCTGCTGCACCACCGGCATCGGCGTGCCGGCCGGCGCCATCGCCATGTGCCAAGTGTAGCACTCGAAATCGGGGATGCCGCCCTCGATCACGGTCGGGATATCGGGGGCATAGGGCATGCGGGTGCGCGTGCTGATCGCGAGCGCCCGCAGGTCGCCGCGCTGGATATAGGGCAGCGCGCCGGCGGCGACGTCGAAGATCATCGGGATGCGGCCCGACAGCACTTCCGGCATGGCGGCGGAGGACCCACGGAAGGAGATGTGGTTCACCTGCAGCCGCCCCGCCATGTGCAGCAGCAACTCGGTGCCCAGGTGCACCGCCCCGCCATTGCCCGACGACGCATAGTCGTATTTGCCCGGATTGGCGCGCATCAGCGCCAGCAACTCGGGCAGCGTGCGCGCCGGGAAGTCCTTGTTCACCAGCAGGATCATCGGGATCTGGCCGATGAAGGCGGCCGGCGTGAAATCCGCCACCGGGTCGAAGGGCAGGCGTTCGAATATGCCGGGCAGGTAGGCATGCGCCACGGTCGTGTACAGGACGGTCTGGCCATCCTTGGCCGCCTTGGCGACCATGTCGGTGCCGACCACGACGCCCGATCCGGTGCGGTTCTCGACCACCAGCCGGGCCGGCAGGAACTTCGACATCTCGTCGGCCAGCAGGCGCGCGGGGATGTCGGTCGGGCCGCCGGCCGCGAAGGGCACGACGATGCGGCCGGGCCCGTTCGGCCAGGCGGGCGCCTGGGCGCGGGCGGCGAGCGGCGACAGCGCGGCGGCGGCACCGAGGCCCATGATGCTGCGACGGTTCATGGTTACAATCTCCCGAGCGTTACAGCGGCCTATGTGACCGCGGCGCCGGGCAGGGTCAATGCTGGGTCAGGCGGGGTCGATCCGCTTGCCGGTGGCCGCGTCGAAGACATGCAGCGCGGCAAGGTCCGGGGCCAGGGACAGCGTGTCCGCCGCCGCGGCCCCCGGCACCCGCGCGGTGATCGGCGTGCCATCAGCCAGATGCGCGTGCAGCACGGTCTCCGAGCCCAGCGGCTCGGCCAGTTCGAGCGTGACCGGCAGGCCCTCCGCGGCATCCGGCATCAAGTGCTCGGGCCGGATGCCGATGGTGATGGCCGCACCCTCGCGGCCCGGGCGCGCGCCATCGGTGAAGCGCCACAGCGCGCCGCCGGCCAGCCGCGCGGCGTGGCCGCCCTCGGTCAGCGTGGCCGGCAGGAAGTTCATCGCCGGGCTGCCGATGAAGGATGCGACATAGGTATCGGCCGGGCGCGCCCAGACCTCCATCGGCGTGCCGATCTGCGCCGCGCGCCCTTCATGCATCACCACCAGGCGGTCGCCGAGCGTCATGGCCTCCACCTGGTCATGGGTGACGAACAGCGAGGTGACGCGCAGGCGCTTCTGCAGGCGGCGGATCTCGGCGCGCATCTGCACGCGCAGCTTGGCATCGAGGTTCGACAGCGGTTCGTCGAACAGGAACAGCTTGGGGTGGCGCACGATGGCGCGGCCCATCGCCACGCGCTGGCGCTGGCCGCCCGAGAGCTGGCGCGGCTTGCGTTCCAGCAACTGGCCGATCGACAGCAGATCGGCGGCTTCCTTCACCCGCGCGGCGATCTCGGCCTTCGGCAGCCGGCGGATCTTCAGCCCATAGGCCATGTTGTCGAAGACCGACATGTGCGGATAGAGCGCATAGGTCTGGAACACCATGGCGATGTCGCGGTCCGCCGGCTCGAGCGGCGTGACGTCCACCTTGTCGATCAGCACTGCGCCGGAGGTCGCGGTCTCCAGCCCCGCCACGATGCGCAGCAGCGTCGACTTTCCGCAGCCCGATGCGCCGACGATCACCACCATCTCGCCATCATGGATGGCAAGGTCGATGCCGTGCAGCACCTTGGTCGTGCCGAAGGACTTGGTCACGCCCTGGATGTCGAGGCTCGCCACGCGGCTATTTCTCCGTCTCGGTCAGGCCCTTGATGAACCAGCGCTGCATCAGCACCACCACGAGCACCGGCGGCAGCAGGGCGAAGACCGCGGTGGTCATGATGAGGTTCCACTCGTTCTGCGCGTCGCCGATGCCGATCATCTTGGTCAGCCCGACGATCACCGTCTCGAGGTCGCGGTCCGACACCATCAGCAGCGGCCAGAGGTACTGGTTCCAGCCGTAGATGAACTGGATGACGAACAGCGCCGCCATGCTGGTGACCGACAGCGGCAGCACCACGTCCTTGAAGAAGCGCATCGGCCCGGCGCCGTCCACCTTCGCGGCCTCGACGTATTCATCCGGTATGGTGAGGAAGAACTGCCGGAACAGCAGCGTGGCGGTGGCCGATGCGATCAGCGGCAGCGTCAGGCCCGTCATGGTGTTGATGAGCGCCAGGTCGGTCATCACCTGGAAGGTCGGGATGATGCGGACCTCCACCGGCAGCATCAGCGTGATGAAGATCATCCAGAAGAAGAACATGCGGAACGGGAAGGCGAAGAACACCACCGCGAAGGCCGAGAGCAGCGAGATCGCGATCTTCCCCCCTGCGATGATCAGCGCCATGGTCAGCGAATTCAGCAGCATGGTGCTGGCCGGCACCGAGAAGGTGTTGCGCCCGCCGCCGCCTTCGGACCAGGCGCGCGCGTAGTTGTTGAACGCCTCGCTGCCCGGCAGGAGCGGCACGTCGCCGCGCCCGATCGTGTCGGTATCGTGGGTGGACCCGATCAGCGTGATCCAGATCGGCAGCGCGAAGATCATCACGCCGAGGATCAGCGCGGCATGAGTCATCACCCGTTCGCGCGCGCGCCGGCGGCGCGATGCAGCGGCCAGGCGCTGGACATCGATGGTGGCCGACATCAGTAGTGCACCCGGCGTTCGATGAAGCGGAACTGCACGGCCGTCAGCCCGATCACGATCACCATCAGGATCACCGATTGCGCGGCCGAGGACCCGAAATTCAGGTTCTGCACGCCATCCACATAGACCTTGTAGATCAGCGTCTCGGTCGCGTTGCCCGGCCCGCCGCGCGTCAGCGCATGGATCACGCCGAAGGTGTCGAAGAAGGCGTAGACCAGGTTCACCACCAGCAGGAAGAAGGCGGTGGGCGACAGCAACGGGAAGATCACGGTCCAGAAGCGGCGGATCGGCCGTGCGCCGTCGATCGCAGCGGCCTCCAGCACGGATGTCGGGATGGATTGCAGCCCGGCCAGGAAGAAGATGAAGTTGTAGGACACCTGCTTCCAGGCCGCGGCAATGATGACCATGGTCATCGCCTGCCCGCCATTCAGGCGGAAATCCCATTCAACGCCGATGACCGCCAGCGCCTTGCCGACCAGGCCGATGGACGGGTGGAAGATGAACAGCCACAGCACGGCCGCCAGCGCGGGTGCGACGGCATAGGGCCAGATCAGCAGCGTCTTGTAGACCCGCGCGCCGCGGATGTGCTTGTCCGCCTGCACCGCTAGGAACAGCGCGGAACCCAGCGCCAGCGCGGTGACCGCGGAGGAGAACACCACCGTGTTCCACGCCGCGTTCAGGTAGATCGGGTCGCGGAACAGGTCGGTGAAGTTCTCGAACGCCACGAATTCGGTGCTGAGCCCGAAGGCGTCCTCGCGCAGCGTGGACTGCCACACCGCCATGCCTGCCGGCCAGAAGAAGAAGACCAGCGTGATGAGCAACTGCGGCGCCAGCAGCAGGTAGGGCAGCGTGACGCCGCGGAAGATGACCTTCTTGCGCAATCGATCCTCCGCGGCGTCAGTCGTGCGTCAGCCGCGGTTCGCGCGTTCGAAGTTGCGCAGCACGACGTTGCCGCGCGTGGTCGCCGCCGCCAACGCCTGCGCCGCCGTCTGCTGGCCCTGGAAGGCGCGCTCCAGCTCCTCCTCCATGATGGTGCGGATCTCGACGAAGCCGCCCAGGCGGATGCCGCGGCTGTTGTCGGTCAGCGTGCCGCCACCGCGCAGAAGCTGCTCGATCGGCACGTCGGCACCGGGGTTCTCGCGGTAGAAGCCGCGGTCCTTCGCGATGGCGTAGGAGGCGCGGCGCACCGGCACGTAGCCGGTGTCCATGTGCCACTGCGCATCGACCTCAGGCTGGCTGAGATACTTGAAGAACTCGGCCACGCCCTCGAATTCGCCGCGCGAACGCCCGCCGCCGGCGGCCGCGCCCTTGTTCATCACCCACAGGCTGGCGCCGCCGATGATGGAGTTGATCGG
>LNEW01000140.1 GCA_001464375.1 Rhodospirillales bacterium Ga0074136 | reverse complement strand
GCTGCACGCGCGCGCGGAAGCCGGAGGAGGTGAACATGATCGCCGCCTCGCCATTCGGGAAGGCGGGCTCGCCGGCATTGTTGCGCCCGCCGTAGCGGTACAGCCCGTCCTTCTGCCACTGCGCCAGCGCTTCCATGTGGCGCTGCACCAGCGGGTTGGCGATGCGCAGCTCGGTCCCCAGCCCGCCGAAGCCATTCGCCAGCGTCGCCAGCGGGATGTCGTGGATGGCCGAGAAATTCTCGATCTGCCCCCAGGTCAGCCAGGCGGTGGACATCGGCACCGCGGTGCCGCCATTGGCCTTCAGCCGCGGCAGCAGTTCCGCCACGCCCTGCCAGGTCTCGGGGAACTTCTCGGGGTCCCCGCCGGCGCGGCGCACGGCGTCCTTGTTGTACCACACGACGGTGGTCGAGCTGTTGAACGGCATCGACATCATCCGCCCGTCCGACAGGCTGTAGTAGCCGCGCACGGGCAGGTAGTCGTCGAAGTCGATTTGCACGCCGGTCTCGGCCAGCAATTCGTGCACCGGCTTCACCGCGCGCCCCGCGCCCATCATGGTGCCCGTGCCCACTTCGAACATCTGCACGACATGGGGCGCGTTGTTGGCACGGAAGGCGGCGATGGCGGCGACCATGGTCTCCGGGTAGGAGCCGCGGAAGGTCGGCACGACCTTGTACTTGGTCTGGGTCGCGTTGAAGTCGGTGGCGCGCTGTTCGAGCATCCCGCTGCCAGAACTGGATCTCGATCGGCTGGGTCTGGCCCAGCGCGGGCGCGGCCACGGCCAGGGACGCAGCCCCGGTCAGCAATGTACGACGGTCCATGGTGTCGTCCTCTCCCGTTGTGCGACGCGGCGGCTTAGCCTTGCGCCTTTACGGGGAGATTACAGAAAAAAGTCAGTCCTATGAAGGGGCGGTGCCGACCAGCCGCGCATAGACGTCCGGATCGGTCGCGCCCTCGGTGCCGAACAGCAGGACGCGGCTGGTCTCCTCGATCCCCAGTGCTGCACGTGCGAAGGGTTCGCCGGCGGCCAGCAGCAGCGCCGCCAGGCCGGCCACCGCGCTCTCGCCGGCCACGATGGGCGGCTTGCGCGCGGCCAGCACCTTCATGCAGGCCACGGCGCTGTCGTCGGTCACGGAACAGAAGGCGAAGGCGCTGCGCTCCAGCTCCTGCCAGGCCAGCAGGGAGGGTTCCCCGCAGGCCAGCCCGGCCATCAGCGTATCGAGGTCGCCGGGCACGGTGACCGGCGCGCCGGCCTCCGCACTCGCCAGCAGGCAGGCCGCCTTGTCCGGTTCCGCCACGATCACGCGCGGGCCGGGGCCGAATCGCGCGCGCATCTGCGCCGCCACCGCCGCCGCCACGCCGCCGACGCCGCCCTGGATGAACACATGCGTCGGTGCGGCGCCGATCTGGTCGGCGGCTTCGTCCGCCATGACGCGATAGCCCTGCATGACGTCGCGCGGCACCTCGGTATAGCCGGGGTAGGAGGTGTCGCTCACCACGAACCAGCCATTCGCGTCGGCCTGCTTCTGGGCCTCGCGCACCGCGTCGTCGTAGTTGCCGGGCACCACGCGGATGGTCGCGCCATAGCGCGCGATGGCGTCGCGCCGGCCCTGGCTGACCGTCTCGTGCACGAAGATCACGCAGGCCGCGCCGAAGCGCTGCGCGCCCCAGGCGACGGAACGGCCATGATTGCCGTCGGTCGCGCAGGTGATGGTGATGGCGCGGGTCGCGTCCTTGAAGGCGCCATCGGTCAGGTCGGCGGCGGTGGCGGCATTGGCCACGCCGCGCCGCGCCAGTTCCGCCTGCAACAGCCGCATCACCGCATAGGCACCGCCCAAGGCCTTGAAGGATCCCAGGCCGAAGCGCGACGCCTCGTCCTTGTAGTGCACGCTGGCGACACGCGCCGCGGCCGCCACGTCGGGCAGGTCGACCAGCGGGGTTGCCGCGTAGCCGGTCCAGGAGGCGATCTCGGCCTTGGCCCTGCGGAAGCCGCCCTCGGGCAGCACGACGACACCCGGCGTGCCGTGGTGGCGATTGACCATGAAGCGGAACGGAGCATTGGGGATCATGCGGCGGATATTGCGCCGCGCCGCGCCGCGCGCCAAACCTTTGCCCGTCAGCGGGGTTCACGGCATGAAGATCACCATCCTGGGCGGCGGCGGGTTTCTGGGGCGCAAGCTGGCGGCACGGCTGGCGCAGGACGGCGCGCTGGGCGGGCGCGCCATCACCGGCCTGACATTGTTCGACCTCAACGCGCCGGCGGCCTTCGCCGCGCCCTTTCCGCTGCGCTGCCTGGGCGGCGACGTCGCCGACCCGGCCGCCGTGGCCGAGGCCATCCCACCCGGCACCGAGGTGGTCTTCCACCTGGCCGCCGTGGTCAGCGCCGCGGCCGAGGCGGATTACGACCTCGGCATGAAGGTGAACCTGCAGGGCACGCTGGCGGTGCTGTCCGCCTGCCGCGCGCTGGGGACCAAGCCGCGCGTCATCTTCACCTCCTCCGTCGCGTCCTTCGGCGGCGGGCAGGAGGCGGTGGTGCCCGATGACGGGCGCCAGGTGCCGACCAATTCCTACGGCGCGCAGAAGGCGATCGGCGAATTGCTGCTGCAGGACGCGACGCGCAAGGGCTTCATGGATGCCGTCAGCCTGCGCCTGCCCACGGTGATGGTGCGGCCCGGGCGACCGAACAAGGCGGCGTCGTCCTTCGTGTCCGCCGTGGTGCGCGAACCGCTGCTGGGCCTGTCCACCGACTGCCCGGTGCCGCCGGAGTTCGCGGTATGGATCTGCTCGCCACGCAGCGCGATGGAGTGGTTCCTGCACGCGGCCGCCATGGACACCGCGCCGCTCGGCACCGATCGCGGCATCAACCCGCCGGGGCGCAGCGCGACGGTGGCAAAGATGCTGGAAGCCCTGGAAGCCGTCGCCGGCCCCGCCGCGCGCGAGAAGGTCGGCTTCGCCTTCGACCGCGAGGTCTTCGACATCGTCGCCGGCTGGCCCGCCGCCTTCGCCGCCACCCGCGCGCGGCGCTTCGGCTTCATCGAGCAGGAATCGCTCGAGGAACTGGTGCAGGCCTTCATCGAGGACGACCTGGCCGGGACCCGCGCCGATCGGGGGATGTGACGCCATGGAGCGGCTGGTCGAACGCATCATCGTCGTCAGCCGCTGGGCGCTGGTGCCGTTCTACCTCGGGCTGATCGTCGCATTGTTCACGCTGATGGCGGCCTTCCTGCGCGAGCTGTACGCCGCCGTCACCAACGCCATGACGTATTCCGAGCACCAGGCGATCGTGAAGGTGCTGTCGATGGTGGACCTGACGCTGATGGCGGGGCTCGTCGTCATCGTCATCTTCTCGGGCTACGAGAACATGGTCTCGCGCATCGATCCGGCCGGGCCGCGGCGCTGGCCGGCCTGGATGACCACGGTGGATTTCGGCGGGCTCAAGAAGAAGCTTTTCGCCTCGATGGCGGCAATTTCCGGCGTGACCATGCTGAAGGCGCTGATGGAGCTCGAGGAGAGCGTCAGCGAACGGCAGCTGTTCTGGCTGGTCGTCATCAACCTGGTCTTCCTGCTGGGCTACCTGCTGATGGCGGTGGCGGACTGGTTCGCGGCACGGTCGCGGGAGACGAAGGACGAGGCCTGAGGCGCGCTCACACCTCCGCCACCGCGCCGTCGCGCTCCGCCATCAGGCGGCGCATGTCTTCCGGGATCTCGGCCTTCTGGTGGGTCGCGTTGTCCACCACCACGCACAGCGCGCGCGCCGAGCACAGCAAGCCATCCGCCCGCCACATCGCATACTGGTGCACGAAGGATGTGCGGCGGAAGGACGCGGTGCGCACGCACAGCAGCACATCGTCGCGGAAATGGCCGGGGCGGTGGTACTTCACCTCCAGCGTGCCGACCACCGGGCCGGGCTTGTCGGGCGCGAAGGCACCGCCGGCACCCAGCCACCAGGCGATGCGCATGTCCTCGAACAACGTCAGATAGGCGGCGTGGTTCACATGCGCGTAGATGTCGCATTCCGCCCAGCGGACGGCGTGTTCGCGCCACAAGGCCCATTGGCCCTCGACGCCGAAGCGCTCGCGCAGTGTCGCATCCATGGCGTTCCTCCCGACGGTTTCGGGGCCGAGTGTGCGGCGTGGCGGCGCCCAGGAAAAGTCCGCGCTTGATCGACGGCGCGGCGGGGGCGAGGCTCGCGCCCAACGACACGCCTTTGGGGAAACGCCATGATCGCTCGCCGTCACCTCCCGCTGGCCGGCCTGGGCCTCGCGCTGCCCGCGATCCGGCCGGCGCACGCCGCCTGGCCCGCCGACCGCCCGATCGAGGTCATCATCCCCTTTCCCCCCGGCGGCGGCGTCGACGCGGTCGGCCGCTTCGCCACCCACCAGATCACGCCGCGCCTGCCGGGCGTGCGCTTCGTCGTGGTCAACCGCGCCGGTGCCTCGGGGCAGCTCGGCATGGAGGCGATCTTCAACGCCGCGCCCGACGGCTACACGATCGGCGCCATCGGCAGCCTGAATGTCTCGACCCTGCCGCTCGAACGACCGGTGCGCTGGAAGGCGGAGGAATTCACCTACATCGCCAATATCGTGGACGATGCCTGCGGGCTGTGGGTCCTGGGCAATTCCCCGCTGCGCAACCTGGGCGACCTGGTCGCCGCGCTGAAGCGCACGCCGGAGAGCGTATCGGTCGGCTCCGCCGCCGGCGTGGGCTCCGACGACCACCTGGTGCTGCTGGGCCTGGAGGAGAAGGCCGATGTGCGCGCCCTGCACGCACCCTTCAACGGCACGGCGCAGGTGCAGCGCGACCTGCTCTCGGGTGCCGTCGATGTCGCGTCCTTCAACATGAGCGAGGGGATCGTGCTGATGCGCGAGGGGCGCATCCGCTGCCTCGGCCAGGCATCCCCCGCGCGCTGGTCGGCGGCACCGGACGTACCCACCTTCCGCGAACAGGGCCTGGACGTGGTGATCGGATCGGCGCGCGGCATCGTCGCCCCGCCGGGCTTTCCGCCGGAGGCCGCGCGCGCGCTGGAGGCCGCCTTCGCCGCCGCCTTCGCCGACCCGGAATTCACTGCGGCGGCGGATCGCATCTCGCTGCCGTTGCGCCCGCTGGTCGGGCGTGCCTATCGCGACATGGTGCTGGCGGAAGGCGAGACGGTGCGCGCGATGTTCGCGCGGCGTCCCTGGCGGCGCTGAAATCCTTGCGGCCGCCATGCGCCGGCGCCTAGCGTCGCTGCAAGGAACCCTGGGAGGAACCACGCCATGACCAGCCGTCGCGCCCTGCTTGCCGGGGCGGGGATGCTCGCCGCGCCCGCCACGCTGCGTGCCCAGGCCGCCTGGCCGGGCGACAAGCCGGTCGAGGTGATCGTGCCGTTCCCCGCCGGCGGCGGCGTGGATGTCATGACACGCCTGGTCATGCCGCTGGTCGCCGCGCAGATCCCGGGCTTCCGCCCGGTCGTCGTCAACCGCACCGGCGCGGCCGGGCAGATCGGGCTGGAGGCGATCTTCAACGCCGCACCCGACGGCTACGCCATCGGCTCCACCACCATCCCCGCGCACAACGCCATCCCGCTGGAACGCCAGGTGCGCTACCGCGCGATGGACTTCACCTTCCTGTGCAACATCGTCGAGGACGCCAACGCCTTCTATGTCCGCGCCGACAGCCCCTTCCGCTCCGTGGCGGACATCGTCGCCGCGGCGCGGGCGCGGCCGAACCACGTCACCTACGGCACCACCGGCATCGGCAGCGACGACCACCTGTTCATGCTGGCCTTCGAGGCCGCGGCCAACGTGCCGCCCATGGTGCAGGTGCCCTTCGCGGGGGCTGCGCCGCTGATCCCGCAACTGCTGGGCGGCAACATGGACCTCGCGGTGCTGAACGTGAACGACGCGCCGCAGCTGGTGCAGGAACGCCGCCTGCGCATCCTCGCGCAGGGCGGCGCGCGCCGGCAGCCCGAGGCCGCGGATGTGCCGACCTTCCGCGAACAGGGATTCGACATCATCGGCGGCGCCTCGCGCGGGATCGTCGGCCCGCCGGGCATGCCCGCGCCAATCGTCGCGCGCCTGGAGGCCGCCTTCCGCGCCGCGCTGAACGATGAGGGCTTCCGGCGTGAGGCCCAGCGCCAGAACATGCCGCTGCGCCCGCTGATCGGCGCGGAATACAAGGCCTTCGCGCAGACGATCGACGACAGTCTGAAGCGGCTGTGGCAGGTCAGGCCCTGGCGAGGGTAGCGGCCTGTGGCGGGAGCGGTTCCCGCCCTCGCCTAGGTCACAGCGAGGGGATCGCCGCTCCGCCGCGGCGGATCAGACGCTACAGCCCCGCCTGCTCCAGCCGCAGGATCGCGCGCGCCATGGCCTGCGCGCGCGGCACGATGCTCTCGACCTCGAGATATTCCTCCGGGCTGTGCGCCAACCCGCCCACTGGCCCGACGCCGCAGAGCGTCGGCACGCCGAGCGCGGCGGTGAAGCCGGAATCGGCGCAGCCGCCGGTGAATTCCGCCTCGACCTTCAGGCCACTTTCCGCCGCCGCCGCCTGATACACCGAGAACACGCGCTCGCTCGCCGGTGTCGGGTTCAGCGGGCGGAACTCGCCCTTGATGGTCAGTGCCGACCGCGTGCCGGGGACGTAGGCGCGCGCGACGATGCCGTGGATCTTGCCCATCACCTCGTCGCGGTCGGCGAGGTCGATGGTGCGCAGGTCGATCTGGAACTGGCAGGACGGCGCGGTGGTGTTGACGCTCTGCCCGCCCTGGATGAGCCCGACATTCAGCGTGATGCCGCGCTTGAGGTCGGTCAGCGCGTGGATCGCGACGATCTTGTGCGCCGCCTCGCCGATCGCGCTGATGCCCGCCTCGAAATTGCCGCCCGAATGCGCGGCCTTGCCCTCGATATCCACCACGGAAAATACGCCACCCTTGCGCGCCTTCACGACATTGCCGGAGACCCGGCCAGGTTCGGAATTGAACACCACGCGGGCGTTGCCGGCCTCGGCCTCGATCACCGGGCGGCCCTCGGGGCTGCCGATCTCCTCGTCGCCGGTGAACAGCGCCACCACGGGGCCAGGCGCGCCGCCGAACTTCGCGAAGGCGGCGAGCACGAACATGTTCATCACGATGCCCGCCTTCATGTCCGCGACGCCGGGGCCGTACGCGCGGCCGCCCTCGATGCGGAAGGGCCGGCGCTCCGGCTCGCCCTTCGGGAAGACCGTGTCGCGATGGCCCATCAGCACGATGTTGGATCGCTGGTTGCCGGTGCCGAGCGCATGCCCGCCCTCGACGATGCCGCGGATGCAGTCGCCATGCTTCTCGCGCGGCACGACCTCGGTCGCGATGCCGTGCGACGCCAGGAACCGCTGCACCTGCGCGCCGGTGCGATCGACGCCGGGCTTGTCGTAGGACCCGCCATCCGTGTTCACCATCGCCTCGATCTCGGCGAGCATCGCGGTCTTCTGCGATGCGATCCAACTGGTGATGGCGGCTTCGGTGGTCATGGGCTGTCTCCTTGCGCGCCGCAGGCTGGCACTGGCGCGGAACCGCGGGAAGGGGGCACTACTCGATCTTCCCCAGCGCGCGCACCGTGCGCACCAGTCGCGCCGCATCCTCGGTGTAGAAGCGCAGGAAGGCCTCGCCCTCGCGGAAGTCGAGGGTGTTGCCGCTGGCCGCTATGATGCGGCGGAAGTCGGCATCCGCCGCCACCTGGCGCGAGGCGTCGCGGATGCGCGCGATCACCGGCGCCGGCGTGCCGGCCGGCGCGAAGATCCCGACCCAGATGTAGAATTCGCAGTCGGGGAAGCCTTTCTCGATCAGCGTCGGCACGTCGTCGAAGCCCGCGAGGCGCGTGCGCCCCCAGGTCGCGATCGGGCGCAGCGTACCGGCGCGCACATGCGGCGCGATTGGCCCCGGGCCGGACGCCAGGCACTGCACCTGCCCGCCCAGCAGCGCCGTCAGCGCAGGCCCGCCGCCCTGGAAGGGCACGTGCAGCATGTCGAGCCCGGCCGCCTGCGACAGCTGCGCCATCGGCACATGCAGCGCGGAATAATTCCCGGCCGAGGAATACGACACCTGGCCGGGCCGCGCCTTCACGTCGGCGATGAAGGCCTCGATGGTGCGGATCGGGCTGGCGGCGGGCACCACCAGCACGGTGGGGTCGGCGGCGAACAACGCGATGGGCGCCAGCATGTCGGGCGTGTAGGTCGGCTCGCGCCCGTTCACGCGCGCGGCCTCGGGCAGCAGCGCCATCGACGACAGCGCCATCAGCAGCGTGTAGCCATCCGGCGCGGCCCGCGCGACCGCCGCATTGCCAATGGCGCCCGCCGCGCCGCCGCGGTTCTGGATGGGCACCGCGACGCGCCAGATGCGCTCCAGCGTCGCCGCCACCGGCCGCCCCACGACATCCGCCTGGCCGCCGGGCGGGAAGGCGACGACGATGGTGACGGGGCGCGTGGGGAAGACCTCCTGCGCCCGCACCGGTGGCGCAAGGCTGGCGGCGGCGATGGAGCCGATCAGGACGCGACGCTTCATTCTTGTTTCCTCCCGGTTGGTATGGTCGCTTCAGGTCACGCGACGGGGTTCTCCAGCACGCCGATCCCCGGCACCTCGATCCGCACGCGGTCACCGGCCTTGAGGAATTTCGGCGGCGTGAAGCCGATCCCCACGCCGGCCGGCGTGCCGGTGGCGATGATGTCGCCGGGTTCCAGCGTGATGCCGGCGGAGATCGTCGCGATCAGCGTCGGGATGCCGAAGATCAGGTCCTCGACCCCGGCGCGCTGGCGCAATTCGCCATTCACCCAGGTCGAGATCGCCAGCCGCGGCGGCCAGCCCGCGGCATCCGCCGTGACGATGGCCGGCCCCATCGGGCAATAGCCGTCGATGCCCTTGCCCAGGATCCATTGCCGATGCTTGTGCTGCAGCGTGCGCGCGGTGACGTCGTTGACGATGGTGTAGCCGAAGATGTGGGCGGGTGCGTCCGCCTCGCTGATGCCGCGGCCCGCCTTGCCGATGACCACCGCGATCTCGCCCTCGTAGTCGGTGCTGTTCGAGGTATCGAGGAAGGACGGGATCGGCTCGCCCGGCCCGATCACGCTGGTGGGTGGCTTGCTGAACACGACAGGCGCCTCGGGCACGACTTCCTTGGCGGTGGCGTCGAAGCCGCTGTTCGCGAACTCCTTCGCGTGCTCGTGGTAGTTCTTGCCGACGCAAAAGACGTTCTTCGCCGGACGCGGAATGGGCGCCAGCAGCACCGCCCCCTGCGCCACCGGCGCCTGCGCCCTGGCCGCGCGCGCGGCGGCCAATGTGGCGTCGCCGCCGGCGATCAGCGCCAGCATGTCCCGTGGCAGCGACGCATCGGCGGCCGCCAGGTCCAGCACCTTCCCCGCATCATCCAGCGCGCCGATGCGCGTGCCCAAGCCATCCCTGAACGTGACCAGCCGCATGCCGTCCCCCTTATCGCTTGCGCACGAACTCGGTGCGCAGCACGAGTCCCTTGATGCCTTCGTAGCGGCAGTCGATCTCCTCGTCATTCCCGGTCAGGCGGATCGACCGGATGACCGTGCCCTGCTTGAGCGTCTGCCCCGCGCCCTTCACCTTCAGATCCTTGATGACGGTGACGGAATCGCCGTCGGCCAAGGCGTTTCCGGCCGAATCGCGGACCACGCGCTCCGCCGGGGCCGCCGCGGCCGCGACCTCCGAGGCCAGGCGCCACTCGCCGGTCGCCTCGTCATAGACGTAGTCGTACTCGCCATCGGGCATGTCGGCCTCCGTCACGCCGGCCGCGCCGCGGCGGGGTCCGCCAGCGGCAGCGTCGCGGCGCGTTCCAGCGCACGGGCGCCACGGAACGCCAGGTCGTCGCGATACAGCGCGGCCACCACCTGCACCGCGCGCGGCATGCCCTCGCCATCCAGCGCCACCGGCACGGAAATCGCGGGCTGGCGCGTCAGGTTGAAGGCGAAGGTCCAGGGCGCCCAGTCGCGCCACAGCGATTCCGCCGGCTTCAGCGTGGGCTGGTCGGCGGCGAAGGCGGCGGTCGGCGTGCAGGCGGTCAGCACCAGGTCGTAGCGCTGGTGGAAGCGCGCCATGGCGTGCGCGGCCTCGAGCCGCATCGCCTCCGCCGCCAGGTAGTCGACCGCTGCCATGTCACCGTCGCGCCGCGCCACATCCAGGATGCCGGCGTCCAGCAGCGCGCGCTTCTCCTCCGGGATGGTCGCGACCACCCGCGCCATCGCCACCGACCACACGCGCCCGAAGATCGCGCGGGTGTCGGGCAGGGCGGGCTCCGCGTCTTCGACGATCGCGCCCTGTTCCTCGAGCATCCGCGCCGCACCATCGAGCACCGCCGCGCCATCGGCATCGAGCGGCGGTTCGAACCCCATCCGCCGCACCACCGCCACGCGCAGGCCCGCCACGCCATCCTCGATCCCCTGGCGCCAATCGCGCGGGTCGTCGGGCAGGGAGTACGGATCGCGCAGGTCGTGCCGCGCCATGGCCCCGAACATCAGCGCCGCGTCGCGCACCGTGCGCGTCATCGGCCCCGCCACCGCCACGTGCCCGAAGGCCCCCAGCGGCCATTGCGGGATGCGCCCGAAACTCGGCTTCACCCCCACCAGGCCGCAATAGGCCGCGGGGATGCGGATCGACCCGCCGGCATCCGTGCCGATATGCAGCGGCCCGAAGCAGGCCGCGCCCGCCGCGCCGGCGCCCGAACTCGACCCGCCAGGCGTGCGCTGCGGGTTCCACGGGTTGCGCGTGATGCCGTGCAGCGGGCAGTCGCCGGGCGATTTCCAGCCGAATTCGGTCGTCGTGGTCTTGCCGAGGATGACCGCGCCGGCCTCCTTCAGCCCCATCACCGCGGGGGCGTCCTCGGTGGCGGGCGTGGTGTCGGTGGTCCGGGAACCCCGGCGGGTCGGGAAGCCCGCCATGTTCAGCAGGTCCTTCACCGTGGCCGGCACGCCATCCAGCGGGCCGATCGGCCGGCCGGCGGCCCAGCGCGCCTCGCTCTCGCCGGCGGCCTGCAAGGCGCGCGGGTTCATCGCGGCGAAGGCGTTGACCCAGGGGTTGAAGCGCGCGACGCGCTCCAGCACGGCTTTCAGCGCCTCGACCGGCGAAAGCCGGCGGCGGGCATACAGGCCGAGCAGCGTCTCGGCGGACATCTGGGCGGGATCGGTTTCTGTCATGGCGGCCTCAGCGCGTCGCGACGGTGGCGGCGGCGCCGGCCATGGCAAGGCCCGCGGCCTGGTTCACGCGGCGCACCGCGCGGGTGCTGCGCAGCAGGTGGCGCGCCTTCAGCGCGGTGACCACATAGCCCGCCAGCACCGCGGCATAGACCACCACCAGCACGGCCGCGAGCGCGGCGAAGCCCGCCAGGTCCACCCGGCCGAGGTCGAGCACCGCCGGCGTGATCGCCGTGTAGAACAGCATGGTCTTGGGATTGCCGAGTGTCAGCGCGATCCCGGTCAAGGCCAGCCGCGCGCCTTCCCCGGCCGGCGCGGGCATCCCGGCCGGCAGCGCCGCCGGCGCGTTCCAGGCCTTCCAGGCGAGCCAGAGCAGGAAGCCGACCCCCGCCCATTTCAGCACCGCAAGCACCGGCTGCGCGGCCTCCGCGACCAATGACAGGCCGAACACCGCGGCGGCCAGCCACACCAGGTCGCCGAGGATCAGGCCGATGCAGAAGGCCGCCGCGCCGGGCCGGCCGCGCGCCAGCACGCGGGCCACCAGCGTGGTGATGGTCGGGCCAGGGGAGGCGGTGGAGAGCGCGAGCGCGGCGCCGAAGGCGAGCAGGGTCAGGGCATCCATGCCCCGACCCTCCCTCAGCCCGGCCCACGCCGCAAGCGGGTCAGGCTGCGCTCAGCATCCGGCCCTGGCGGCACGCCATCAGCGGCTGGATATGCGTCCCGAAGGCATCGAGCCCGAGCAGGAAGTCGTCGAAGGTCAGCATGATGCCCTTCACGCCGGGCATCGCCGCCACCTCGTCCAGCATGCGCGCGACATTGGCGTAGGACCCCACCAGCGTGCCCATGTTGAAGTTGATCGGTGAGGGCGAACGCTGGATCGCGGCGGCCATGGAGGTCTCGGACGGCGCGGTGTCCTCCGCCGCCTTGCCCAGCAGATGCGCCAGCGCCTCGCGGTCGGCCCCCTTGTTGTACAGGTCCCACTTCGCCAGCGCCGCCGCATCCGTCTCGTCGGCGATGATCATGTACAGCATGTAGGCGCCCACATCGCGCCCGGTCCTGGCCGCATGCTGCAGCACGCGCGCGGGCACGCTCGCCGCCTTGGTCGGTTCGTTGACGCCCTCGCCCAGGCAGAAATTGTAGTCGCAATACTGCGCGGCGAATTCCATCCCGCGGTCGGACTGCCCGGCCGACACCACCTTGATCGGCGCCTTGGGGCGGGGACTGAGCACGCAATTGTCCATCTGGAAGAATTCGCCCTTCAGGTTGGACAGGCCCGTTCCCCACAGGTCGCGCAGGATCCGCACATATTCGGTGCTGCAGTCGTATCGCTTGCCGAAGTGCTGGTCACCCGGCCACAGCCCCATCTGGGTGTATTCGACCTTGTGCCAGCCCGAGACGATGTTGATGCCGAAGCGCCCGCCCGAGACATCGTCGATCGTGCTGGTCATGCGCGCCACCATCGCCGGCGGCAGCGTCAGCACGGCGGTGGAGGCGAACAGCCTGATGCGCGTGGTGACGGTCGCGAGTGCCGACATCAGGGTGAAGGATTCCAGCCCGTGGTCCCAGAATTCCGTCTTTCCGCCGAAGCCGTGCAGCTTGATCATCGACAGCGCGAAGTCGAAGCCGAAGCCCTCGGCCTTCTGCACCACCGCCTTGTTCAGCGCGAAGGACGGCATGTACTGCGGCGAGGTGGCGGAGATGATCCAGCCATTGTTGGTGATCGGGATGAAGACGCCGATGTCCATGAGGGGCTCCCGGGTCCGGTTGACCCGCGCTGATCCGCAAGTACCGTGCCATGCACCGCGACCAGGAGATGACGCATGAGCGACGCCACGCCGAAGCCCTGGGAATGGGACGAACCGCAGTGGCGGCGCATCGTCGGGCGCGCGCGCGCCGGGCGGTCGCTGGCGCCGGCATCCTGGCCGGGTGGCGCGCGCTGCGCCGTCAGCCTGTCCTTCGATGCCGACCACGAGACCATCCCGCTGCGCGATTCCGACGAAAGCCCCATGCGCATCAGCCAGGGCCAGTACGGCGCGCGCCAGGGCGTGCCGCGCATCCGCGCCCTGCTGGCGCGCCACGGCGTGAAGGCATCGTTCTTCTACCCCGCCGTCTCCGCGCTGCTGCACCCCGACGAAGTGCGCGCGGTCGCCGATGAGGGCCACGAGATCGGCATCCATTCCTGGATCCACGAGGCCAACACGCAACTGCCCCCCGGGGTCGAGCGCGACCTGACCTTCCGCGCCGCCGATACGCTGGAGACGCTGACCGGCCGGCGCCCGGTCGGCATCCGCACCGCCTCCTGGGATTTCTCGGTCGACACCATGGGGATCATCCAGGAGCTCGGCCTGCTGTACGATTCATCGCTGATGGCCGACGACGATCCCTACGAGCTGGAAGTGCAGGGCGAACCCACCGGCATCGTCGAACTCCCGCCCGAATGGATCCGCGACGACGCGGTGTATTTCAACATGCTGCGCTTCGCGGCGCTGCGGCCCTATACGCCGCCCTCGGCGGTCGAGGAGATCTTCCGCGCCGAATTCGAAGGCGCGCTGGCCGAGGGCGGGCTGTTCCTGCTGACCATGCACCCGCACGTGATCGGCCACCGCAGCCGCATCGCGCTGCTGGATCGCCTGGTCACGCTGATGAAGGGCACGCCCGGCGTATGGTTCGGCACGCATGAGGAGGTGGCGCGCTGGTGCAAGGCGCAGGCAGCGTGACCGCAGGCGCGCCGCCGCCCGGCGCCGCGGGCATGACGCTGAATGCGCTCGGCCTGCACCACGGCACCGACAAATCGTCGGACAAGCATGGCTACCTGCCGATCTACGAGGCGTTCCTGGCCCCGCTGCGTGACCAGGAGATCACGCTGCTCGAGATCGGCGTGAAGGAAGGGGCTTCGCTGCGCGTCTGGCGCGACTACTTCCCGCGCGCGCGGATCGTCGGCCTCGACCGCCGCCGTGATGTGCGCGGCCTGGCGGAAGGGCGGATCGCGATCGAAATCGCCAACCAGGCCGATGCCGCCGCGCTCGAGGCCGTTGCCGCGCGGCACGGGCCCTTCGATATCGTCATCGAGGACGGGTCGCATCTCTGGCCGCACCAGATCCTCGCGATACGGACCCTGCTGCCGGCGGTGAAGCCTGGCGGCATCTTCATTTCCGAGGACCTGCAGGTGAGCTTTCCGCCGCTTGCGGAGCGCTATGCCGGCGGGGCAGAGCGATCGGCCTTCGAGGTGCTGCGCGACCTTGCAGAGCGCGTGCTGCGTGCGCAGGACCGTGTGCAGCCGCCCGAGCTCGAACCCGGCCTGCAGCGCCTGGTGCCCATGCTGGCCTGGGTGCTGTTCCAGCGCCACGCCTGCATCCTGCGCCGGCACGCCTGAGCGGGCCCGCCCGGGGTCATCCCCAGGGCGGGCACCGGCGGATCACGTCACGACGATGTTGAACTGCCGCGCCACCGCGGTCCATTCGCCGATCTGCTGGTTGATCAAGGCGGTGAAATCCGTCCCCAGCGGCGGCGGATTGCGCGGCAGGGTCTGCAATTCCTCGAACCGCGTCATCAGGTCGGGCCGCGCGACGAGCTGCGGCAGCAGCGCCGACAGCCGCGCGACGATCGGTGCCGGCAGGTTCTTCGGGCCCGACAGCCCCAGCCACTGCGCCGAGGTCAATTTCGGGAAGCCCAGCTCGGCGAAGGTCGGCACGTTCGGGAAGGCGGCCAGGCGCTGCGGCGTGGAGACCGCCAGCGCCCGCAGCACGCCGTCCTTCATCAGCTGGACGTTGGTCGTGATCGGGTCGATGAAGGATTCGATCTGGTTCGCCATCAGGTCCTGCATCGCCGGCGCCGACCCGCGATAGGGCACGTGGTCCCCGTCAGCATCGCGCCCAGCAGGTGCGGCGCCGAGCCGATGCCCGAGGAGCCGTAGCGCACCGGCCGCGTGCGCGCCGCCGCGATGTACTGGTCGAGCGTGCGGAACGGCGAATCCGCCTTCACCAGCAGCACGTTCGCGGCTTCGACCATCTGCCCGATATGCGTGAAGTCGTTGACCGGATGAAACGGCAGAATCGGCATGGTGGCTGCCGAGAACACATGCACCGAGGCATGGCTGACCAGCAGCGTGTAGCCATCAGCCGGTTGCTTCGCGACGAAGTCCGTGCCGATCACGCCGCCCGCGCCGGCGCGGTTCTCGACCACCACGGTCTGGCCCAGCGACTGGGAGATGATGGGCGCCATCAGGCGGCTGATGGTGTCCACCAGCCCGCCCGGGGGGAACTGCGCGACCAGGCGGATGGACCCGCGGGCCGGCCAGGCGGCCTGGGCCGCGGCGGTTCGCGACAGCGCCAGCGGGCCAAGCGCGCCGGCGGCTGCCAGGCCAAGAATTGAGCGACGATTCATCATCCTGCTCCCTGTTCAGGCGCATGGAGCAAGACATGGTCACACAACAGGCACCCATTGCCTGTCGGGCCGCTTCTCCCGCCTCAGGCTGCAGGGGGTTCGCAAGACGTGTGCCGCGCGGTCACGCGCGGCGGAACGCGCCGTCAGTCATGCCGAGCAGCGCGCGGCGCCATTCCGGCCCGCCCCCCGCGCCGCGCAGGTCCAGCAGCAGGCCCAGCACGCCGACGCCGGCCACGCGCGCGCGCAGCCGCAGCCCGCCGTGCCGCGGCAGCACCAGATCCACCTCCTGCCCGAGGGACAGCCCGGCGATGCCGGTCACGATCGCCCCGACGGCGCCGGCCTCGCGCACCAGCCCGTCGCGCACGCGCCCGCTGGCCGACCGCAGCGTGCAGGGCTCGGCCACGGCATGCAGCGCCGGCAAGCCCCGCGACGGGAGGTCCGCCACGCCGCCCGGCACCCCGGCCTGTCCAGTTCGCATCATTGCCGCGCGCCTCCTGCCCGCCGGCGGGCGGGGTCGGCGAAGGCTAGGGGAGCGCCGTTAACGCGGCCCTTCCGCCGGGGCTTCGGGCAGGAAGTCGCGGACCGTCTCGCGCCACAGGGCCTGGTCATGCGGGCCCTGGATGGCCAGGTGGACGCCCAGCAGGCTCACGCCGCGCACCTCGGCGACGAAGCTGTGGTCGGCAAGGCGCGCGAGGCGCAGCCGCACCAGGTCGCCGGCCAGCATGCCGCGCACGCCATGCACCATGGCCCCGCCCAGCGAGACGTCGCGCAGCAAGGCGTCATGGACATGCGACCCCACGAAGACCGTGCAGGGGACCTGGACCTCGATGCGCGGCCCTTCGCGGCGCTCGCCGAGCCCGTCGAGGATCACCGCGGCGGGGTCGCGCGGACGCGCGCCGGCCTCGACCGGCCGGTCTGGTTCCGGCGAAGCGCCGGCTTCCGGGCCGGTATCGGACATGCCGCCTCCGTTCACACGCGAATCGAACGGTAGCGCACAAGCGCCCGCGCGGGAACCAAAGCCCGTGTGCGGCGGGTCACTCCGCCAGCGCGGCGCTCCAGGGGCTCATGACGTCGGTGATGCCCTGGCGCGTGCCGTCCGGCGCAATCCGGATCAGGTTCGGGCAGGCGAAGTTCACCGGCAGCACGGCGTGCTCCACCTCCGTCACCGCCGCATCCTTCGCCAGGGCGGCGATGGTCTCGGCGCCCAGGCGGATATCCGCCGTCACCCCCTCCGGCCCGGAGACATCCAGGCGCGGGTGATGCGCCGCCTGCTCCGGCGTCATGCCGAAATCGGCCACGTAGGACAGGGCCTGGAACACCGAGGCCATGATCCGCCGCCCACCGGAGGCGCCGGTGGCGATGGCGGGCGTGTCGCCTTCCCCGGCGATCACCGGGCACATGTTGGTCAGCGGCCGCTTGCCGGGCGCGATGGCGTTCTTCGCGTCGGGCCGCGGGTCGAACCACATGATGCCGTTGTTCATCAGCACGCCCGATCGCGGCAGCACGACGCGCGATCCCATCGACGACAGCAGCGTGGTGGTCATCGCCACCATCATCCCGTCCTTGTCGCAGACGGTCAGGTGGGTGGTGCAGGATTCCGCGGCCTTGGGCTCGGCATCGCCAAGGCCCGCGAGGCGTTCGGCATAGGCCTCGCGCATCACGCGCGCGAGCTGCGCGTACCAGGCGGGGGAGGGCGCGGCGCCGCTGAAATCCGCGCTACGCATGCCTTCCAGCACGCGCAGCAGCGTCGGCGCGGCGGTCAGGCCATTGGCCAGGAACAGCCGCTTGCCGCGCCAGGCGGCCTCGAGCGCAGGCCGCACCAGTGCCTTGCAGCCGGCGAGGTCCGCGGCGTTGATCGGCGATCCCATGTCGCGGAAATCCGCCAGCAGGTCGCTGGCGATGCCGCCCTCGTAGAAATCGCGCAGCCCCGCCGTGGCCAGGCGCTCCAGCGTCTCGCCGAGGTTGCCCTGGCGGAAGAAGCCCGGGCTGCCCTGATACGGCGCCACCGGGGGCAGGCCGTTCGGCAAATAGATGCGCGCGCTTTCGGCATACAGCCGCAGCACGGACGCGCTGTTGGCTACCTTCAGCGTGGTGAACCAGTCCTGCGCCAGGCCGCGCTTGGCCAGCGCCACCGCCGGCGCCATCACCACCGAGATCGGCAGCCGCCCATGCCGCGCATGGAGTTCCGCATAACCCGCGACCGAGGACGGGATGGCGAAGGACAGCGGGCCGTGGACGTTGCGGTCCTCGAACACCTCCGGCCAGGTGAACAGATCGTCCTTCATCCTGCCTGTCATCGGGAAGGCGGAGGTGTCGAGCGCATGCGGCGAGACCGGGCCGAAGTCGAAGGTCTGCGCCGGGATGCCGGGTCCCGCCACCTGGGTGAAGCCGATCCCGCCCAGGCCGGAATTCCATGGTTCCACCACGGCCAGGGCGAAGGCGGTGGCGACGGCGGCATCGGCCGCGCTGCCGCCTTCGGCGAGGATGGCGATGCCGGCCTCGGCCGCGTCGCGCGCCTGGGAGGCGACCATGCCGCGCTTGCCGGTCGCGCCGGGCTTGGTCACCTGCCAGTGCTGCGTCACATGCGGGGGGGGTGTCCAGGCCATGGCGGCGTTCCTTCGGTCGGTGCTGGGGTGAAGCGTCGCGCCAGGGGCGCGCTACGGCAAGCCCTGCCAGGGGCGCGCCACGGCAAGCCCTGCCAGGGGCGCGCCACGGCAAGCCCCGCCAGGGGCGCGGCATGGCAAGCCCTGGCGGTTTGCCCCGCAACGGCTTTACGCATAGGACACCCACCGAAATTGCGCGCCGGTCAGGCGCAACGCGTCAGGAGAAGTTCGCCATGCCCGCATCCCAGGGCCTTGCCGTCGCGCCCGTGCTCCGGGCCTTCATCGAAACCGAGGCGCTGCCCGGCACCGGCGTCGAGCCCGCGCGCTTCTGGGCGGCGCTGGAGGGCATCCTGCGCGACCTCTCGCCCACCAACGCGGCGCTGCTGGCCAAGCGCGACGATTTGCAGGCGAAGATCGATGCCTGGCACCGCGCCAACCCGGCCAGGCCCGTCGATCTTGCCGCGTACACAGCCTTCCTGCGGGAGATCGGCTACCTGCTGCCCGAACCCGCCGCGGTGAGCGTCGGCACCACCAACGTGGATGCCGAGATCGCCACCATGGCCGGCCCGCAGCTCGTGGTGCCGGTCTCCAATGCGCGCTACGCGCTGAACGCGGCGAATGCGCGCTGGGGCAGCCTGTATGACGCGCTGTATGGCACCGACGCCATTCCGCAGGACGGGGCGAAGGTGAAGGGCTACGACCCGGCGCGCGGCGCCCAGGTCATCGCCAAGGCGCGCGCGGTGCTGGACGGCGCCGTGCCGCTGGCGCGCGGCAGCCATGCCGATGCCACGGCCTATCGGCTCGACGCCGGTGCGCTGGACGTGACGCTGAAGGACGGATCGAAGACCGGCCTGGCGCGCCCCGCCCAATGCGTGGGCTTCCTGGGCGAGGCGCAGGCGCCGACCGCGCTGCTGTTCGCGAATAACGGCCTGCATATCGAGGTGAAGTTCGACCGCGCCCACCCGATCGGGAGGACCGACGCGGCCGGCATCAGCGATGTCGCGCTGGAATCCGCGCTGACCACCATCCAGGATTGCGAGGATTCCGTCGCCGCGGTGGATGCCGCGGACAAGGTGGACGTCTATCGCAACTGGCTCGGCCTGATGAAGGGCGACCTGACCGCGGAATTCGACAAGGGCGGCCAGACCATGGTGCGCCGCCTCAACCCCGACCGCGTGTTCAAGGCGCCCGGCGGCGGCGAGGTCACGCTGCATGGCCGCTCGGTCATGCTGGTCCGCAACGTCGGCCACCACATGATGACCGATGCCGTCACGCTCGACGGCGCCGAAGTGCCCGAGACGGTGCTCGATGCGCTGTGCACGGTCGCGATCGCGATGCACGACATCAACGGCAAGCGGCTGAACTCCCGTGCCGGCAGCGTCTACATCGTGAAGCCGAAGATGCACGGGCCCGAGGAAGTGCGCTGGGCCGACACGCTGTTCGCGCGCGTCGAGGATGCGCTCGGCCTCAAGCGCTACACGCTCAAGATCGGCATCATGGACGAGGAACGGCGCACCACCGTCAACCTCAAGGCCTGCATCGCGGCGGTGAAGGACCGCGTGGTGTTCATCAACACCGGCTTCCTCGACCGCACCGGCGACGAGATCCACACCGCCATGGAAGCCGGCGCCGTGGTGCGCAAGAACGACATGCGCAAGGCCGCCTGGATCGGCGCCTATGAGGATTGGAACGTCGATACCGGCCTGGCCTGCGGCCTGCGCGGCCGGGCGCAGATCGGCAAGGGCATGTGGGCCATGCCCGACATGATGGCCGCGATGCTGGAGCAGAAGGTGGGTCACCCCAAGGCCGGCGCGAACACCGCCTGGGTGCCGTCGCCCACCGCCGCGACGCTGCACGCGCTGCACTACCATCAGGTGGACGTGGCTGCGCGACAGGAGGAACTGGCCAAGGGCGGCCGCCGCGCGACGCTGGACGACATCCTGACCGTGCCGCTGGCGCGCGACACCAACTGGTCGCCCGCCGACGTGCAGGCGGAACTCGACAACAACGCGCAGGGAATCCTGGGCTATGTCGTGCGCTGGGTGGACCAGGGCGTGGGCTGTTCCAAGGTGCCGGACATCAACGATGTCGGCCTCATGGAAGACCGCGCGACGCTGCGCATCTCATCGCAGCACATCGCCAACTGGCTGCGCCATGGCATCGCGACCAAGGCGCAGGTGATGGAGACGATGAAGCGGATGGCCGCCGTGGTGGACCGCCAGAATGCGGGCGATTCCGCCTATGTGCCGATGGCGCCTGGCTTCGACGGTCCGGCCTTCAAGGCGGCCTGCGACCTGGTCTTCGACGGTGCGAAGCAGCCCAACGGCTACACCGAATTCGTGCTGACGAAGCGGCGGCGGGAAGCGAAGGCGGCCTAGCCGCCCCGTTCCCGCGCCGGGCGCGTTCTCAGCGAAGGCCGAGAAAGCTCAGGATGGCGATCACGATGACGATGGCGCCAACGATGTAGACGATGTTGTTCATGTTCAGTCCTCCGGTTCCCGTTGCACAACGCCCGGGCCCCGCGATGGTTGCGTCAGCGTTCGTCAATTCCTGCGGCGGTCGGCTCGGCCTGCACGGCCTGCGCGCCTGATCCACGACGGCTGCGCCGCCCGCCCGGCCTGTCTCGCGCGCCAGGGCAGCGGCGCCGGCTCCATTCGCCGGACGTGCCTTGCCAGCCGACGCGCTTCGCGCTTCAAGGCGCGCCCCTTCGGTCCTGGAACCATGCGCCCCGCCATCGGCATCGACTTCGGCACCACCAACAGCGTGGCGGCGCTACGCGGCGCGGATGGCACCGTGCGCACGCTGCGCCTGACCACCGGCGAGGTGTTCCGCTCCGTGCTGTGCTTCTGGGCCGGCGCCGATGGCCGCCCGCGCGATGCCGCCGGCCCGGCGGCGATCGACGCCTATCTCGAATCGCCGCTCGACAGCCGCCTCATCATGTCGATGAAATCCTACCTGGCGCAGCGCAGCTTCACCGAGACGCGCATCCTCGGCCGCGCCTTCGGGCTGGAGACGCTGGTCGCGACCTTCCTGCGCCACTGGCTCGGCCCGCTCGCGCCGGATATGGCCGGCGCGCGCATCACTGTCGGCCGCCCGGTGCGCTTCGTGGGCGAGACCGCCGACGACGCCTTCGGCGAACAGCGCCTGCGCGCTGGCTTCGCGCTGGCCGGGCTGCCGGATGTCTCGGTCGGCCTCGAACCCGCCGCCGCGGGGCATCGCTTCGCGCAGGGGCTGGACCGCGCATCGACGGTGCTGGTGGCGGATTTCGGCGGCGGCACCTCGGATTTCTCGGTGCTGCGCTTCGACCCCGGCCCGCCGCGGCGCGTCGTGGCGCTGGGGCATGCGGGGGTGGGCATCGCCGGCGATGCCTTCGACTTCCGCATCATCGACCACGTCGTCTCGCCGCGCCTGGGCAAGGGCAGCACCTATCGCGTCATGGGCGGCGACCCGCTGCCGGTGCCGCCCGCCTGGTATGCCGGCTTCGCGCGCTGGCACCAGCTGTCGATGATGCGCGCGCCGCGCACCCTGCGCGACATCGCCGAGGTCGCACGCACGGCGGAGCATCCCGACGCCCTGCACGATCTGGTCCGGCTCATCGAGGAGGATGCCGGCTATGCGCTGTATCGCGCGGTCTCCGGCGTGAAGGCGGCGCTGTCCGCTGCCGAGCATGCGGTGCTGGATTTCCGCCATGGCGGCTTCGCGCTGGATGCGCGGATCGACCGTGTCGATTTCGAAGCCTGGATCGCGCCGGAACTCGCGCGCATCGGCGCGGCGGTGGATGCCGCGCTGGCCGATGCCGCGACCGCGCCTGGCGCGGTGGACCGGGTGTTCCTGACCGGCGGCACCTCCCTGGTGCCGGCGGTGCGGCGCATCTTCGAACGTCGCTTCGGGTCGGCGCGCGTTGTGGCCGGCGGCGAATTCGTCTCGGTCGCCGAGGGGCTGGCGCTGATGGCGGCCGAATCCGCCTGACGGGCCGCATGGCCAAGCGTGCGCGCATCGGCAAGACTGCACCAAACGAGGGAACCGCCATGACCGAAGACACCCGCCTGGATCCGCCCAGCCTCGAGATCGCGGGCCGGCGCGCCACCATCCGGCTGCACCGCGCGCGCCACCGCAATCGGGTCGAGCCCGGCGACATCATCCGCCTGCTGGAATACTTCGACACGGTCGATGCGAACCGCGACCTGCGCGTCCTGGTGATGGCCGCGAGCGGCCCCGCCTTCAGCGCCGGCTTCCATCTGGGCGGCTTCGCCGAGGACAAGGAAGCGGCGGCGAAGGCACCGGGTTTCGACGCCATGGTCGACCGATTCGAGAAACTCCGCATCCCGACCATCATGCGCCTGCAGGGTGGTGTCTATGGCGGGTCCACCGACCTCGCGCTGACCGCCGATTTCCGCGTGGGCGTGACGGGGATGGAGATGTTCATGCCGGCCGCGCGCCTTGGCGTGCACTACTATCCGGGCGGCCTGCGCCGCTACGTCTCGCGCCTGGGGCTCAACACCGCGAAGCGGCTGTTCCTCACGGCCGAGAAGCTCGGCGCGGAGGAATTGCTGCGCGTCGGCTACCTGACGCATCTGGTGGCCCCGAGCGAACTCGATGCCGCGGTGGAGCGCCTTGCCGCCACGCTCGAATCCATGGCGCCGCTGGCGGTGCAAGGCATCAAGCAGGCGCTGAACGAGATCGGCCACGGCATGCTCGACATCGCCGCCTGCGAGGAGCGCGCGCGCATCTGCAAGGACAGCGCCGACATCCAGGAGGGGCTGGCAGCGTTCCGCGAAAAGCGCGCGCCGGTGTTCCGCGGCGCCTGAGGCGCCACGCCCGGCCGCGCGGGCGGGCGCGTGGCGGGGCTATTCCAGCCGCGCGCCCTGCGGCTGCGCCATGCCGCGCTGCACCGCCGGGCGGGCGCCCACCGTCGCGAACCAGCGCGCCAGGTTCGGCGTGTCCTCGACCCGTCGCTCTGCCCAGGATGCGCGCGCCACCCACGGATAGGCCGCGACATCCGCAATGGAATAGCCGTCGCCACCAAGGTAAGGCACGGATGCGAGCCGCCCTTCCAGCAGCCCGTAGACGCGGTCGACCAGCGCGAGGGCATGCGCGCGTGCCACCGCCGGCTTCTCCGGCGCGAGGTCCGTCCAGTGATGCGCCTGGCCGGTGTAGGGGCCAAGCGAGGTGAGCGCGACCATCAGCCAGGCCATGACCTCGGCCCGCGCGCGCGGTTCCTCCGGCAGCAGTGCGCCCTGGGTCTGCGCCAGATGCAGCAGGATGGCGCCGCTCTCGAACAGCACCAGCGGCGGCGTGCCGTCCTGCGCATCCTCCACCAGGATCGGCACCTTGCCGTAGGGGTTGAGCGCCAGGATCTCCGGCGCGAACTGCTCGCGCCGCCGGATGTTCACGCCGTGCACGGCATAGGGCAGCCCGCATTCCTCGAGCATGACCGTGACGCGGTTGGAATTGGGCGTGGCCCAGCCGTAGAAGGTGCGTTGCATGGCGTGAGTGGTCGCGCCGGAGGCGCGCCGCGTCAACGCTGCCGGAGGCGCGCCGCGTCAACGCTGCCGGAGGCGCGCCGCGTCAACGCTGCCGGAGGCGCGCCGCGTCAACGCCGCCGGAGGCGCGCCGCGTCAACGCCGCCAGAGGCGCGCCGCGGCAGCGCCGCCGCAGGGGCAGCCTTCAGTCGATCCGTGCGCCCGACGCCCGCACCACCTCAGCCCATTTCGCGATCTCCTCGCGGATGAAGGCCTCGAAGGCGGCCGGCGAGGTGCCGCCATCCGGCGTCAGGTTCGGCGGATCGGCACCGAGGTCGGCCAGGCGCGCCCGCACCGCCGGTTCCTTGCTGATGGCGTCCAGTTCGGCGCCCAGGCGTTCGATGATCGGCCGCGGCGTGCGCGCGGGGGCCTGCATGCCGAACCAGGCGGTCGCCTCGAAGCCCGGCACCACGGTCTCGGCCAGCGTCGGCACCTCGGGCAGCACGGCGGACCGCACATGGCCGGTCACCGCCAGCGCCCGCAGCCGCCCGTCGCGGATATGCCCGATGCAGGATGGCAGGTTGTCCACCGAGGCTTCGAGCCGCCCGGCCACGGCCTCGATCAGCATCGGCCCGGCGCCGCGGAAGGGCACATGCGTGATCTGCAGGCCGCCGGCGCGCAGCTTGAACATCTCCATCGACATGTGCGGCGACCCGCCGCTGCCGGCGCTGCCGTAGTTCAGTATGCCGGGCCGTGCCTTCGCGGCATCGACCAGGTCCTGGATGGTGCGGATCGGCTGCGAGGGATGCACCATGATCACGTTGGGCACGCGCAGGTACAGCCCGACGGCGGCAAGGTCCTCCGGCTTGTAGGGCATGCGCGCGCCGAACAGCGCGTAGTTGATGGCGGCGGGCGACACCGCCGTGGTCAGCACCGTGTAGCCATCCGGCGTGGCACGCGCGACCGCCTCGGCCCCGATGTTGCCGGTGGCGCCGCCGCGGTTCTCGACCGGCACGGGCTGGCCGATGCGGGTCTGCAGGCGCTCGGCATAGATGCGCCCGGCGATGTCGGTGGTCCCGCCCGGCGGGAAATTCACGATCATGCGGATCGGGCGCGACGGGAACGCGCCGTCCTGGCCCAAGGCGGGCAGCGGCAGGGCAGCGAGCGCACCGGCGATCAGCGGGCGGCGGGCGATGGGCATGGGCGTCCTCCTGTGGCGGGCCTTGTCGGCCCTTTCCGTGGGCGGCTCGGTGGCGAGCCGACCCCTGCGCCCTTATGCCCCGGGACGCGCCTGCTGTCGCGGCGGTCCCGCCGTGGCCGAGCTTCCGCGGTGCCGATATGATGCACGGCGACGGGCGCTTCAGGGGGGCGGATGTCGATACCATCCTCGACAGGCGGGCGTGAGCCCGAAGCGCGGGATCAGCCCGCCGGCGGTCGCTCCTTCCTCGATGATGACGGCCTTCCGCCGCTGCGGCCGCGTGCGTCGGCGGCGCGGATGTTGGTGGTGGCCGTGCTGTCGATCATCGCCACCGGCGTGCTGTTCCGTGTGGCGGTGGAGATCCTGCGGCGGCTCTCGGCGCCCTGAGCGGCCACGCGGGCGCCCGCCGCGCGCGTCTGGGTTGTGCCGCGTTGATAACAAAATCCGGGACGTTTGTCGCGTTGTATCAAGAATGAGGCAATGCACAATTTTTGCTGACAGCCATCCTTCGCTCCGTTAACGTTCGATGACGTCGGGCGTGTCGTGTCGCTGGCATCGGTTGAACCGGGCCAGCCACTGCAACCCGGGGCGGGAGAGGCATTGGCGGGACGGGCGCTCAGCCCGGGCAAAGCCGGAGGATGAACCTATGGTTGCAGTGGCGCTCTCAGCAGCGGCCGACACCGAGTGCGGCCAGGCCGCGCATCCCGAGACACCGCGGGAGACGACCGCGCCGCTCGGTACGCGCGCTGATGCACGGTACGACGATTCATCGCCCGCACGTGGCCTGGTCGTGGCGGTGCTGGTGTCGCTGCCGCTCTGGGCCCTCATTCTTGTCGCCGGTCGCCTGGTCGCTGCCACGTCCTGACGTCACGGCGCCGTGTGGCGCCATCTCTCGCAGACGGTCCCGCCCCGGCGATTGACGGCCGAAGCGTGCGCGCGCGAGACTTTCCCCAACAACCGGTGGGGAAGCAGCAGCATGGGCGCAGCCATCGATCGGATCGTGCCGGCGCCTCTCTCCGACGACCCAGTGCTGCGCGCCCGCGCCCTCGCCGCCGCGATCGAGGCCGCCGCCCCCCGCATCGAGGCCGCGCGCGAACTCCCCGCCGACCTGCTCGACGCGCTGCACGCGGCGCGGCTGTTCCGCACCCTGCTGCCGCACAGCGTCGGTGGCGACGAGACGACGCCCGAGACCTATGTGCGCATGATGGAGGTGATCGCCCGCGCCGATGCCTCGACCGCCTGGTGCATCGGGCAGGCCTCGGGCTGTTCGATGGCGGCCGCCTATGTCGCGCCCAGCGTGGCGCGCAGCGTCTGGGGCGCACGGGATGCGGCGCTGGCCTGGGGGTCGGTCGGCCCCGACCAGGTCGCCGAGGTGGTCGATGGCGGCTACCGCGTCACCGGCGCCTGGACCTTCGCCAGCGGCGGACGCCACGCCACCTGGTTCGGCGGCCACTGTAAGGTGCGCGAGCGCGACGGCACGATGCGCACCAGGCCCGAGGGCGCGCCCTACGAGCGCACCATGCTGTTCCCGCGCGATGCCGTGACCATGACCGCGAACTGGCAGGTCATGGGCCTGCGCGGCACCGGCAGCGACACCTACGCCGTGCGCGACCTGTTCGTGCCCGAGGCCTTCTCCGTACGGCGCGATCGTGACGACGAACGCCACCCGCAGGGCCATGCCGCGCTGTACCGCTTCACCACGACGCACCTGTATGCCGCCGGCTTCGCTGCGGTCGCGCTGGGCACCGCGCGCGGCATGCTCGACGCCTTCATCGCCCTGGCCAGCGAGAAGACGCCGCAGTCCACCACCCGCATGCTGCGCGACAGCCCGGTGCTGCAGAGCGGCCTCGCGTGGTGCGAGGGCAAGTGGCGCGCGGCACGCGCCAACCTTCTCGCGACGCTGCGCGAGGTGCAGGACCACGTCGCCGGCGGTACGGCGATGACCACGGACGACAAGGTCGCGATCCGCCTCGCCACCACCTTCGCCATCCACCAGGCGAAGGAGGTGGCGGATTTCGCCTGGACGGAGGCGGGTGCCACCGCGATCTTCGAGGACCAGCCCTTCGAGCGCCGCTTCCGCGACATCCACGCCGTCACGCAGCAGGTGCAGGCGCGGCGCAGCCATTTCGAGACGGTCGGCCAGCACCTGATGGGGCTGACCCCGCATCCCCGCTTCCTCTGAGCCGAAGGACACCGCCATGCCGCTCGAAGGCCTGAACCACTACACGATCCGCCCGGTCGACCTCGCCCGCACGCGTGCCTTCTATGTCGAGGTGCTAGGGCTCGAGGAAGGCTACCGGCCGCCGCTCGGCTTCGAGGGGCATTGGCTCTATTGCGGCGGCAACCCGACGGTCCACCTGATCGGCCCACGCCCGCAGCGCGAGGCCGGCTGGCCCGAACGCGTGGTCGGTCCGACCGGTCTGCTCGACCACATCGCCTTCAGCTGCACGGGCCTGCCGGAAATGCGCGAGCGGCTGGTGAAAAGCGGCCTGACCTACGAGGAACGCGTCATCCCGCGCGATCGCCAGACGCAGCTGTTCCTGCACGACCCCGACGGCGTCGCGGTGGAACTGAACTTCCCGCCCTCGGAGCCTCAGACGGCGGGCGGGCCGCATCCGCGGCCCTTGCCTTCGCGCCATGCGCTGGTGCGCCGGGGGCGGTGGGCGGTCTGGGCGCGGTCGCGCTGTGCACTCCCGGATCGCGCCAGCGCGCGATCCGAAAGTCTGGGCGGTGGTGATCCTGCCGTCGATGAAGAGGAACCACAGGCCTTCTGATCGCGCAGCCAAGCCAGCGAGCGCGACCGTGCCCGAACGGGCACGCGCGCATGGCGCGAAGGCAAGGCCGCCCGGATGAGCCTGTGGGCTGAACGCCCCAAAAAGACTCGGATCGCGACCATGCGCGGTCCGGGGTACGGTGCGACCGCGCTCGGGTCATCAGCGGCGCCGGGCGCACCAGCGCGTGGCGCGAAGGCAAGCGCCCTGGCGCGCATCGCCCGCCGTTTGCGGGCGAAACAATGGCTGTCTCCTACTCCTGCGCGATCCGCGCGCGCGCAATCAGGTCGCGCCAGGACGCCACCTCGCGCGCCACGCGCGCACCGAGCGCCGCCGGCCCCTCCGGTCGCACGATGAAGCCGGCATTGCGCATGCGCCCGCGCACCTGCGCATCGCCCATCACCGCGGTCGACTCGCGCGCCAGGCGGTCGACCACCGGCTGCGGCGTGCCGGCCGGAACATGCAGGCTGAGGAAGGTCTCCGAGACAAAGCCCGGAAAGCCGAGTTCGACCATCGTCGGCACCTCCGGCAGGTCGAACCAGCGTTCGGGGCCGGTCAGCGCGACCGCGCGCAGCGCGCCCGCCTTGATCTGCGCGTGCGAGGAGGCGAGCGCCGTGGCGCCGATCTCGGTCGTGCCCGCGAGCAGCGCCTGCACCGCCAGCGCCGCGGAACTGTGCGTCACCTGCACGAAGGTCAGGTTGCGCTCGATCGCGAGGCGCTCGCCCGCCAGATGCGGCGTCGATCCGGTGCCGGGATTGGCGAAATGCATCCCGCCCTGCGTCGCGCGCGCCTTCGCCACCAGATCGTCGAAGCTGCGGATCGAGGACCCCGCACCGCACAGGAACACATCCGGCGAGGCGCCGAGTTCGGTGATCGGCATGAAGTCGCGGATCGGGTCGTAGCCGGGGTTGCGAAACAGGCTGGCATTCACGACGAAGCCGGTGGAGGGCACCAGCAGCGTGTAGCCGTCGGGTGCGGCGCGCGCGGCGAGCGCGGTGCCGATATTGCCGCCGGCGCCGCCGCGGTTCTCGATCACCACCGGCTGGCCGATGGCGGGCGCGAGCCCGTTGGCCAGGATGCGCGCCACCACGTCGGTCGGCCCGCCGGGGCCGAAGGGCACGATGATCCGCACCGGCCGGTTGGGCCAGGGCGCCTGGGCCAGGGCCGGCGTGGCGAACAGCCCCGGCAGCGCCAGCAGGTGCCGCCGCCGGAGACCCGCGCGTGGTCGTGTCATGGCCTGTTACCTCCCGTCGTTGCGGGAAGGGTGGGGTCGCGCCGCGCGCAGCGTCAAGCGCGCGGCGGAACCGTCACTCGACGCGGATATTCGCCCGGCCGACCACGTCGGCCCATTTCGTCACTTCGGTGCGCAGGAAGGCGGCGAAGGTGGCGGGGCTGGTGCCGCCATCGGGCGTCAGGCCCGGCGGATCGGCGCCGAGCGCGGCCATGCGGGCGCGGAAGGCGGGGTCGAGCGCGATTGCGTTCATCTCCGCCCCCAGGCGCTGCACCACGGCGGCGGGTGTGGCGGCCGGCGCCAGCACGCCGAACCAGGCGGTCGCCTCGAAGCCGGGCTGGCCCTGTTCGGCGATGGTCGGCACGTCGGGCATCGAGGCATTGCGCGCCGCGCTCGTCACGCCGATGGCGCGGATCTGCCCATCGCGGATGAAGGGCAGGGCGGAGGGGATGTTGTCCATCCCGATCTCGATGCGCTGCGCCACCATCTCGGTCAGCATCGGCGCCGACCCGCGATAGGGCACATGGGTGATGTCGATGTTGGTGGCGAGGCGCAGTTGTTCGACCACCACATGCGGCGAGGTGGCGATGCCCGCGGTGCCGTAGTTGATCGCGCCCGGCCGTGCGCGCGCCGCCTGCACCAGGTCGGCGAGCGAGCGGATCGCGGTGTTGTTCGCCGCCATCAGCACGTTCGGCACGCGCGTCATCAGCGCGACGGCGGCCAGGTCCTCGGGCTTGTAGGGCATGCGGTCGCGGAAGACGGCGAAGTTGATCGCGCCGGTGCCGATGGTGGTGAGCAGCAGCGTGTGGCCATCGGCCTCGCTGCGCGCGACGAATTCCGCGCCGACATTGCCCGACGCGCCGGGCCGGTTGTCGACCACCACCTGGTGGTTCAGCCGCCGGCCCAGCATCTCGGCCGTCAGGCGCCCCACCAGGTCGGTCGTGCCGGCTGGCGTGAATGGGATGACGATGCGGATGGGGCGCGACGGGAAGGCCTGCGCGAAGGCGGGCCGCGCCAGGGCCAGCAGGGGTGTCGCGAGCAGCGCGCGGCGGTCGAGCCTCATGGTGTTTCCTTCCGTCCCGGGTCGGGGCCTGGAGCCCCGTTGGTGTGCAGCCTAGGGGCCGGGCGCGGCGCGGTCCATGGTGCCGGCGACCCGACGCCCGACGAAGGCGGATTCGTGCGGATGCACGATCCCGGAGCGCACAGCGCGCCCGCGCCCCGACCCCATGGTGCCCGGCGCAACAGCGCATGGCGCGACGGCAAGCGGCGAGGCCAGGCCGCGCCCGCCGATGGAGGATACGCAAAAGACCCGGATCGTGCCGCGCACGATCCGGGGCGCCCGGCGCCTGTGGGCGGAGAAGGCCTTCAGTCCACCGTGATGTTGCCGCGTCGGACCACCTCCGCCCATTTCACGATCTCGGCGTCGATGAAGCGCTGGAAGGTGGCCGGCGTGGAGAGCCCGTCCGGCGTCAGGTCCGGCTTCTGCCCGCCGAGGTCCGCGAGCCGGCCCCACACCGCCGGATCGGCCAGGCAGGCGTTGATCGCGGTGGCCAGGCGGTCGACGATCGGCTGCGGCGTGCGCGCCGGCGCGGTCACGCCGAACCAGGCGGTCGCCTCCACGGCGGGGAAGCCGGCTTCGGCGCAGGTCGGCACATCCGGCATCGCCGCACTGCGCGTGGCGGTGGTCACCGCCAGCGGCCGTAGCCGCCCCTCGCGCAGGTGACCGATGACGGAGGGCAGGTTGTCCACGCCCACCTCGACGCGCCCGGCGATGATCTCCTGCAGCATCGGGCCCGCGCCGCGGAACGGCACGTGCGTCATGTCGATGCCCGCCGCCTGCTTCAGCAATTCGCCCGTCATGTGCAACGACGTGCCGACGCCCGACGAGCCGATGTTGAGCCGCCCGGGCCGCGCCTTCGCGTAGTCCACCAGTTCGCGCAGCGTGCGTACCGGCAGCGCATTGGTCACGTAGATCGCATTGGGCACCTTCACCACCAGCGCCACGCCCACCATCGCGTCGGGGCGGTGCGGCATGCGTTCGCGGTACAGCCCGTGGTTGATCGCGCCGCTGCTCACGGTCTGCATCAGCACCGTGTAGCCATCGGGCTCGGCCTTCGCGACGACATCGGCGCCGACATTGCCGCCCGACCCGCCGGGGCGGTTCTCGACCACCACCGGCTGGCCCAGCCGCGTGGTGAGCGGTTCCAGCAGTACGCGCGCCGCGAGGTCGGTCGTGCCGCCCGGCGGAAAGCCCACCACCAGGCGGACAGGCCGGGCCGGCCAGGCCTGGGCAAGGGCGGGCGTGGCAAGGGTGGTGGCGGCCAGCGCGCCCAGCATGCTGCGGCGATCGATCATTGGATGTTTCTCCCCGGCGCCCGCCTGGGCGGGCATGGTTTTGCGGACCTGGCCAAACTGGCCCCGTCGCGCCGCCGGATCAACCTGCGGGCGGCGATACCGCGCAGGCGCGAAACGCACTAGTGTCCGCGCCGCACCGGGGGTTGTCGCGTCAGGGGGCGCGGACGCATGGGGTTTCTGAGGCTCTACGGCCGCGTCCTGTGGATGCTCGGCAGCGACCGGCCGATGGCGCTCGGCCTGGGCATCGCGGCGCTCGGGCTGGCCGGGCTGCAATTCCTCGAACCGGTGCTGTTCGGCCGCGTGGTCGACCTGCTGGCGCGCTCCGAGCGCATGGAGCCGGCGGCGCTGTGGTCGGAGGCGACCCAGCTGCTGGTGATCTGGGGCATCGTCGGGTTCGCGGGCATCGCGGGAAACGTCGCGGTCGGTCTGTTCGCCGACCGCCTTGCCCACCGCAACCGCCTGCGGGTCATGCGCGACTACTTCCAGCACGTGCTCGCCCTGCCGTTGTCCTTCCACGGCGACACCCAGTCAGGCCGGCTGATGAAGGTCATGCTGGTGGGCACCGACAACCTGCTGGGGCTTTGGCTGGGCTTCTTCCGCGAGCACGTCATCACCTTCGTTTCGATCATCGTTCTGCTGCCGCTGACCGTCGTGATGAATTGGCGGCTGGGCAGCCTTCTCGTGGTTCTGGTCGTGGTTTTCGCCGCGGTCTCCACGCTGGTGATCCGCCGCACCCAGCAGGCGCAGGCCAAGGTCGAGGCCTTCCATTCGCGCCTGGCGGGCAACGCGCAGGATGCGCTGTCGAACGTGGTCGTGGTGCAGTCCTTCACGCGGCTCAGCTCCGAAGCACGGCTGTTCGGCGACATCATCCACCAGGTCCTGCATCACCAGTTTCCGGTCCTGACCTGGTGGGCGATCGTGGCGGTGCTCACGCGCGCCGCGTCGACCGTCTGCGTCATCTCCATCTTCGTCCTCGGCACCATCCTGCATGTGCGCGGCCAGGCGACGGTGGGCGAGATCGTGGCCTTCATGGGCTTCGCCACCCTGCTGATCGGCCGGATGGAGGGGGCGATCGGATTCATCTCGCACATGGTCTTCATCGCGCCGCGCCTGGTCGAATTGTTCGGCGTGCTGGACGCGCGGTCCTCGGTGCTGGAGGCACCCGGAGCCACCGAGGTCGGCCGCGCAACGGGCGAGGTCACCTTCGAGGCGGTCGGCTTCGCCTATCCCGGCGGCCCGCCGATCCTGCGCGACGTGTCCTTCACCGCGCGGCCGGGCCAGACCATCGCGCTGGTCGGCCAGACCGGCGCGGGAAAGTCCACCGCCATGGCGCTGCTCCAGCGCCTGTGGGACCCGTCGGAGGGCCGCATCACGCTGGACGGGCACGATCTGCGCGGCATCACGCTCGAATCGCTGCGCGCCAACATCGGCGTGGTGTTCCAGGAATCCATGCTGTTCAGCCGCAGCATCCGCGAGAACCTGCTGGTCGGCCGCCCCGATGCCACGCAGGAGGAGATCGAGACCGCCTGCCGCCAGGCCGAGGCGCATGATTTCATCATCCGCCAGCCGCAGGGCTACGACACCATCGTCGGCGAACGCGGGTCGAACCTGTCGGGCGGGCAGCGCCAGCGCCTGGCGATCGCGCGCGCGCTCATCAAGAACCCGCCGGTGCTGATCCTGGACGAGGCGACCAGCGCGCTCGACGCCGCGACGGAAGCGCGCGTGCAGAAGGCGCTGACCGCGCTGATGGCCGGGCGCACCACCTTCATCATCGCCCACCGCCTGTCCACGGTGCGCGAGGCCGACGAGATCATGGTCTTCGAAGGCGGCCAGGTGGTGGAGCGCGGACCCTTCGCCGCGCTGGTGGCGCAGGACGGGCGCTTCGCCGAGCTGGTGCGCACGCAGCTGGCGGGCGCGGCGGTGGCGCCGGCGCATTGATGGCGCGGCGCATCGACCGGACCTGGATCGTCCTCGCCAGCCCCGAGAACCCCGAGGGCAATCGCTGCGTCGATGTCATCCGGCGCCCCGACGGCAGCTTCGGCTTCGAGGAATTCCGCCGCGATCCCGAGGATGCCGGCGCCTGGACGCCGGTGCGGTTCTTCTCCGCGCAGTCCTTCGTCTCGACAGCGGCGGCGCGGGCTGCGGCGCGCGCGGCGGTGCCCTGGCTCGCGGCGGTGGACCTCGGGTCTCACTGATCCGCGACCCGCCGCGCTTCTTCCTTGCATCGCGCGCGACGACCCTGGCACGCTCCACCCGTGGTTGCGCCGACAGGGAGTGCCGGACCCCCCGCTTGGCTGCGTCCCCCGGCGCCCCATGGCTGCGCGTCGCTGGCCCCCCCGGCCGGCGGCCGGACGGAGGAAAACGGGCATGAAAATCGGCGCCATCCTGCGCGACAAGGGCAGCGACGTCTTCTCGGTCGGCCCCGGCGAGGACGCTACGGCCATTTCGCGCGCACTGGCCCAGCACCGCATCGGCGCGGCGCTTGTGCGCGACCTCGACGGCAACATCCTCGGCATCGTCAGCGAGCGCGACATCGTGCGCGCCGTCGCGCGCGAGGGTGCGGCGGCGCTGTCGCGGACCGCGCGCGAGTTGATGACCGCGGACCTCATCACCGTGCGCGGCGACACGCTGGTCGCCGAGGCGCTCGGCGTGATGACGGCGCATCGCTGCCGGCATCTGCCGGTGATCGAGGATGGCCACCTGACCGGCATGGTCTCGATCGGCGACCTGGTGAAGGCGCGCATCGCGGAGGCGGAGCAGGAGGCGGAGAACCTGCGGGCCTTCGTGACGGCGGCCTGAGCGCAAGGCCCAAGACCGGCGCCGGCATGCTGCGCAGCGTGTGCGCCGCCCACCGCTGCGCCGTGCGCGGCTGTGAGAGCGTGCCCGGTCGCACCAGCGTCCCAGGCCGGAGCGCCCAGGCCCCCGGTCGCTGATCCCGGCCGGCATGGGCGCGCGTCCGGGCCGCCTGTCGCCGCCATCGCGCGCTGCCCCGCGCCATGCCACGCTCCGCGCACCACTTCCGCGGAACACGCCCCATGGACCTTCACCTCACCGGCAAGATCGCCCTCGTCACCGGCGCCTCCGCCGGCCTCGGCCGCGCCATCGCGAAAATGCTCGCCGCCGAGGGTTGCCGCCTCGCCATCCTGGCCCGCCGGCGCGCGCTGCTGGACAGCCTCGTGGCCGAACTCCCCGCCACCGCCACGCCTCTCGTCATCGAACAGGACATCACCGCCCCGGACGCCGCGCCGCGCATCCGCGACGCCGTGCTGGGCCATTTCGGCCGCTGCGACATCCTGGTGAACAATGCCGGCGGGTCGCGCCCGCAGACCGACCTGGGCAGCGACGAAGTCTGGGCCGAGGCCATGCTGCTGAACTTCGAGGCCGGGCGGCGCATCACCCACGCCCTGATCCCCGCCATGCAGGCCAACCAATGGGGCCGCATCGTCAGCCTGACCGGCACCGACGAACCCTTCTCCATCAACCCCGCGAACGCGCCCAATGGCGCGGTGCACATCTGGTCCAAGGCGCTCTCGCGTACCCTCGGGCGCGACGGCATCACGGTGAACTGCGTCCCGCCGGGCCGCATCCATTCCGAACAGATCGACACCCGCCTGATGCCCACCGAGGAATCGCGCCACGCCTGGGCCGAGCGCGAAGTCCCGGTCGGCTACATCGGCGAGGCCGACGACCTGGCCGTGCTGGTCGCCTTCCTGTGCTCGCCGCGCGCGCGCTACATCACGGGCCAGGTGATCCACGTGGATGGGGGCACGCTGCGCTCGAGCCACTGACGCCGTCGAGGAACCGAGCGCATGACCCATAACGCCCACGCGAAGCAGCAGGGGTCCGGCCGCCCGGGCCATATCCGCAGGACCATCGCCATCGCCCGCCGGCGCCGCAAGAGCGGCCCTCCGCCGCCGCTGCCGATCGGCGCCTGGCTGGCCGACAGCGTCGCCGCGGCGGTCGGCTCCTGGCGCTTCATCGCCATCCAATCCACGCTGCTGGTGGCCTGGATCATCGGCAATGCGACGATCGGCAGCGGCGCCTGGGACCCGTTTCCCTTCATCCTGCTGAACCTGATGCTGTCATTCCAGGCGGCCTACACGGCGCCGATCATCATGATGAGCCAGAACCGCCTGTCGGATGTGGACCGCGAACGCGCCCTGGCGGATTATCAGGTCAACCTGCGGGCCGAGGCCGAAATCGCGCTGCTGCACGAGAAGGTGGATGTCATGCGCGAGCGGGAATTGCTCGAACTCACCGGCCTGCTGCGCGAAACGCTGGCCCGGCTGCAGGCGCTCGAGGCTCGGGGGAAGCCAGCATGATCGGTCTCATCGTCCGCATCCTTCTCGCGCTGGGTGGTGGCCTCGCGGCGCTGTTCGTCGCGCGCGACAGCCCGAATTTCGGGGTGGTCCAGGGCATGCTGACCACCGTCGTCCTGGTCTGCCTGGTGCTGCTGATCGTGCTGTGGCGCTGGAAGAAGGACGAATAGCGGACGGTCAGCCCGCGCCGCCGCGTCGCGTTGCGCGAGCCGACGCGACGCCGGTGCGGTCGGTATGCAGCCGGCGCCGCAGGGCGTCCGCGCCATTGATCGCGGCACCGCCCGACGCCGGGATGAAGTCGCCCACCTGAACGACCACGCGCCGCCCCCGCGCCATCGCAGCGTTCATGGCACGCAACGCGGTATCCGGCAGGGGGGTCGTCCGGGACGCAGAGGGGGGCGTCCAGCATGCACCCCATGATGGGAATCCCGGTGCCCACCCCAAGACCCGCCTTCCAATGCCGCGCCCGGCTTGGCACACAGGCGGGGCATGCACATCGTCGAAACGCTTCTCGTCCTCGTCGCGGCCTG
>LNEW01000139.1 GCA_001464375.1 Rhodospirillales bacterium Ga0074136 | reverse complement strand
CCGCCCATGAGCACCTCGCTCGGCCGGAAGCGGGCCTTGTAGGCCATCTTGCGGCTCTCCGGCACCCAGTAGCCGAGATAGACATAGGGCAGGCGCATCTCGCGCGCGCGATCAACCAGCCACAGCACCGCATGGGTGCCGAGCGATCGCTTTTCGGCCGCCGGGTCGTAGAAGGAATAGACCGCCGACAGGCCATCGGAGAGGCGGTCCGTCAGGCAGGCACCGATCAGCCGGTCGGCCGGGTCGCGGAATTCCACCACACCGGTTCCGATCGGCGTGTCCTCGACCATGGCGCGGTAGTCGTAGAAGCCCATCGCCGCCATGTCGCCATCGGCGTGGCGCGCCTTCTGGTAGCGGTGGAACAGGGCGAACTGCTCGGCTGTCGCGCGCGCCGGCATCTCGGCCGCCAGGACGTCGGCATTGGCGCGTGCCACCTTGCGCTGCGTGCGGTCGGGTTCGAAGGCGCCGGCGACGATGCGGATCGGGATGCAGGCCTGGCAGCCGGGACACACCGGCGAATAGGCGATGTTGTGGCTGCGCCGGAACCCCGCGCGGGACAGGCGGTCATGCAGCGCCTCGGCGTCCGTGCCGGACAATTCGGTCACGATCTTCCGCTCCGTCCGCCCGGCCAGGTACGGGCAGGGCAGCGGCGCGGTCGTGTAGAAGAATTGCGGGCGGCGGGAGGAGCGATGGAGCATCTGTCCTGGTTAGTGTCGGCGCGCGCGGGCCGGGAATCAACCGCTGCAATGTTCAGGGCGTGAGCAGGATGCGCCCGCCCGCCCCCGGCGCCAGCCGCAGCAGCGCTCCGTCGCGCCAGCGCGCCAGCTGGTCGGACCAGTGCGGGCTCATCGGATGGCCGGATTGCCCGGTGGCGATGATCGCGAAGGCGCCGCCGGGGTCCGCCAGGTCGAAGACCCCGCGGAAGCCGGCGCCATGGACATTGGCGAAGATGCCGACGGCCTCGGCGCGCAGCCCGGCGCGATTGACCGTCTCGCCATCCCCGGCCGAGGGCGTGGCGATGCGCGTAAGCGCCCCGAGCCCCGGGACGAAGCGCAGCAAGGGATGCTCGAAGCGCGCCGGATGCGCCGCGCCCCAGCGCCAGGCGGCGGGGTCGGCGCCCTGCGTGGGTGCGACATGGGCGACCGCCGCTTCCATCGCCGCGGAGAGCATCGCACCGCACCCCGGCGCACCGCACCAGGCCGCGCCGGTCGCGTCATCCGTCAGCACGCGGCGAAGGAACTCCGGGCCCGCCCGCGCCGCATCCCCGGTCAGCCCCGCGCGCGCCAGCACCGCACGGCCGAACTGCGCGAGCGTCGCGTGGAAGACCAGCGGCTGCGGGAGCGTGGCAGCCATCTCGCCCGTCCAGTCGCGCAGCAGGTCCTGCGCCGCGCCGGCGGCACCCGGCGGGCGCGGGGCGGCACGCAGGGCCGGCAGGATCTCGGCCGCGAACAGCGACAGCGCATCGACCTGCATGGCGGTAAAGCCGGCCACGTCGTGCCGCGGGGCGGCCGCCAGCAGCTGGCCGATGCGGCGGAACCGCCAATCGCCGTTCCAGTCGCGCCCAAGCCAGGCCGCGTGCCCCGGCGGCACCACGCGGTTATTGGCGTTGGCGATCATGCCGCTGGCCGGATTCTCGATGTGCGGCAGCGCGTCGAAGGGAATGAAGCCGGTCCAGTCGGCGCGGCCATCCCAGCCGGCCACCGGCAGGCTGCCGTCGCCGGACCGGCGCAACGGTATCCGCCCGGTCAGGAACATCGCGATCCCGCCGCCCGCCTCCGCCACCATCAGGTTCTGCGACGGGCTGGTGATGAGCTCCGCCGCCGCGCGCGCATCGGCGAGGTTTCGCGCGCCGTTCAGGGCCAGTAGCCCGGCTGCCGCGGTGTCACCCGGGGCAAGGTTCGCCGCGGCCAGCGCCAGCACCGTGCCATCCGGACGCCCCGCCGGCGCGTCGAGGTCCGAGATCACCGGCCCGTGGCGCGTCTCGCGCACGCGCAGCGTCACGGGGGCGGACCAACGCACCCGGATCACCTCCTCGCGCACCACGAAGGGCAGGGGGCCGTCGGGCGTTTCGTAGGCATCCGGGCCGGCGAGGCGCTCGACGAACAGGTCCTGCGTGTCGGAATGGGTGGTGGTGAAGCCCCAGGCGAGGCGCTCGTTCCGCCCGATCACGATGCCCGGCACGCCGGGTGCCGTGGCGCCGGCCAGCACGCGCCCGCCCGGCAAGTCGATGCGCGCCAGGTACCACAGGATCGGCGCCTGGTAGCCAAGGTGCGGGTCGGTCGCGAGCAGCGGGGCGCCCGAGGCCGAGCGCGCGCCCGCCACCGCCCAGGCATTCGACGCCATGGAGGGCAGCGGGGCATCCACCGGAAAGCGCGGCAGCGCTGCCGCCAGCCGATCCAGCCCCTCGCGATCACCGGCAGCCAGCGCCACCCACGCCATCCCCGGCGCCGGCGCCGCCGCGACCAGCCCCGGCAGGTCGGGCCGCCCGGGCGTGGTATCCGCCGGCCACAGGTCGTCCAGCCGTTCCGGCGGCAGCAGCCCCGCCAGCCGCGCTCGGTCCAGTTCCGTCCGCCAGTTTCCCGACAGCCAGAGCCCCATCACCTTGCCCCACAGCAGGCTGTCGAGCGGCCGCCAGGGCTCCGGTGCGCCGAGCAGCAGGAATTCCGGCGCGGCGAAGCGCCCGCGCGCGTCGATCCAGGCATTCACGCCGCGCGCATAGGCCTCCATCGCCGCCCGCACATCGGGCGGCAGTGCAGCGAGGTCGGCCTCGGCGCGCGGCACCAGGCCGAGCAGGCGCATGTACCGGTCGAGCCGCAGCGCGGAACTCCCGGCGATCTCGGATAGCCGACCGCTGGCGCCGCGCCGCATGCTGTCCATCTGGAACATGCGGTCACGCGCGTGCAGCCAGCCGAGCGCGCTCCAGGCATCGGCCTCGGATCCGGCGGCGACGGTCGGGATGCCCTGGGCATCGAGGGCGATCTCGACCGGCGCGCCGAGGCCCGGCAGCGCGACACGCCCCTCGCGCGCCGGCAGCGTCCACCAGATGGCGGCCGCCGCACCCGCCAGGAGCAGCACGAGGAAAGCAACCAGGCCCGCAAGGACGCGGCCCGACCAGCGCAGGACTGTGTTCACGCCCCACAGATGGACGCGCCGGCGCGTCTTGGGAACCTCGGGCGTGTGGCG
>LNEW01000138.1 GCA_001464375.1 Rhodospirillales bacterium Ga0074136 | reverse complement strand
GCTGTCGGAGGCGGCCACCTGGCTCGCCCAGGCGGAGGAGGCGGCCCTGCCGGAGTTGGTGTCGGAGTCCCTGCGCGCTGCGCTGAGGGCGCTCGGCCTCCTCACCGGCCGCGTCGGTGTCGAGGATATCCTCGATGTCGTCTTCGGCGAGTTCTGCATCGGCAAGTGACGGCGGTGTTCTCTCCCCCGCGACCGCCTTCTGCCGTATAGCGACCCCGATGGATGCTGGGTTCGATGTCATCGTCGTGGGCGGCGGCCATGCCGGCTGCGAAGCCGCCGCAGCCGCCGCGCGCTGTGGCGCGCGCACGCTGTTGTTGACCCATAAGCGGGCGACGCTGGGCGAGATGTCCTGCAACCCGGCGATCGGCGGCGTCGGCAAGGGGCACCTGGTTCGCGAGGTCGATGCGCTGGATGGCCTGATGGCGCGCGCCGCGGATGCCGCTGCCATTCATGTGAAGGTGCTGAACCGGTCGAAGGGGCCGGCGGTGCGGGGCCCCCGGGCGCAGGCGGACCGGCGGCTGTACCGGCAGGCCGTGCTTTCGTTGCTGGAGGCGCAGGCCGGGCTGTCGATCATCGAGGGCGCGGCGGAAGGTGTCGAGACCGGCCCGGATGGCGCCGTGGTCGCCGTGATCCTGGCCGATGGCCGCCGGATCGCGTGCGGTGCGCTGGTGGTCACGACCGGGACCTTTCTGCGCGGCGAGATCCATATCGGCGAGACGCGGATCGCCGCCGGGCGCGTCGGCGATGAACCGGCGATCGGGTTGGCGCTGGCCTTCGAACGCCTTGGCCTGCCGCTTGCGCGGCTCAAGACCGGCACGCCGCCGCGGCTCGATGGGCGAACCATCGACTGGGCGTCGCTGGAACCGCAGCCGGGCGACAACCCGCCCGAGCCGCTATCCTGGATGACGGAGCGGATCACCAACCGCCAGGTGGCCTGCGCCATCACGGCCACCACGCCGGCGACGCATGCGCTGATCCGCGCGAACCTGCATCAAAGCGCGGTCTATGGTGGGCGCATCCAGGGGGTGGGGCCGCGCTATTGCCCCTCCATCGAGGACAAGGTGGTCCGCTTCGCCGAACGCGAACGCCATCAGATCTTCCTCGAGCCCGAGGGCCTCGACGACGACACGGTCTATCCGAACGGCATCTCGACCAGCCTGCCGGAGGCGGTGCAGGCGGCGATGATCGCCTCGATTCCTGGGCTGGAGAAGGCGCGGATCATGCGCCCGGGCTACGCCATCGAATACGACCACGTCGACCCCCGCGCGCTCACACCGGCCCTGGAAGTCCGCGCCGTGCCGCGCCTGTTCCTGGCCGGGCAGATCAACGGCACGACGGGCTACGAGGAAGCCGCGGCGCAGGGTGTGATGGCCGGGCTGAATGCCGCATCCCGGGCTTCTGGCGCACGGCCGGACCGGGTGCTGACACGGGCCGAAGCCTATGTCGGCGTGCTGGTGGACGACCTGGTCCTGCAGGGCGTGTCGGAACCTTATCGGATGCTGACGGCCCGCGCCGAGCATCGCCTGGTGCTGCGGGCCGACAATGCCGGGCTGCGCCTGACGGAGAAGGGCATCGCATGGGGCTGCGTGGGACCGGAGCGCGCCGCACGCCACCGCGCCTTTGCCGCGGCGCTGGAGGATGCGCTGGCGCGCGCGCGGACCGATGGCGCGACGTCCGGCGCGCTCGCCGCTGCGGGGATCGTGGTGAACCAGGATGGGCGGCGGCGCTCGGTGCTGGAGGTGCTGGCCCTGCCCGGCGTGGATGACGCGCGGGTCGATGCCGCCTTTCCGTGGTTGCGGGACACGCCGCCGGCGCTGCGCACGCTGCTGGAGGCCGAGGCGCTCTACGCGCCGTATTTGCGCCGGCAGGAGGCCGAGATGCGACTGCTCGAGCGCGAGGAGCGAGCGGCGATTCCCGACGATCTCGACTTCGCCGTCGTCCCCGGCCTGTCCTCGGAGATGCGCCAACGCCTGTCGGCTGCGCGCCCGGCCACCTTGGGTTCCGCCGGGCGGCTGCCGGGCATCACGCCAGCGGCGATTGCCGCGCTGGCCGTGGCGCTGCGCCGCGACGCGGCACGTTCCACGTGAAACACCCGATCCCGGAGGTTCCACACGACGCGGCGCGGGATGCGCGCCTGGCGACCTATCGGGACCTGCTACTGCGCTGGAACGCGACCATCAACCTGGTCTCCGCCCGCACCGCGGCCGAGGTCGACCATCGGCACGTCGCGGATAGCCTGCAACTGCTGCCCCTGCTGCCGGGGGTAGGGCCGATCGCCGATCTCGGCTCCGGCGCCGGCCTGCCCGGCCTGGTGCTGGCAGCCGCGCTGCCGGACCGCGCGGTCCATTTGGTCGAGTCGGACCGCCGCAAGGCCGCCTTCCTGATCGATGCAGCGGCCAGGATGGGACTGCCGAAGGTGAAGGTGCATGCGCAGCGAATCGAGGACGCCGTATTGCCGCCGATCGCCGCGATGACGGCCCGCGCGCTGGCTCCGCTGGACAACCTGCTGGCGCTTGCTGCGCCACACCTCGCCACGGACGGCATCGCCATCTTCCCCAAGGGCCGCAACGCCGAGCAGGAGTTGACGAGTGCGTCCGCGCACTGGCACTTCACGACCGAGCGGTTCGACAGCCGCACGGACCCCGAGGCCACCATCCTCCGCCTGAGCGAGATTCGCCGTGCCCGCGACGACTGACCGCGCGCCCCTTCGCATCATCGCGCTCGCCAACCAGAAGGGCGGCGTGGGCAAGACCACGACCGCGATCAACCTCGGCACGGCGCTGGCATCAAAGCGTCGCGTGCTGCTGATCGACATGGACCCGCAGGGCAATGCCTCGACCGGGCTCGGGATCGCGCGGCAGGACCGCGGCGCAGGGTCCTATGCGCTGCTGACCGGCGAGAAGCCGCTGGCGGAGCTGCTGCGGCCGACCCGCATCCCGAACCTCACCCTGCTGCCGGCCGACCCGGAACTGGCCGGCGCCGAGATCGAACTCGTCGGCCTCGACAACCGCGAACGCCGCCTGCGCGATGCGCTGGAAGCGCAAGCCGACGCGCTCGCGGGCACCGAGGTCATCCTGATCGACTGCCCGCCCTCGCTCGGGCTGCTGACGTTGAACGCGCTGGTCGCGGCGCATTCGGTGCTGGTGCCGCTGCAGACGGAATTCTTCGCGCTCGAGGGCGTCTCGCAGATCACGCGCACGGTCGAACGGGTGAAACGCGCGCTCAACCCGGCGATCGAGCTCGAAGGCATCGTGCTGACGATGTTTGATAAACGTAACAATCTATCCGAACTGGTCGCCGCCGACGTCCGCGCCTTCTTCGGCGACAAGGTCTTCACCACCGTCATCCCGCGCAATGTCCGCATCAGCGAGGCACCCTCGCACGGCCTGCCGGTGATCCTGTATGACCACCGCTCCGCCGGCGCGCAGGCCTATGTCGACCTCGCCGCCGAGCTTTTGAAGCGCGAGCGCCGCGCCAGGAAATCCGCCGCATGAAGAAGCCAGCGCGCCTTGGCATGGGCCTGTCGGCATTGATGGGCGAGACCACCGCGCCGCCCGCTGCCGCACCCGCCGGCGCGCCGCGCTCCCTGCCGATCGAGGCGCTGGAGCCGAGCCCCTTCCAGGCGCGCGCCACGCCCGACCCGGCCGCGCTCGCGGAACTGGCCGCCTCCATCCAGGAACACGGCATCCTGCAGCCCATCCTGGTGCGCCCGAAGCCCAAGGCCCCTGGCCGATACCAGATCCTGGGCGGCGAGCGCCGCTGGCGCGCCGCGCAGCAGGCACGGCTGCACGAGGTCCCAGTAGTGATCCGCGAGCTCGACGATCGCGCCGCCATGGCTGCCGGCCTGGTCGAGAACCTGCAGCGCGAGGACCTCAACGCGCTGGAGGAAGCCGAAGGCTACCAGCGCCTGCTCGGCGAATTCGGCCTGAAGCAGGAGGCGCTGGGCCAGGCGGTCGGCAAGTCGCGCAGCCACGTCGCAAATACGCTGCGCCTGCTGAACCTGCCCGGGCGCGTGCGGGATCTGCTGCGTTCGGGAACGCTCTCGGCGGGCCATGCACGCGCGCTGCTGGGTGCCGAGGACCCCGAACGCCTGGCCGGTCTGGTCGTGGTGCGGGGGCTGTCAGTGCGCCAGACGGAAGCGCTGGCCGCGGCCGCCCCGCGCGATCCGTCGACACGCCGTGCGGCGAAGCAGGACGCCGACACCGCCGCGCTGGAACGCCGCCTGACTGAAAAGCTGGGCCTGAAGGTCGGCATCAAGCTGGTCGGCAAGGGCGGCCAGATGATGATCAGCTACCGCGACCTCGACCAGCTGGAAGGAGTGCTGCGCCTCCTCGACCCCGACTTCGCTTAAGTATCGGGATCCAAGGGCCTCCCGGCCCTTGGCGGGGTCCGGGGCAGAGCCCCCGGCCTTCCTACCCCCGCCTGGCCCTGACCGCCTCCCTGGCCAGCCCCATCACCGCCGCCCGCGCCACCGCCGTATCCGGCATCCCTGTCGTCTTGGTCGCGCGTTCCGCCTCCAGCAGCGCCGCGCCGGCCGCTGCCAGCATCTCCGGCCGCCACAGCCGCAGCGCGCGTTCGAAAGCGGGGCGGGACTTGAAGAAGACCGGCGGGCGCAGCCCCTCCACCGCGTCCTTCGGTGCCTCGCCGCGCGCCACCGCCATAGCCGCCACTTCCAGCCGCTGCACATGGCGCAGCGCGCCGCGCACCACCTGCACGGCATGCGCGCCCTCGGCAAAGGCGGCGTCCAGCGCGCGGTCGGCACGGGCGGGGTCGCCCTCGGTCGCCGCCAGCAGCGCGGCGTCGAGGTCCAACGTCGATCCCTCGGACAGCGACGCCACCGCATCCTCCTCGCTGACGCGACCGCCGGGCCCGACATACAGCGCCAGCTTCTCGCATTCGCGCCGCATTACCAGGCGATCCTCCCCCAGGCGCTGCGCCATCCAGGACACGGCGGAGGGCTCCGCGCTCACGCCGAAGCCCTTGAGCAGCGCGGTGATGGAACCCTCCAGCGCCGCCCCCGTCTCGGCGTAGCAGGCAATCACCGCCGCTTCCGGCCCGGCCTTCTCCAGCGCCGCGCGCAGCCCCTTGCGGCCGTCCAGCGACCCGGCCTCCAGCAGCACCACGCCAGGCCCCTGGCCGGCCAGCACGGCCTTGGCGGCAGCGGCCAGGCCGTCGGTGGCATCGCGCACGCGCACCAGGCGGCGCCCGCCGGTCAGCGCGGGGGTCGCGGCCTCGGCGGCCAGCAGCCCGGCATCCTTCGCCGCGACCTCGCGCGGCACATCCACCAGCCGGAAGGGATCATCGCCCGCCACCGCGCGCGCCAGCACATCGGCGCGCTCGCGGACCAGCCCGCCATCCTCGCCGAACACCAGCACGATGCGCGCACCGCCCGGATCCGCCAGGAACCCCGCGATGCGGCGTGCGTCGAGCTTCGCCATGCCCGCTCAGGCCGCCGTCGGCGGCCCGGATTCGAAACGCACCGCCAGCCGCCGCACGATGTCGTCGGCCAGCTGGTCGAGCAGCCGGCGCTCCGTCGCATCGCGCGAGGTATCGGCCGAGAAGAACTGGTTCTCCGGCACGTTGTAGGCATCGAAGGCGCGCTCGGTGCCGTTCGCCACCAGCCGCGCCGGGCTGCCGGTGTCATACAGGAACCAGTTCGCCGTTGCCGTGATGCGCACGCGCGATGGCGTACCGTCCCGCGCGAAGCCCTGCAGGTCGATGCCATAGGCGAGCCCGACGCGCAGGTCGTAGCGCATCCGCGCCCCGTCGGTGCCCAGGCGCTGTTCGAGCTGCCGGCGCAGCAGCTGCCCGTTGCGCTCGGGAATGAGGCCGACGCGGATGGTCTCGAGACCCTGCGTGACGGTGCCGGACTCGCGCGGTCCGTACAGCGGGCGGAAGCCGCAGCCGCCGAGCAGCAGCAGCGCGAGCACCGCCCTGCGCGGGCGCGTCATCGCCGCCACGCTGTCCGCCGCGCCGTCAGACGACAAGGTTCACCACCCGGCCAGGGACATGGATGCGCTTGCGGATGGGCTTGCCGGCGATCGCGCGTTGCACGTTCTCCTCGGCCTCGGCCGCGGCGAAGATGGCGTCCTCGGTAGCACCCACCGGCACCTCGATGGTCGCGCGCAGCTTGCCCAGCACCTGCACCGCGAGCTTGACGCTCTCCGCCACCAGCAGGGCGGGATCGGGTTCGGGCCAGGGCAGCTGCGCGACCAGCGCGGCATCGCCCGGGCGCAGCAATGACCAGGCTTCCTCCGCCAAATGCGGCATCATCGGCGAGGCCAGGCGCGCGAGCATCTCCAGCGCCTCGCGCCGCGCCCCACCCGGCGCATCCTTCGCGGCGTCGATGGCATTGGCGAATTCGTACAGCCGCGCGACCGCGACGTTGAAGGCGAAGGTCTCCAGCGCCTCGGTCACCGATGCGATGCAGCGATGCGTGGCACGGCGCAGCGCGTGGCCTTCCGGCGCGGTGCCGGCTTGCGGCAGCGCGGGCAGCGCGGATTCCACCATGCGGAAGACGCGCTGCGTGAAGCGATAGGCGCCGGCCACGCCGGATTCCGTCCACTCCATGTCGCGGTCGGGCGGGTTGTCGGACAGGATGAACCAGCGCGCGGTATCAGCCCCGTATTTCGCGATGATCGCACCGGGGTCGACGGTGTTGCGCTTGGACTTCGACATCGCCTCGACACGACCGATGGTGACCGGCGCGTTGCCGCCCTTCAGCGTCGCGGTGCGGGTGCCGTCGGCGGCGGTGCCGAACTCCACTTCCTCCGGATAGAGCCAGCGGCCATCGGGGGATTTGTAGGATTCGTGCTGCACCATGCCCTGCGTGAACAGCCCGGCGAAGGGTTCGGCCAGGGCCAGATGCCCGGAGGCCGACATCGCGCGCGTGAAAAAGCGCGAATAGAGCAGGTGCAGGATCGCGTGCTCGATCCCGCCGATATACTGGTCCACCGGCAGCCAGGCATCGACCGCCGCGCGCGTTACGGGCTGGTCGGCGCGCGGCGAGCAGAAGCGCGCGAAATACCACGAGGAATCGACGAAGGTGTCGCAGGTGTCGGTCTCGCGCCGCGCCGGCTTGGCGCAGGACGGGCAGGCGACGTGGCTCCAGGTCGGGTGCGTGTCCAGCGGATTGCCCGGCTTGGCGAAATCCACGTCGTCGGGCAGACGCACCGGCAGCTGGTCGGCGGGCACCGGCACCACGCCGCAATCATCGCAATGGATGAAGGGGATCGGGCAGCCCCAGTAGCGCTGGCGGCTCACACCCCAATCGCGCAGGCGCCAGTTCACCACGCCGGTGCCGGCGCCCTGCTTCTCCAGCGCGTCGATCGCGCCGCGCTTGGCGGACGCAACATCAAGCCCATCGAGGAAGCCAGAGTTGAACGCGGTGCCGTCATCGGTGAAGGCCTCGTCCGCCACCGCGAAGTTCGCGGCGTCGGCGCCCTTCGGCAGCACGACGGGCGTCACGCCCAGCCCATACTTCCGCGCGAAATCGAGGTCGCGCTGGTCATGCGCCGGGCAGCCGAAGATCGCGCCGGTGCCGTATTCCAACAGCACGAAGTTCGCGATCCACACCGGGTATTCCGCACCGGTGAAGGGATGCTTCACGCGGATGCCGGTGTCGTGGCCCTTCTTCTCCGCCTGCTCGATCACCGCCTCGCTGGTGCCCATGGACCGGCATTCGGCGACGAATTCCGCGGCCTTCGCATCGCGCGCCGCCGCGGCCGTGGCGATCGGGTGTTCCGCCGCCACGGCCAGGAACGACATGCCGAACAGCGTGTCCGGCCGCGTGGTGAACACCTCGACATCGTCGATGCCATCGACCGGCGTGGACAGTGCAAAGCGCACCCGCGCGCCCTCGCTGCGGCCGATCCAGTTCGACTGCATCAGCTTCACGCGCTCGGGCCAGCGGTCGAGCGTGGACAGCGCCTCCAGCAGCTCCGGCGCATACTTCGTGATGGCCAGCACCCACTGCGCCAGCTTCTTCTTCTCGACCACCGCGCCCGATCGCCAGCCGCGCCCGTCGATCACCTGTTCGTTCGCCAGAACCGTGCCGTCCACGGGGTCCCAGTTCACCCAGGATTCGCGGCGCTCGACCAGCCCGGCCCGCCAGAAATCCAGCAGCAATTTCTGTTGCTGGCCGTAGTATTCCGGATCGCAGGTGGCGAATTCGCGCGCCCATTCCAGCGACAGCCCCATGCGCTTCAGCTCGTCGCGCATGTTGGCGATGTTCTGGTACGTCCAGGCGGCGGGATGCACGCCGCGTTCGCGCGCCGCGTTCTCCGCCGGCAGCCCGAAGGCGTCCCAGCCCATCGGGTGCATCACCAGGTGACCGCGCGCACGCTTGTAGCGCGCGACAACGTCGCCCAGCGTATAGTTGCGCACATGCCCCATGTGGATCTTGCCGCTCGGATAGGGAAACATCTCGAGCACGTAGTATTTGCGCGCCTCGGCCGGCGGCACGTCGGGCACGGAGAAGCAGGCGCGCGCATCCCATTCCGCCTGCCAGCGCGGTTCGGCGGCGCGGAAATCGTAGCGGGGGGACGGGGCGTCCTGGACCGGCTTGTCCTGGGGTGCGGTGCTGTCGTTCATCCTGCGCGCGCGGTTCGTGTTGAAGGCAGGATGCATAAGCCCCCGCGCGGCGGATTCCTAGCGGCCGGCCTGCTGTCCGTGCTCGCCATCGCGCCGGCCCGCGCACAGCCCGACCCCAACACCGATTTCGCCGCCTATCGCACGCTGTTCTCGGTCGCGGCCCTCGGGGAGGCGCGCGGCCCCTCCACCGTGATCGGCTTCACGCTGCATTATCGCGGCGCCATGCCCAATGCCGGCTTCGTCGTGGCCGGCAACGGGCGGTCCATCAACTGGCGCTTCACCGGCGGCGAGGACGGCCCGGTGGCGGTGCGCAACCGCCTGCAATCCACCTGCGACACCGAAGCTGCCGCCACGCCCGACCAGGCCACCTGCCGCGTCGTGGCCTTCGACGGCAACGTCATGGCCCTGGCGATGCCCGCCTTCCGCCCGGTCGAGGCGCAGGTCGGTCCGTTCCGCGCCGCGCCGCTGATGTTCCGCCACGGGCCGCGCGCGGCCGAGGGCGTCGTGGTGTGGTCGCACGGCTTCGGCGGCGCCGCGGTGGACCACCGCCGCCGCGCCGTGCCGGGCACGCTGGCCATGCTGAACGATGCCGGCTTCGACATCATGCGCTTCGACCGCGACCCGGCCGAGGACCACCTGGCCGCCGCGCTCACCACCCTGTCGCGCGCCCTGCCGCTGCTGCGCCAGGCGGGCTACCGCCGCATCGTGCTGGCCGGGCAGTCGCGCGGCGCCTGGCAATCCATCATGGCGGCGGCGGAGCGGCCCGAGTTGGTCCATGCCGTGCTGGCCTTCGCCCCCGCCGCGCATGGCGAGGTCCGCCTGCCCAACAACCACGGCGCGGCCATCGAGGATTTCCGGCGCCTGCTGGCGGGGCTGCCGCCGACCGGCCCGCGCCTGGCCGTGATCCTGTTCGACCGCGACCCCTTCGACCCGGACCCCGCGTCGCGCGCCGCGCTGGTGGCCGAGGCCGCGACGTCACGCCGCGCGCCGACGCTGGCGCTGCATCCGGAACCGCCACTGGAAGGCCATGGCGGCGGCAATGACTGGCGCTTCAC